>VEPJ01000165.1 GCA_012026925.1 Gammaproteobacteria bacterium | reverse complement strand
CAGCATGCACCGCACGCGGGAAGTGCAACCCGTACCAACGACAAATACGAGCGTTCGGAGGGAACCCAATGAGACGTCTGATTCTCGCTTCGCTGACAGCAGTCGCGATCAGTGTCGCAGCATCCGCATTTGCTGCCCCGCCGGCTGCAGCAGTCGGCGATATCGACGTGATGACACAGAACCAGTACATAGGCGCCGACATTGCCCCGTTGATCCAGGTAATTGCTGGTGGCGGAACACCGGCGCAGTTCAACCAAGCTGTCGTGACGGCTCTTCACACCGTCGCGATGAGCAAGCCGGCAGGTCGAGTTGCGTCACTCGCAGGTCAGATCGCCGTCCGGAAGCCTCACCTTGTAGGTTTGCAGGATGCCTGGATGCTCGCATGCGTCAAGGCCGAAGAAGCTGAATATGATCCCTGCGCCCTGCCATATGTGGCGGATGCATTCGCGGACCACCTGGCACTAACGAGCTCCGCACTTGGCGGCAGCTACGTGATAGAGGCGGTGGTTCAGAACTTCGCGGCAATCGTGCCGTTCACGCTTGACGGGATGAATTTCGCGTACCTCACGGTCGTAGACCGCGATGCGATTCTTGCTCGCAGCGACGTTGCCAAGGACACGAGTTACGTCAAGCTCTGCGATCAGGAGTCACCGTCGGGCCAGGGTTGCAACTACCACGCGATGCTACTGCTGGGACAGGCTTTTCCGCCGGTCACCCGCGGCTACGTCGCAGTCCAATCAAACATCGGCGGCAAGAACTACCTGTTTATCGACACGCATCTCGAGGTCGAAGGCCTCAGAAATGACCCTCAGTCACCGCCGATCCAGTCCTCCCAGGCGGATGAACTGATGGACGTCATCGATGACCAGGAAGGCTACGACCGACTGATTCTCGTCGGTGACATGAACTCGGCACCTAACGACCCTGCGCTGGGCGCGGACACACCCTACACGATTCTGAGCAGCGATCTTTACGATGCTTGGGTACTCAGGCCGGGCAACACCGCAGGACTGAGTTGCTGCCAAGACGAGTTCCTGACAAACAGGGTCTCGCTGCTGACAAGACGAATCGACCTTATATTCACACGTGAAATGCCGAGTGCCGTCAAGAGCGCGCGATTGATCGGCGAAGTCGCCGCTGATCGCCTCAGTCCGCCAGGCTTGGGCCTGTGGCCGTCAGACCATGCCTCGGTGGCGGCCGGTTTGCGCTACTAGTCTTCAGTTTGACCAATCGAGGGCGTCCTGCGTACTAGTGGGACGCCCTTTCTCATTTCACGCGGGTACACTCCTTTTCGGCCCGATCCGGTTCGACGGTTGTCGTAATTGTGCTCAAGTCGACCGCCAAAGCCCTCCGCGACCTGCTGGACGACCAGCGGGTGCTCTCTCTCGCAGTCGTCGTGGACGGCGCGCCCTTCGCCGGCCTGTTGCCGTTCGTTCCCGCGACGGATTACACGAGCGTCCTCGTGCACGCGTCCAGGCTCGCCCGGCACAGCAAGGGCCTGTTCGACGGCGCGCGCGTCGGCATTCTCCTGCACGAGCAGTACGCACCGGGCAAGGATGCGCTGCAGATCAAGCGCGCCAGTTTCGAATGCACCGTGCATCCGCTCGAACGAGAGGGCGAGTCCTGGAACCAGGGACGCGCGCGATACCTCGAGCGTTTCCCGGACAGCGGCGTCACGTTCACTCTTGGCGACTTCACGCTCTACCGGCTCGAGTTGAAGCACGGGCTGTACGTCGCCGGTTTCGGGCGCGCCACGGACATCGCGTCCGACGACATCGCGAAGATCGCGACACTCACGTGAGCGACGCCCGCCAGTCCCGGATTGCCGCAGTCGCGCTCGCAGTCGGCGCGCTGGCACTGATGCTGGCGGCCGTACACAAGGCTGCCGGCCCCTTCGTGAAGCCGCCGCCGATCGAGCAGGTCATCCAGGACAAGGCACGCTCCATGTACGACCGAGCGTTGGACGCATTGCGCGGCACGGACTCTCCTCCGCCGCCGGTGCGCCCGAAGCACGACGTCGACCAGATCGTAAGCGGCGCCGCGGCCGGACTCGGCGCATTGGCAGTCGCCCTCGCCCTCATCGCTTACGCACGTCGCGAGAGCCTCAGGGCGAGCGCCGCAGCCGCGATCCTCGGCGTCGCCGCCATGCCCTGGCAGCTGGGGCTCGGAGTCATCGTCGCGATGTTCTTCATCGCCGCGACGACGGCATCCATCGGCAGGACACAGGGACCCGCACCGCCGGATTGACGGCGGGACGAGACGGCGCGCGCCTCAGTGCTGCGCTTCGCGCGCCGCTTCGTACTGCGACGGCGTCATCCGTGCGTGAGCGAGGTACTCCCGCAGGTGGCGCACCGCGCTCTTGTCGAGCGTGTTGCCGTGGTGCGGCCGGTGCAGGATCCCTTCTGCCCCGTTCAGTTTCACGCGGATCCGCGCGCCCGAGAGCGACTCGATCTCCGCGCCGACGTGGTGCAGCAGGGACTCGACCTCGCGCCAGTGGATGTTCGCGCTGATCGGGTCGTGGAAGATCGTGCGCAGCAACTGCTCGTGCTTGTGGCTCATGGCGTTCGCGTCCTTGAGAGCGACACCGCAGGGCAGCATACCGGATGCAACGGGGCGGGTCGGTTGCGGTCTCCCGCAAGATCCGCGTGCTTCCATCGCGGTTTGCCGCGATCGCAGCCTCTGGCGAGCGGCCGCCGATCCGCGCATATTGGTCCCGCATTCGGGCAGGCAGGCCCGGGTCGCGCACCATGACGGCCCGCACGACCGCACGCTGGATCCCGTGGCTGCTCGGCACCGCTGCACTGGCGGCGCTGGTGCTGCTCGTCGCCCACGTATCCGAAGAACGGGCGTTCGTCACCTTGTTGGAGCGGGCGCAGCCCGCCTGGCTCGTCTGGGCCGTCGCGCTGCAGGCCGCCACCTACGCAGCGCAAGCGGAGGTCTGGCGAGTCGTGCTCCACCGCGCTGGAGCCGACCTCCCATTCGGCCTGGCATACCGCCTGAGCCTCGCGAAGCTGTTCGTCGACCAGGCCCTCCCGTCGCTCGGACTCAGCGGCACGGTGGTCGTGACCCAGGCCTTGGAGGCCCGCGGCCACAGCCGGCCAGCCGTCATGGCCGCCGTGGCGGTGGATATCGCCTCGTACTGGGCGGCTTACGTCCTGGCCCTCGCCGTGGCGCTCGCGATCCTCGTGAGCCAGGGCCATGCAACGTCACTCATCGTGAGCGTGGCCGCGCTGTTCATCGTATTCGGGACGTCGCTCGGTATCGCCGTACTGACGATGTCGGGCCGCGATCCGGGTCGCCTGGGACGGCGCGCTCTCCGGCTGCCCGCGATCGGCCGCGTGATGACACTGTTGCAGCAGGCCGAGCCGCGTCTTGCGCGCGACGCCGCACTGTTTGCAAGGGCGACCGCGCTGCAGATCGCGATCGCCGTGCTCGATTCGATGACCGTCTGGGTCCTGATCCGGGCGCTGGGAGCATCGGCGGACCCGAGCGCGGTGTTCGCAAGCTTCATGATCGCGTCGCTATTGCGGACGTTCGGGTTCATGCCGGGTGGGCTCGGCACGTTCGAAGCCGCGTCGGTCGCAACGCTTGCGCTGGTCGGCGTCCCCATCGCGGTCGGGCTTTCTGCGACCCTGATGTTCCGCGGCCTCAGCTTCTGGCTCCCGATGATCCCGGGCCTGGTGCTCTCGCGCACGCTGACCGGCGCGACCGACAGTGCCGGGCCAGCGCCGGAGAAGACCTCGCGACGCGGCCGCGTTCCGGATGAACTTGTGCGGATCGCGTCGCTGCCCGCCGACCGGGCCCCCGGGATCGTCGATGGCAGCTGTGACGGCTTGACCGATTCCGAGGCACAACGCCGGCTCGACGCCTTCGGCCCGAACGTCGTAGCCCAGCACGCCGAGTGGCACGTCCTGCGGGAGTTGCTCGGGAAATTCTTCACGCCGCTGAACTTCCTGCTGCTGCTGCTCGCGTCCATCTCACTCGTCATCGGGGATCGCGAAGCCGCGCTCATCATTGCGACGATGGTGGTGCTCAGCGTCTCGCTCGGCTTCATCCAGGAGCACCGTTCCAACCGGGCCGCGGAGAAGCTCCGTGCGATGGTCCACACGACCGCAGCCGTCCGCCGCAGGGCGACGTCGGACGGCGCGGAGCCGCAGGTCGTGCCGCCCTCGGGCACGGAGACGCCGTGGTCGGAGTTGCCGATCGACCAACTGGTGCCGGGAGACGTCGTGCACCTGTCGGCCGGTGACATGGTGCCGGCGGACACGCGGCTGCTCACGGCCAAGGACCTGTTCGTCAACCAGTCGGCATTGACGGGTGAATCCCTGCCGGTCGAGAAGCGCGCCGAGCCGCCCGCGCAGGTGACGGGTGACCCGCTGCAGTTGCAGGACCTGTGCTTCATGGGTACGAACGTCGTCAGCGGCACTGCGACCGGGATCGTCGTACTGACGGGGCGCCGCACCTACTTCGGCCAGCTGGCGGTGCTGATCTCGCGTGGACGCGAGCCGACCGACTTCGACCGGGGCGTGAACGGCGTGGCGTGGCTCATGATCCGCTTCATCATGGTCATGGCGCCGCTCGTGTTCCTCATCAACGGCCTGACGAAGGGCCACTGGATCGAGGCCCTGCTGTTCGCGGTCGCCGTCGCCGTGGGCCTAACGCCGGAAATGCTGCCGATGATCGTCACGGTGAACCTCGGCAAGGGCGCGCTCGCGATGTCGCGCAAGAAGGTCATCGTCAAGCGGCTCAACTCGATCCAGAACCTCGGCGCGATGGACGTGCTCTGCACGGACAAGACCGGCACGCTGACGCAGGACAGGATCATCCTGGAGCGGCACGTGGACCTGTTCGGAGCCGAGAGCGCCGACGTGCTGCTCCACGCCTACGTGAACAGCCATTACCAGTCGGGCCTGAAGAACCTGCTCGACGTGGCGATCCTGCAGCACGCGGAAGCCGAACGGCTCGAGGCAGAGGCGCGATCGTTCACGAAAATCGACGAGGTACCGTTCGACTTCAACCGCAGGCGCATGTCGGTGGCCGTCGAGGGACTCGGCCGCTGCACACTGATCTGCAAGGGCGCGGTGGACGAGGTGTTCGCGGTGTCGCGCTTCGGTCGGGCCGGCGCGGAGACGTTTCCGCTCGACGAATCGCACCTCCGGCAACTGCAGGAAACCACCCGTGAACTCAACGAGGACGGCTTCCGCGTCATTGCGCTCGCCTACCGCGACCTCCCGCCGGGACAACGGACCTGCAGCGTAAGGGACGAGGCGGACCTCACCCTGCTCGGCTACGTGGCGTTCCTGGACCCGCCGAAGGACACCGCGGGGGAGGCCATCGCGGCGCTGCGACGCCAGGGCGTGTCGGTCAAGATCCTGACCGGCGACAACGAGGTCATCGCGGGCAAGGTCTGCCGGGACGTGGGCCTTGCGGTCGACGCGGTGGCCGTCGGCCCCGACCTGGATGGGTTGCCACCGGATCAGCTGGCGGCCGTCGCACAGGGAGCGACGTTGTTCGCGCGGCTCACGCCGTCGCAGAAGTCGGACGTCATCGAGGCCCTGCGCTCCGGCGGCCACGTCGTCGGCTTCCTCGGCGATGGCATCAACGACGGGCCGGCGCTCAAGGCGGCCGACGTGGGCATCTCGGTCGACTCCGCAGTGGACATCGCCAGGGAGACGGCGGACGTCATCCTGCTCGAGAAGAGCCTGCTCGTGCTCGGCGACGGCGTGCGCGAGGGCCGCCGGGTCTTCGGCAACATCATCAAGTACATCCGCATGGGCGCGAGCTCGAACTTCGGCAACATGTTCAGCGTCATCGGCGCGAGCGCATGGCTGCCGTTCCTGCCGATGGCACCGGTGCAGGTGCTCACGAACAACCTCCTCTACGACTTCTCCCAGGCCGCCATCCCGACCGACCACGTCGACGAGGAGTTCCTCGCGACGCCGCGGCGCTGGGAGATCGGCAGCATCGGACGCTTCATGCTGGCCATCGGACCGATCAGCTCGATCTTCGACTACGTCACGTATGGCGTCATGTACTTCGTGTTCGGCGCAAACACGCCTGCGCAGGCGGCGCTGTTCCAGACCGGCTGGTTCGTCGAGTCCCTGCTCTCCCAGACGCTGATCATCCACGTGATCCGGACGTCGCGCATCCCCTTCCTCCAGAGTCGCGCCAGCCTGCCGCTCACGATGACCACGCTCGCGATCTGCACGTTCGGGACGTGGCTGCCCTACTCTCCGCTGGCCCCGTTGTTCGGCTTCGCGCCGCTGCCGGGCGGCTACTGGGCGATCCTCGGTTGCATCCTCGCGAGCTACCTGACCCTCACGCACTTCGTGAAGGTCTGGCTGCACCGGCGTTTCGGACTCGTCTAGAGCGTCACACCGGGGGCGCGAGCGTCCCGCGCTGGTAGTCGACGATCGCCTGCTGGATCTCGAGCGGCGTGTTCATCACGAACGGGCCGTACTGCACCACGGGCTCCCCGATCGGGCGCCCAGCCAACAGCAGGGCCTGCACGCCACGCTCGCCGGCGCGGATCGTGAGCTCATCACCCGGCGTGAGGAGCCCGGCGGCACGGTAAGGCAGCGCCTTGCCGTTTTCGCCGACGACCGCATCGCCCTCGTAAACGTAGAGGAAGACGTTGTGGGTGACCGGTGTCGGAATCGTCGCCGACACGCCGGGCGGCAAACGCACGTCGAAGTACATGGGCTCCGTGGACAAGCCGTCGATCGGCCCCGTCACCTCCGCATCGCCCTGCCGCAATGTGCCGGCGATCACGCGCGCCTCGCCGCCAGCCGACAGGGCCACCGTCGGGATCCTGCTGCGCGGGATCCCACGGTACGCGGGCGGCTTCATCTTTTCGCGCGCGGGCAGGTTGATCCACAGCTGGAAGCCGCGCATGCGGCCCTCCGTCTGCTGCGGCA
>VEPJ01000047.1 GCA_012026925.1 Gammaproteobacteria bacterium | reverse complement strand
CACCTCGGCATGCACCTGAAGTTTCGCGACCCACGTCGAAACCGGTCGCCCCCAGATGGACGCCCCTAGTGTAGGGGCCGCGGACGGGAATGCAAGGCTACCGGCGAACCTTCATCAACCGCGACTTTTCGCGCTGCCAGTCGCGGTCCTTCTCGGTCGCGCGCTTGTCGTGGGCCTGCTTCCCCTTCGCGAGCCCGATCTCGAGCTTCACCTTGCCGTTCTTCCAGTAGAGCTTGAGCGGCACGATGGTGTGGCCCTTGCGTTCCACCGCGCCGATCAGCCGATCGAGCTCGCGGCGGTGCAGGAGCAGCTTGCGGGTGCGCGTCGGGTCCGCGACGACGTGCGTCGAGGTCGTCTTGAGCGGCGTGATGTGAGCGCCGATGAGCCACGCCTCGCCGTTCTTGACCAGCACGTAGCCTTCCGTGATCTGTGCCTTGCCGGCGCGGAGGCTCTTCACCTCCCAGCCCTGCAGCGCCATGCCCGCCTCGAGGTTCTCCTCGATGAAATACTCGTGCCGCGCGCGCTTGTTGAGCGCGATCGCGGGAGTCTCCTTGCTCTTGTCCTTGCTTGGGGCGGCCATGGCGGTGCGTCCGGGCTGGTCGCGCATTCTAGCCGTCCCGCATACACTTGCGCCGCGTTGAGGTATCCCGATGGCCATCCGAGAAGTCCGGCGCAGCGCGCTCGTCACGTTCAGCCCCGAGCAGATGTTCGATCTCGTGATCGACGTCGAACGCTACCCCGAGTTCCTGCCGTGGGTGTCCAGCGCCCGGTTGCACGAGAAGTCGGACCACGACCTGCGCGCCAGCATGGAGATGCAGCGGAGCGGGGTCCGCGAGCGGTTCTCGACCCGCAACACCTTCCTGCGGCCGTCCTACATGACGATGCAGTTGGTCGAAGGCCCGTTCCACCTGCTCGATGGCCGCTGGAGCTTCACGCCGATCGGTTCGGCGGGTACCAAGGTCGAGCTCGAGATGCGCTTCGAGTTCGCGAACCCGGTGATATCGATGCTGTTCGGCAAGGCGTTCGAGCAGAGCTGCAACGCGCTGATCGACGCGTTCATCGCGCGGGCCCGGATCATCCATGGCGGCACGTGAGCCGCACACCGTCGAGGTGGCCTACGCGCTGCCGGAGCGGCAGCGGGTCGTCGTCGTGGAGTTTCGCGAGGGCTTGACGGCGCGGCAGGCTGTCGAAGCCGCCGGTCTCCTGCGTGACTGTCCCGAACTCGCCGGGCGGGAACTCGACCTCGGGGTGTTCGGTCGAGTCGTGTCACAGGGACACGTCGTGCGCCCGGGCGACCGCGTGGAGATCTATCGCCCGCTCGAGGCGGACCCGAGGGAGACGCGCCGCCGCCGCGCCGCGGCGGTCCATTCGACCGGCAAGCCGGCCGGCGGCCGGCATCGCTGACGCGTCAACCGCCGCCCGGAGGCTTCTCGGTCGCTGGCGGAGGTGGCTGGGTCGCAGGGGCAGACGACGGTGCCGGTGCTTCCGCCGGGGCCGATGCGGGCGGAGTCCTCACGGTTGCCGCGGCCGCCGCCGCGCTTTCGCGCTGCCTGCGGATGATCTTCTGGGTTTCCGTCTCCTCGATCATGTCGCGGCTCTCGACCCGGCTCACCTTGTCGCCCTCGAAGTGGACGACGAAGTGCGACCGGTCGACGTGGGTGCTTCGCCCCTGCCGGAGCGTATAGATGTAGTCCCAGCGATTCGGCTCGAACGGGTCCGTCACCATCGGGGTGCCGAGGATGTAACGGACCTGGCTGCGGGTCATCCCGGGCTTGACCTGGTCGATGTCGGATTGCAGGAGCAGGTTGCCCTGCTGGATGGTCGGGCGATAGACGCACCCGGGCAGGGCAGTTCCTGCCGCCGCGAGCGCGATGAGCATCGACAAGGTGCGATGCAGTCCGGAGAATCTGTCGGTCGGCTTCATCTGTCTGGAGTTGCCGGCCGGTGCCGGACATAATGGCCGCGAATCATACAGGAACCGCGCCCCCGCGCGGTCGCCACCAGGACTCAACAGCCGTGGAACCCTCGCAACTGCGCCGGGTCGGTCTCAAGATAACGACGCCGCGCCTCAAGATCCTCGAGATCCTGGCGGGCAGCCAGTCGCGTCACTTGAGCGCCGAGGACGTCTATCGCCGCCTCATCGACGCGGACGAGGACATCGGGCTCGCGACCGTGTACCGCGTGCTGACGCAGTTCGAGGGCGCCGGGCTCGTGACCCGCCATCACTTCGAGGGCGGGACGGCGGTGTTCGAACTGAACGAAGGCACGCACCACGACCACATCGTGTGCATAGACTGCGGGCGCGTCGAGGAGTTCACGGACGACGGCATCGAGGACCGGCAGCGCTCGATCGCCGAGCGCCTCGGATTCGACATCACCGACCACTCGCTCACCCTGCACGGTCGCTGCGTGCGCGAGAACTGCCCCCACCGCGCGAAGAAGCGCTAGCACGTCGCGGCGCCGGCCGCTGCAGCGCCGCTTCGAGCATCTCCCGGGCGTGCTCCCTTGCGCGCTCGGTGATGCTCGCGCCTCCCAGCATGCGAGCCAGTTCCTCGACGCGCGAATCGCCGGCCAGCGGCTCGAGGGTCGTATGCGTCGTGCCGCGCAACGTGCGCTTCGCAACCTTCACCTGCCGGTCCGCCTGCGAGGCGACCTGTGCAAGGTGCGTGACGCAGAGTACCTGGCCCGACGCTGCGAGCGCGCGCAGCTGTCGTCCCACCATTTCGGCCACGGCGCCCCCGATGCCGGCGTCAACCTCGTCGAAGACGAGGCAGGGGAGGTGCGCGGCGTTCAGCGTCGCGACCTGCAGCGCGAGGCTGATGCGGGATAACTCGCCGCCGGAGGCCGTCTTTGCAAGCGGTCGCGGCGGCTGGCCCGGATTGGCGCTCACGAGGAACTCGATCTCGTCCGCCCCGTGCTCGGAGCGGACCAACGGTTCCGCCGTGCGAATCGCCGTCTCGAACAACCCGCCGCGCATGCCGAGGTCCTGCATGAGCGCCGTGACCTTGCCGTCGATCGCGCGTGCCGCCTCAGTGCGCCGGGCGGACAGGCGCCTTGCCGCGTCCTCGTAGGCCATGGCGGACGCCGCAAGCTTGCGCTCGAGTTCGGCGAGGCTCACGGCCGATTCGCGCAGCGCCGACAGCTCGGTCTCCAGTCGCAGTTTCAGTTCCGGCAGGTCGGAGGTCTCGACGCGGTGCTTGCGGGCCGCGGCCTCGAAAGCCGCGAGCCGGCTCTCGACCCACTCCTGCCGCGCCGGGTCCGCGTCCAGCCCGTCCATGTAACGGCGCAGGCCCGATACCGCCTCGCGGCAGGCGATGTGGGCTTCCTCGACCAGCCTCCCGGTCGCCTCCAGCGACGCGTCCAGGCCGGCGAGTTGCCGCAGCATCGCAAGAGACCGGGCGAGCGCCCCCGTGGCTCCGCCCTCGTCCCCGGCCAGCAGGTCGGCTACCTGGCGGGAGCCCTCCGCGAGCCGGCCGAGGCTTGCGATGCGCTTGCGCTCTTCAGCGAGTGCGGTGGCTTCTCCGGGCTTCGGGTCCAGCGCCTCGAGCTCCGTGACGTAGTGACCGAGCAACTCGAGCCGGCTGTCGCGGTCGCGCCCGCGCTGCTCGAACTCGACGCGTTCCCGGTCCACGGCTCGCCACGACTGGTAAGCGGACCGCGCGGCCGCAACGTCGGCTGCCAGTCCGCCACTGTCGTCGAGCAGCAGGCGCTGGTAGCCGCGTCGCGACAGGGACTGGAACTCGAGCTGGCCGTGCACGTCCACCAGCGATTCGCCCAGGGCGCGCAGAGACTGCACCGGAACGGCCTGCCCGTTGATGTACGCCCGGCTGCGACCGTCCGCTGTCACGATCCGGCGCAGGTGCGCCTCGCCGTCGTGGGTGATCGACTGCTCTTCGAGCCAGGCGCGCGCTGCCGCGTTGCGCGCGAGGTCGAACGCGGCGGAAATCTCGGCACGTTCCGCGCCGTGGCGCACCGCGCCGCTGTCGGCCCGGCCGCCGACCGCCAGCAGCAGCGCGTCCACGAGGATCGACTTGCCGGCGCCGGTCTCGCCCGTGAGCGCGGTGAAGCCGGGTGCGAGCTCCAGCTCGACGGCCTCGACGATCGCGAAGTCGCGGATCTGCAGGTGGGTCAGCATCGGCCGCGTCAGTCGCCGGTGGGCGGTCCGTTGCGACCGCCGCGACCCCAGTGCAGCTTCGAGCGCAGGATCCGGAAATAGTCGTGACCCGGGGGATGCAGCAGCGTCGCGCTGACCGTCGCGCGCTCGACTCGCAGGCGCAGGCCCGGTTCGAGTTCACAGAGTGGAATGCCGTCGCAGACGACCTGGGCGCGGGTCTCGGGGCGGCCTGCCAGCTCGAGCTCCACGACGCAGTCGGCGCCGACCACGATCGGGCGGTCGGAGAGCGTGTGCGGGCAGATGGGCACAAGCACGATCGCCGCGAGGGACGGGTGGACGATGGGGCCGCCACAGGAGAGCGCGTAGGCCGTCGAACCGGTGGACGTCGAGATGATGAAGCCATCGCCGGCGTGCGTGTTCACGAACGCCTGGTCCACCCACGTGCGCAGGTCCAGCATGCGCCCGGTATCGTGCTTCGCGACGGCGACGTCGTTGAGCGCGACGGCCGTGCGATGTGCATCATTCCCCTTGACCGTGGCCTGCAGGAGCATGCGCGTCTCCGGCACGCAGCGACCTGCCAGCGCGTCATCCACGCTCTCGAGCATCCGGTTGGGACCAATGTCCGCCAGGAAGCCGAGGCGACCGCGATTGACCCCGAGCACGGGAACGCCGCAGGCAGCGGCCATTCGCGCCGCATGCAGCATCGTGCCGTCGCCGCCGACCGCGACCACGAGGTCCGTGCCGAGCGCGAGCTCGGCCTCGGGGAGGAGCTCCACGTCGAGCGATGCGAAATCGATTTCCTGGCCCGCAGCGGCGCGAACCCGGACGCCCCGGCCGAGGAGGTGGGCGGCGAGTGCCAGCATGGCTTCCCCCACCCGGGGTTCGGCAGGCCGACCCGCGAGGGCGACGGTGCGGTAGGCGACGGTCCCGGTATTCATGAGTGCCCCGCCTTTTAGCACGTGCCACGCGCGTGCGGCCAGCGCGCTTCTTCGTATGAACGCGCGAATTTGCAGCGCTTGACTTGGGCAAAAAGCGGTTGCTAGCTTGACGGCCGGCCGTCGGGAAAATTTTCCGTCCCGACAGTGGCTTAAGCAATATGACGCCCGCTACAGGCGACGAGATCTTCAACGAGCGCGCGCAGCACCTGCTCAAGGTGCTGGTCGAGAGCTACATCCGCGAGGGGCAGCCGGTCGGCTCGCGCACCCTGTCGCGCGACTCGGGTCTCAACCTGAGCGCCGCGACTGTGCGCAACGTCATGGCGGACCTCGAGGAGTACGGATTCGTCACTTCGCCGCACACCTCCGCGGGGCGCGTTCCGACGGACAAGGGGTACCGGTTCTTCGTCGATACGCTGCTCAGGCAGCGCCACGCCGGCGCCGCCGACGAGGTGATCGGCGAGCTGCGCCGCCGGCTCGAAGAGGACCATGCCCGCGATCCGAAGGCGCTCGTCGCGGTCGCGTCCCAGGTGCTGTCCTCGATCACCCACCTCGCGGGCGTGGTGACGGTGCCGCGGCAGCCCCACCAGTCGCTGAGCCAGATCGAGTTCCTGCCGCTGTCCGACAACCGCGTGCTCGCGGTGATGGTCGTCAACGGCCGGGACGTCCAGAACCGCATCGTGCAGCTCGAGCGCTACTACTCCGCGGACGAGCTGCGTCGCGCGGCGAATTTCCTCAACCAGCAGTTCGGCGGCAAGGAGCTGCGCCGGATCCGCGAGGACCTGGTGGGGGAGATTGCCCAGGCCGGCGAGCAGCTCAACCAGCTGATGCGCGACGCCATACTCGTCGCCCGGCAGATGGTGAGCAGCGGCATGCCCGAGGAGCCGGAGTACGTGATCGCCGGCGAGACGAACCTGATGGAATTCGCCGAGCTCTCGAACGTCGAGAAGCTGCGGCGGCTGTTCGAGGCCTTCACGGCCAAGCGCGACATCCTCCACCTGCTGGACCAGAGCCTGCATGCGGAAGGGGTCCAGATCTTCATCGGCCAGGAGTCGGGCTACCAGATCCTCGATGATTGCAGCCTCGTGACCGCCCCCTACATGCTCGACAACGAGACGGTGGGGGTGCTCGGCGTGATCGGGCCGACCCGGATGGCCTACGAGCGGGTCATCCCGATCGTGGACGTAACGGCCCGGCTGCTCGGGTCGGCCTTGAATTCACGGCGCTAGGCCCGATATCGCCCCAAAGATCATGTCGCCCACTCCGGCTCGCGCCGGGGCAGGGCGGCGCACGCGACCCGCAGGCAGGTGACATGACCACCCAACCCGAACAGGAAGTCCCCGTCGAGGCCGTCGGCGATCCCGCATCCGAGGTCGAGCGACTCTGCAACGAGCTGGCCGAGGCCCAGGCCAAGGCCCGCGAGCACTACGAGAACTATGTCCGGGCGGTCGCCGAGAACGAGAACGTTCGCAAGCGCGCGCAGCGCGACGTGGAGTCGGCCCATCGCTTCGCAATCGAGCGATTCGCCGGTGAGCTGCTCGAGGTGCGGGACAGCCTGGAACTGGGCATCGCCGCCGGCGCCGGCGCCGACTCGGAACGCCTGCTCGAGGGGATGGAGGCGACCCTGCGGCTCCTGAACAGGGCTTTCGAAAAGTCGGGAATCACCGTCCTCGACCCCCAGGGCGAGCCCTTCAACCCCGAATTCCACGAAGCCATGGTCATGCAGCCGACTGCGGACCAGGCACCCGGTACCGTCCTCGCGGTGGTGCAGAAAGGCTATGTGCTCAATGGCCGCCTGCTGCGCCCCGCCCGTGTCGTCATCGCCCGGGCCCCGGATGCCGGGGCGCCCCCTGCCGACGCTGCTTCCTGACTTGAATCAATGGCCTGCGGCCCCACCTTGGCGGGCATCGACACCCTGAACTGACGGAGTCCTTTCCATGGCAAGAGTCATCGGCATCGACCTGGGCACGACCAACTCGTGCGTCGCCATCATGGACGGCGGCAAGCCCCGCGTCATCGAGACCAGCGAGGGCGAT
>VEPJ01000178.1 GCA_012026925.1 Gammaproteobacteria bacterium | reverse complement strand
TGTCGCCGAGCGGCAGCCCCAGGATGGCGCGCAGGTGGTTCTCGAACTGCGAGGTGACGGCGCCCTCGATCGTCCAGTGCCCGGAGTTGTGCACGCGCGGCGCCATCTCGTTGGCAATGAGACGACCACGCCGCACGAAGAACTCGATCGTGAGCACGCCCGCGTAGCCGAAATGATCGAGCACGCGACGCAGGTGCTTCTCGGCGGCCTGCTGCAGGTTCGGTCCCGGCGCGGGCGCGATCGTCACGCGCAGGATGCCGTCGCGGTGAGTGTTTCCCGCGAGCGGGAAGCAGCGGGTCTCGCCACGCGTGCTGCGCGCGCCGATGATCGAGACCTCGCGATCGAAGTCCACGAAGCCTTCGAGGATCAACGGCACGCCGCCGAGCGCCTCCCACGCGGGCTCGACGTCGGCGCGCCTGCGGAGATACCGCTGGCCCTTGCCGTCGTAGCCGAGGCGACGCGTCTTGAGCACGCACGGCAGGCCGAGCTCGGCGACCGCGGCGCGCAGGCCCGCCAGGCCGTCCACGGCGCGGAACGGCGGCGTCGGGATGCCGAGGCGACTGAACAGCTCCTTCTCGAGCAACCGGTCCTGCGAGACGCGCAGCGCTTCGACGGGGGGATGGCACGGCCGGGACTTCGCGACGGCCTGGAGCGCGCCCACCGGTACGTTTTCGAACTCGTACGTCACGAGGTCCGACCCGGCGGCGAGCCGCGCGAGGCTCGCCGGGGCGTCGAACGCGCCCGTCACGATCGGCCCGACGCGGCCCCCCGGCGAATCCGCGCTCGAGTCCAGGAACAGGAACTCGAGTGCCAGGGGATAACCCGCGAGCGCCAGCATCTGTCCGAGCTGGCCGGCCCCGATGATGCCGATCTTCATGTGCCGGCGGGCGGGTGGCGGGGGTCGGGCTGCGCGAGCACCTTGCGCGTCTGCTCGGCGCGGAATGCTTCGAGCGATTCGCGGATGGCCGGATACGAGTTGCCGAGGATCGCGGCCGCGAGCAGCGCGGCGTTCGTCGCGCCGGCCGCGCCGATGGCGAGCGTGGCGACGGGGATGCCGGCGGGCATCTGCACGATGGACAGCAGCGAATCGATCCCGTTGAGGGACTTCGACTGCACCGGTACCCCGAGGACCGGGAGCGAGGTCTTCGCGGCGGTCATGCCCGGGAGGTGCGCGGCCCCGCCTGCGCCGGCGATCAGCACCTGCAGGCCGCGATCACGGGCGGACGCGGCGTATTCGAACAGCAGGTCGGGTGTGCGATGCGCGGACACCACGCGCGTCTCATATGGGACGCCGAGGCGATCGAGCATGTCGGCCGCGGACTTGAGTGTTTCCCAGTCCGAGGTCGACCCCATGATGATGCCAACGAGCGGTTTCACCGCGGCATTGTAACACCGAGCCCGCGGGAGCCTGTTTTGCTAGGTTTCCGCGCCGGGCAGCGCTTCCCGGAGGCGGCGGAACAGTTGCCGCGACGAGGCCGGCGGACGCACGGCCGCCTGCTCCGCGCGAGCCTGCCTCGCGAGCGACCGGAGCTGCTGCAGCACCCCGGGTTCGACGAGACTCGCGAGTTCGGTCCACGCGGCGGCCTCGTCCGCCACCAGTCGATCGCGCCACCGCTCGAGCGATTTCTCGTGCTGGATCCGCCGCCGGTCGACCTCGCCGCGACGATCGAGAGCGGCGCGGATCGGTTCCGCATCCACGCGCCTGAGCAGCTTGCCGATGTAGAGGCGCTGCCGCGCCTTCGCGCCGCCGCTCGTGATGCGGCGCGCGGCGGCGACGGCATCCCGCACGTCCTCGGGCAGCGGGATGGCCGCGAGGTCCGCCTCCGGGAGTTCCACGAGCTGCCAGCCGAGGTCCTGCAGGTCGCGGCTCTGTCGCTTGAGCTCGCTCTTGCTCGGCAGTTCGTCGAAGTCCTGCGGATCCTCGTGGGCGGTCATCGGGCCTCCGCGCGCGATGCTAGCACGCGCGAGCGCCGTGCCGGGCGCTGCTAGAATGCCGGCTCCTTCGATCCAGGGTCCCCGATGTCCACCGAACGAACGCTCGCACCGGCCGCCGACGGGGCCGACCTGCTCGCCCTCGTCGAGCTCGCGCTCGAGGAGGCGAAGGCGCTCGGCGCGTCGCAGGCAGAAGCCGCGGTGAGCGTGGACGTCGGGCTGTCCGTGTCCGTGCGGCTCGGCGAGGTCGAGACGGTCGAGTACCAGCGCGATCGCGGCATGGGCGTGACCGTGTACTTCGGCACGCGCAAGGGTTCCGCGAGCACCGCCGACCTGAGCGCCGCGGCGCTCCGCGAGACCGTCGGCAAGGCCTGCAGCATCGCGCGATTCACTGCAGAAGACCCCTGCGCGGGCCTGGCCGACCCCGATACGCTGGCCCGGGAAATCCCCGACCTGGCGCTCGCCCACCCCTGGGACCTCACGCCGGAACGGGCCTGCGAACTCGCGCTCGAGTGCGAGGCGGCGGCCATGGACGTGGATGCGCGCATCACGAATTCGGAGGGCGCGGGCGTGAGCAGCCACCGCGGGCTGCGTGCCTACGGCAATTCGCACGGCTTCCTGGCCGCGTATCCCGGCACCATCCACAGCATCAGCTGCGCCGTGCTCGGCTCCGAAGGCGAGGCGATGGAGCGCGACTACTGGTACTCGACGGCGCGCGACTGGCGGGAGCTCGAAGACGCGGCCAGCATCGGGCGGCACAGTGGCGAGCGAGCCGTCCGTCGCCTGGGCGCGCGCAAGCTGGCGACGACGAAGGCGCCGGTGCTCTTCAGCCCCGAGGTCGCGCGCGGCCTCGTCAGCCATTTCATCGGGGCCATCCGCGGCGGCAGCCAGTATCGCCGTGCTTCGTTCCTGCTCGACGCAGCCGGGCAGCAGGTGTTCCCCGACTGGTTCGCCCTCTCGGAACGACCGCACCTGCCCAAGGCCCTGGCGAGCGCGCCTTTCGATCACGAAGGCGTCGCGACGCAGGATCGCGAGCTCGTCGCCGGAGGCGTACTGCTCGGCTACGTATTGAGCACGTACTCCGCGCGCAAGCTCGGGCTCCGCACCACGGGCAACGCCGGCGGAACGCACAACCTGATCGTCCCGGGCCGTGGCCGGGATTTCGACGCGATGCTCGGGCTCATGGGACGAGGGCTGCTCGTCACGGAGCTGATGGGGCAGGGCGTCAACGGGGTGACGGGCGATTACTCGCGGGGCGCGGCCGGGTTCTGGGTCGAGGACGGGCGCATCGCCTATCCGGTGCACGAGGTGACGGTGGCCGGCAACCTCAAGGACATTTACCGCGCCATCGTGGACGTCGGGTCCGACGTGGACCTGCGCGGCGGCATCCGCACGGGCTCGATCCTCGTCGAGCAGATGACCGTCGCCGGCGACTGACCCGGATCAGCTTCCCGGCCGCACCAGGTCGCGCAGCGTGCGGCTCCGCATGCTGTCGCGCAGCGCGGCGTCGGCGTGTTGCGCGGCTTCGTCGGCCGCCGGCACGGGCCGCGGGTCCGGGCGTCTCGGGTCGGGCACTTCGTGCCGGATCGCGTCGAGGATCGATGCGAGCGTGATCGAGCCCAGGTCCCTTGCGGGCGCCACGGTGTCGTCGTCGGCCGTGAGCACGAGGCCGTGGGACTCGAGCGCGGACGCCACCTCGCCCAGCACGGTCGCCGGGACCTTCATCCGCTCTGCCAGCGTGTTCGTCGTCCAGCGCGCGCCGCCGTCGATGAACCTTTCGCCGAGCAGGTACATCAGCGACATCGCGAGCCGCTCGCGGAGCGCGCCGGTCATCGGGATGTCGGCGTGGCCGGTACGCAGGTGCTCCGGGTGCTGGACGTAGAACGACAGCTGCGCGCCGAGCAGCACGATGAGCCAGCTCACGTACAGCCAGAAGAGGAACAGGAGCACGACGGCGAAGCCGGCGTAGATGGCGGCCGTCTTCGCCGAATACACCACGATGCGCGTGAAGAGCGCGCCGACGGCCGCCCAGAGGAGCCCGCCAAACAGTGCGCCCGACGCAGCTGGCCAGACGCGGACCTTCGTGTTGGGCATGTATACGTACACGAAGGCGAACAGCCCGATGATCGTCAGGTATGGCGTGAGGTGCATGCGCTGGTTCGGTCCCGAGTGCCCGGTCGCGAGGCCCGAGAGCTTCGCGACGACGGCGCTCGCCTCGAGCGACGCGAGCGTCACCATCGCGAACACTGCGAGCGCGGGCACGATCAGCACGACGACCAGGTATTCCGTGACGCGCCGGGCGATGCTGCGCGGGCGCTCGACGTGCCAGACGAAATTCAGCGCCTCCTCGACCTTCTGGATCATGGAGATGACGGTGAGGAGCAGGAACACGAAGCCGATCGTGCCGAGCAGCGTGCCCTGGACGTTCTCGACGAACCCCATGATCCGGGCCGTGAGTTCGTAGCCCTGCTTGCCGAGCGGACGCAGGAACTCGAACAGCACCGGCTCGAGTTCGCGGTGATAGCCGAAGGCCTTCAGCACCGAGAAGGCGACCGCCACCACGGGCACGATCGCGAACAGCGTCGAGTAGACGAGGCTCATCGAGCGCAGCCCGAGGTCGCCCCGCGCGAGGTCGCGCAGGAGCGCGTACAGGTAGCGGAGCGGCGTGGTGACGAGCCGCAGCGGCCTGCCGCCGATCTCCCCGGGCAGGTCGAACAGCCAGTGCTCGATGCGCAGGTGCAGGGACGGAAACATGGCGGTGTGGCGGCTCACGGCGGGCCAAGCGTTGCACGGCCTTCGGGAGCGGGCAAGTGCGCGACGCACGGTGCTAGATTAGCTCGATGTCCACGCCCAGCCCGGCCGGATTCCCTTCGCGCATCGTCTGCCTGACCGAGGAGACGACCGAGGCCCTGTACCTGCTCGGCGAGGACTGGCGCATCGTCGGCATCTCCGGGTTCACGGTGCGGCCGCCGCGCGCACGCAAGGAAAAGCCGCGCGTTTCGGCGTTCACCAGTGCAAAGATCGACCGCATCCTCGCGCTCCAGCCGGACCTCGTGCTCGGGTTCTCGGACCTCCAGGCGGACATCGCGGCCGAACTCGTCCGTCGCGGCATCGAGGTGCACGTATTCAACCAGCGCAGCGTCGCCGACATCCTGCGCATGCTGCACACGCTCGGCGGCATGGTCGGCCGCGAGGCAAGGACGGCGGCGCTGGTGCGCGATCTCGAGGACGGACTCGATGCGGTGCGACGCGCATCCGCGCAGCTGCCCCGGCGGCCGCGGGTCTATTTCGAGGAGTGGGACGAACCGCAGATCTCCGCGATCCGCTGGGTGTCGGAACTCATAGGCGTCGCGGGCGGCGACGACGTGTTCCCGGAGCTTGCCGTCGAGCCGCTGGGACGCGGGCGCATCATCGCCGATCCGATGGAGGTCGTGCGCCGGGCGCCGGACATCGTGTTCGGCTCCTGGTGCGGGAAGAAGTTCAGCCCGCGTGCGGTCGCGACGCGCCCGGGTTGGCAGGACGTGCCCGCGGTGCGCGATGGCGAGCTGCACGAAGTGAAGTCGTCGATCATCCTGCAGCCGGGACCGGCAGCGCTCACCGACGGCGTGCGTGAGCTGCATCGGGTGATCGCTCGCTGGGCAACGCGTAGATCCTGAACCCGTCTTGTCCGGCAGCATTGGGCGGGGACGCCGTGAACCCATCCCTGGGGGCTCGCACGCGGCGTCCATGCCGCGTGACGCCCCGCCCAATGCGCCCCGGACAGTCAGCCTCGGAGCGACAGCCCGAACTGCGGTTGTGTGCCGGACGGTCTGGACGATTGCATGGCAATCGCTCGGCCGATGCGAGCGTGCGTATGCGCGTCTCACCGCAGGACCACGCCACGAAGCTGGCTAGACCTTCGGTTTGCCGGTTCTGGGTCCACCATGACGGGGCGTCACGCGGCACGGACGCCGCGTGCGAGCCCCATGGACGGTTCCCGGCGTCCCCGTCATGGTGGACCCAGAACCGGCAAACCGTGGCAGACAGGCTTATGCAGTCAACCGCCGCAGCGCTTCCTCGTACTTCTCGCTCGTCCGTCGAATCACGTCGGCGGGCAAATGTGGTCCCGGCGGTGTCTTGTTCCAGTCGAGCGTCTCGAGGTAGTCGCGCACGAACTGCTTGTCGAACGACGGCGGGCTCGAGCCCGGCGCGTAGGTGTCCACCGGCCAGAAACGTGACGAATCGGGCGTCACCGCCTCGTCGATGAGCGTGAGCGTTCCCGCCTCGTCCACGCCGAACTCGAACTTGGTGTCGGCGATGATGATGCCGCGACCGAGGGCGTAGTCGGCGGCGTACCGGTAGAGCGCGATCGCCGTCTCTCGAACCCGCGCGGCGAGGTCCGGCCCGATTGCCTTCTCGATCGCCGGGAAATCGACGTTCTCGTCGTGCGTGCCGCGCTCGGCCTTGGTGGACGGCGTGAAGATCGGCTGCGGCAGCTTGTCCGCCATGCGCAAGCCCGCCGGCAGGCGGATGCCGCAGATCCCGCCCGTGCTCTGGTAATCCTTCCAGCCCGAGCCAATGAGGTAACCGCGCACGACCGCCTCGACCGGCAGCGCCTTCAGGCGCCGTACCACCATGGCGCGGTCCGCGATCGACGCTCGCTCCGCGGCATCGGGCACCGCGCGCTCGAGCGGATAGTCCGCGATGTGGTTCGGCACGATGTGCCGGGTGCGCCCGAACCAGAAATTCGAGATGCTGGTGAGCACGCGACCCTTGCCCGGGATCGGGTCGGGCAGCACCACGTCGAACGCGCTCAGGCGGTCGGTGGTGACGATCAGCATGTGCCGGTCGTCCACCGCGTAAATGTCTCGGACCTTGCCCTGGTGCAGCCGCTTCAGGCTGCGCAGGTTCGATTCGTGCATCGGGGGCGAGGCGGGGGTCGTGCTCTGTGTCATGGCGGGATTCCCGAAGGCAGGTCGCGCGAGTCGGCGGCTGCTACCATACCGGCCCGCTGCGTGCGACGAGTGTTGCAGCAGCGTTCCCCGGCGGTCAAGGAATCCATGGGCTGGTACGGAAAGCTGATCGGAGCGGTGCTCGGCGGCATCATCGGTCGCGGGTTGCTCGGTGCGATCGCGGGCCTGGTGATCGGACACCAGTTCGATCGCCGCGCCCGTGACGAGCCTTCGCGCATTTCGAGCGACCCGCGCAGCCTGAGCCTCGCGTTCTTCCGCGCGACCTTCCAGGCCATGGGGCACGTCGCCAAGTCCGACGGTCGCGTCACGGACCAGGAGATCGACGCGGCGCGCCAGGCGATGCGCCGCTTCTCGCTGAGCGAGCAGGACGTCCGGCGCGCGATCGACCTCTTCACCGAGGGCAAGCGGGCCGACTTTCCGCTCGAGGAGATCCTGGGCGACCTGCGGGCCGCGGCTGCCGGCCGCGAGGACCTGGCGCGGCTGTTCGTGCAGATCCAGCTCGAGGCCGCGCTGCAGGGGGGAGGGCTCAATCCGGCCTCGCGCAACGTGTTCGCGCGCATGTGCAGCGCACTCGGCATCTCCGCCATCGAGTTCGCGGCGCTGGAGGCGATGTTGCGCATGCAGGGCAGCGCAGGCGCCGGCGGCGCCGCGCGGCCGTCCCAACCGGGCGCGGGCCGGCTGTCGGACGCCTACCAGGTGCTCGGCGTGCGTCCGGACGCGAGCGACGCCGACGTGACGCTCGCCTATCGGCGGCTCATGAGCCAGAACCATCCGGACAAGCTCGTCGCGAACGGGCTGCCCGAGTCCATGATCGAGGCGGCGCACGAGCGCACGCGGCGGATCCTCGAGGCCTACGAGGTGGTACGCACTCACCGTGGCATCAAGTAGCCGGCGTCCCTGCTAGAGTTGCGTGACCCCGCCGAGGAATCCGCCATGCTGCAGCCCTGGATTGCCCCCTCGATTCTTTCCGCGGACTTCTCGCGCCTCGGCGACGAGGTGCGTGCCGTCCTCGATGCGGGCGCGGACATCGTTCACTTCGACGTGATGGACAACCATTACGTGCCGAACCTCACGATCGGCCCGCTCGTCTGCGAGGCGCTCCGCAAGGCGGGCATCACCGCACCGATCGACGTGCACCTGATGGTCAAGCCCGTGGACCGCATCGTGCCCGATTTCGCGAAGGCGGGCGCCACTTGGATCACGTTCCATCCGGAGGCGAGCGAGCACGTGGACCGCACGATCGGGCTCATCCGCGAGTGCGGCTGCCGGCCCGGCCTCGTGCTGAACCCCGCTTCCCCGCTCAACTGGCTCGACCACGTGCTCGACAAGATCGACATGGTGCTCCTCATGTCGGTGAACCCGGGTTTCGGCGGGCAGTCGTTCATACCGTCGGCGTTGCCGAAGATCGCGCGTGTCCGCGAGCTGATCGACCGCAGCGGGCGCGAGATCCGCCTCGAGGTGGATGGCGGCGTGAAGGTGGACAACATCGGCGCAGTCGCGGCGGCCGGCGCCGACACCTTCGTCGCCGGTTCGGCGATCTTCGGTGCGAAGGACTACGGCGCGACGATTGCGGCGATGCGCGCGGAAATCGCGAAGAGCGGATAGTGGTTAGTGATCGGCGGTTAGCGGTTCGTGTAAATAGAAAGGCCGGCGATGCCGGCCTTTCCACTAACCGCTGATCACGAGTCACTAACCGCTTTCCTACTCGTCGTCATCCTCGTCTTCGTCGTCCTCGTCCACCGTGGCGGCCTTGCGCGCGCGGAGCGCGAGCGGCGAGGGCGCGCTCGGCTGCGCGGACATCGCCGCGGCCTTGCCCTTGAGCTTCGGGCGCACGCCGTACACGACCATCGTCTTGCCACGCGCGGTGAGCAGGCCCTGTTCCTCGAGCACCTTCAGCACGCGGCCGGCCATCTCGCGCGAGCACCCGACGAGGCGCGACAGCTCCTGCCGGCTCACCTTGATCTGGGTGCCTTCCGGGTGCGTCATCGCGTCCGGCTCGTTGCAGAGGTCCATGATCGCGTGTGCGACGCGGCCGGTGACGTCCACGAAAGCCAGGTCGCCGAGCTTGCGGTTGGTGCGGTCGAGGCGGCTCGCGAGCTGCGTGGCGAGCTCGAACAGCAGCGTGGGGCTCTCGGCGGCGATCTGGCGGAAGCGCGGGTAGGTCATCTCGGCGAGCTCGCACTGGTTGCGCGTCCGCACCCACGCGCTCCTCTGCGGCTGCTCGTTGAAGAGGCCCATCTCGCCGAAGAACTGGCCCTTGTTCAGGTAGGCCAGCACCATCTCGTTGCCTTCCTCGTCCTCGATCAGGACCTCGACCGAGCCCTTGATCACGTAGTAGAGGACGTCCGGCACGTCGCCCGCGTGGATCAGCACGGTCTTCGATGGCACCGTGCGGATGCGGCAATAACTCAGGAACCGGTTGATTGCCGGAATGTCGCTGAGTGGTCTTCCCCCAGTCTCCATGCGTCCTGCCCCGCGGTTTATGTCAAAAGTTCCGTCGATTTAATAGCAAGTGCTCGTCGCGCCGCAAGCTCTCAGATGCGATAAGCCGTCCGGGTCATGATCTTCGCCGTGCGACGCATGAGCTCGCGGATGGGTCTCGGCAGCTCGCGTGCGCCGGCGTTCTTCGCGTCGGAGCCGTGGCGTTCCTCGTCCGCCTGCATCTGTTCGACGATGCGCCGCGAGCGCTCGTCGTCCTGCGGCAGCTCGTGCAGGTGTCCCTCGAGGTGCTCGACGACCTGCTTCTCGGTCTCCGCGACGAAGCCGAGGCTGGTGCGGTCGCCCGCGAGCCCAGTGACCGCGCCGATCGCGAAGGCGCCCGCGTACCAGACCGGGGAGAGGAGGCTCGTGTGGCTGTCGAGCTCGCGCACCCGTTCCTCGCACCAGGCGAGGTGGTCGGTCTCGTCCCGCGCGGCGTCGAGGAGGCCCTGGCGGACCTTGGGGTCGCGGGCGGTCAGCGCCTGTCCGTGGTAGAGGGCCTGGGCCGCGATTTCGCCCGCGTGATTGACCCGCATGAGCCCGGCTGCGTGCCGCCGGGCGGCCGCCCGTTCCACGGTCTCCGGGGCTTTTCCGGCCGGATTCGGCCGGGCAGCGACGTTCGCGGCGGCCACGGTCCGCAGACCCCGGTCGAGCTCCTGGATCAGGCGGTCGGCGAGGGTAAGGCGTCGGGTCGGCAGGGGCATGCGCACTATTATATGTGTCCGCCCCGGGCCGCGGCCGGGCAGGCCCGCCGGGCGGTTCCGGGCTGCGGGCAGGCCCTTTGCAAAGGGCGCCTCCGTGCAGTAAGATTCGCGGCTCTTTGCAGGATAGACAGGTTCCCTGGAGCCTCCCGATGAGCACCGTTTTCGCACGCTCCGAGCAGGTGCGGCGTGACTGGTACGTGGTGGACGCGAGCGGCAAGACGCTCGGCCGCCTCGCCACCCAGCTCGCCATGCGACTGCGCGGCAAGCACAAGGCCGAGTACACCCCGCACGTGGACACCGGCGACCACATCATCGTGCTGAATGCCGAGAAGATCAGCGTCACCGGCGACAAGCTGCGCGACAAGGTCTACTACTGGCACACGGGCGCGATCGGCGGCATCAAGAGCAAGACGCTCGAGAAGATGCTGGCCGAGCACCCGGAGCGCGCGATCGAGTTCGCGGTCAAGGGCATGCTCCCGAAGAACCCGCTCGGCCGCGCCATGTTCAGGAAGCTGCACGTGTTCGCGGGCGACAAGCACCCGCACGTCGCGCAGCAGCCCAAGCCGCTCGACCTCTGATTCAGGCAAGGTTTCGTACGATGCCCGTCAACACCAATTACGGCACCGGCCGCCGCAAGACTTCCACGGCGCGGGTCCACCTGCGCCCCGGCACCGGCAAGATCAGCGTCAACGACCGTCCGCTCGACGAGTTCTTCGGCCGCCAGACCTCGCGCATGATCGTGCGTCAGCCGCTCGAGACCGTGCAGATGGCCGACCGCTTCGACGTCGAAGTGACCGTGGACGGCGGTGGCATCACGGGCCAGGCCGGCGCGATCCGCCACGGCCTCACGCGCGCTTTGATCGACTACGACGAGTCGCTGCGCAAGCCGCTGCGTGTCGCCGGCTTCGTCACGCGCGATGCGCGCGAGGTCGAGCGCAAGAAGGTCGGCTTCCGCAAGGCGCGTCGCGGCACGCAGTTCTCGAAGCGCTAACCCTTTTTGGGGGATCGTCTAGCGGTAGGACTACGGACTCTGACTCCGTCAACCTAGGTTCGAATCCTAGTCCCCCAGCCACAAAACGAAGAGGCCCGCCTTATGGCGGGCCTCGCCGTTTTGGGGCCCGGGGACCAGGGTCACGAACCTGGGGGACCCGGGTTCGACGACATCGCGCAGGCGATGTCGGACGTTGCGGATTCGCGGGCGCGTCGCGAGTCATGCGATGCGCGAGTGCATCCGCGACGGCCCCACCGGGGCGCGCAATCCTGGTCCCCCATTCACGAGCGCGGCTCGTAGAGGCGACGGAGCGCGTGACACACGTGCCATCGGTGCGGTATTCCTGTGCACGTGCGGAGCGAGAAGCGATCTCCAGCGCGGGACCACGTCGAAGCGCGCGGCGCCGGGCAGTTCGCGGAGATCATTTTCGAGGCACCGGGAAAGGAGGAAAGATGACGGAGAATCCTTTGGTGCTGCGGGAGTTGCTGCTGCGGGACTTCGGCGTGGACCTGCCGATTTCCGGTGGTGGCGGCAGTCCTGCCGACCCCATCGTGGTCACCACGGACACGGTGCAGCAGGCAGTGGACGTGCAGATGCAGGTGCATCGCTGCCTCGGCATGGGCCGACAGGTCGCGTGGCGCCTCGAGGCTGCGAGCATTGCCGATCCGGCAAGCAGGCAGGTGCGCGCAGGACTCGAAACGGTGGCATTCCTCCAGGATCAGGTCCGGACGAACGGCGAGGCGCTGTACTTCGTGTTCGAGGCGCTGCGCGATGGCAGTTCCACGGCTGACTTGCCGGCGCCCACCGGATTCATTGATCCCGGCTGCGGCCTGGAGCTGCCTTATCAGCTCGCGTGGCTGCATCTCGTTGCAGTGACCGACAACGAGCCGGCGAACCCGGGGCTCGGCCGAGCCGTGGCCTATGACGGCTTGGGGATCATCGGGACGGTGTACGTCTACGATCTTCAGCAGCGCCTGCCGTCGGAGGACGTGGAGGCAGAGCGCGTGGTGACGCAGTTCCGGCAGGCGGTCAACGACGTGCTTGCGACGAACGCCGGCGCCAAGGTCACCCGACAGGGTGTGTTTCGCGATTCGGCGCAACGGGGGCGGTGCCTGATGGCCCTGCTCGACCTGCCCAGGAACGAGGTGACCATGGTGCTGATGACGGTCCGGAACGGGTGCTTCGTCAAGGGACGCATCACGTTCGACGCGTCGGCGCCGCAGTTCGGGCGCATGGCGCAGGACTGCGTGACGGCCTTCCTCGAAGCGGTGCGGCCGGAGGCCGGCGCAGGTTCGTAGCAGGAGCGACTCGCCCGGGAGCGGCGAGTCCGTTGAGCGTACGATAGATCTGCCATGGCACGAACGGCTCCTCGACGGCGCGGTTACCCCTGGATTGTCGGCACCCTGCTGCTCGGGTTCGTCGCCCGTGACTCGTCCGCCCAGACCTATTCGGTCGAGATTCGTCCCGCGCTGAACGACCTGAAGGTCAAGATCGAGCAGATCCCGCAGCGTTCACTGCTGATCGTCAAGTTGACGAACAACGAATCGAAACGAGTGCGCTGCGTGCTCAACTTCGACGCATCGCCGCAGACGCCGCGGCGCAGTACCCGCAGCATCAATCCGGGCGAGACCATCTCCAACGTGTTCCACGCCCAGCGTCGCTGGTTGCGAGTCGTCGTCGACGTGACCTGCCAGGCGTAAATGAAGGAAGACGAGCACAACCATCACGAGATCGATTGCATCGAGCTCGGCGTCACCGACTGCGGGCCCGAGTACGCCGGCATCCGGAAGCGGCAGGGAGACGAGGCGGGTGGGTTACGCGTGCAGACGGCCGGGTTGCCCGGGAGATTCTCGAGTTCCCGGGAGCCCGACGATTCCACTTCAAGGGCCCGAGCGGCAACGAGCTCGCGGTCTGGTCGGTCCGATGACCGCGTGGACCTGGCCTTCAACGACCGGGCTATCCCGGAAAGCTATCGCGCCATCGCGCCGGACGAGTGATGAACGGGGCGAAACTCCCGCATGCATCCGCGCTCTAAACAGGGAGACCGGGAGGGAAGAGCACGATGAGCAGCGAAAAGGCAGCCCCCCAGACGAAAGGCGTCACGGTGCAGTTACTTGCGACGGGCGACCTTGGCCCGGAGATCGAGGGCATGGCGGGGCGCCAGCTTCGGATGCGCATGGTGACCATCGAGCCTGGAGGCGTCTTCGGCCCGGTCCACGACCATAAGGGCAGGCCGGGCGTGGTCTACATCCTGCAAGGAACGATCACCGACCATCGCAATGGAGTCGCAACGGACTACGGGCCGGGAGTGGGCTGGCCCGAGGACCGGAACACCACGCACTGGCTCGAGAACCGGGGAGCGGTTCCGGCGGTGGAGATCTCGGTCGACATAGTCCGGCAAGAGTAAGCTCAGGCGCGACGGCCGACGATGCGAGCATTGCAGCTGAACAAGGCCTTTACCCTGATGGAGTCGGGGCCGGTCGTCCTGGTCACGACGAACGATGGCAAGAAGAACAACATAATGACGATCTCCTGGACCATGGTGACGGACTTCACGCCCCGATTCGCGATCACGACTGGGGAATGGAACTACTCCTTCAGGGCGCTCAGGAAGAGCCGGGAGTGCGTCATCGCCATCCCCACCGTCGACATGCTGGATCAGGTGGTCGGCATCGGCACCTGCTCCGGCGTGGATACGGACAAGTTCACCAGGTTCAAGCTGACGCCGATGCCAGGCAAGGTCGTCAAGGCCCCGCTGGTCAAGGAGTGCCTGGCGAACATCGAGTGCAAGGTCGTCGACATCGTCGGCAAGCACGGCATCGTGGTGCTCGAGGGTGTCGCGGCTCACGTGGCATCGTCTCGCAGGGAGAGGCGCACCGTGCACGCCGTCGGCGATGGAACATTCATCGTTGACGGCAGGCGGCTGAGCCGCCGCCGGCAGATGGCATCCAGGATTCCGGCCGGAGTCTAGCCGCGCATGACGCGAGTCCGTGTGGAAGGCTTCACTGTCTCGCTCGACGGTTACGCAGCGGGACCGAACCAGGACATCGACAATCCGCTCGGCGTCGGTGGAGCGGAGCTGCATCAATGGCTCATTCCGACGCGAACGTTCCAGCGGGTCCATGGCTCCGGGGATGGCACGACCGGAATCGATGACGACTTCGCGGCACGGGGTTTCGAGGGAGTCGGCGCATGGATCATCGGAAGGAACATGTTCGGGCCGGTTCGTGGGCCCTGGCCGGACGCGAAATGGAACGGCTGGTGGGGTGACAACCCGCCGTATCACGTTCCCGTCTTCGTCCTGACTCATCACGCGCGCCCACCCGTGCAAATGGAAGGCGGCACGATCTTCCACTTCGTCACGGAAGGCATCCATGAGGCCCTTGGCCGGGCCAGGGAAGCGGCGGACGGCCGGGACGTGCGCATCGGCGGGGGTGCGAGCACCGTGCGGGAGTATCTCCGTGCCGGCGTCATCGACGAACTGCACATCGCCATATCGCCGGTGCTGCTCGGCCAGGGGGAGCGGCTGTTCGAGGCGGTCGACTTGCGCGCCCTGGGATATGCCTGCGTCCGATTCGTGGCTTCGGAGAAAGCAACGCACGTCGTGTTGTCTGCTCTGGCGTCGGCAAAGGACCACGCCCGCAGGTGATCAAGGGGTGGTGTCAGGCGCCAGACGGACGGAGAAGCACCTGGTCCACGAGCTCGATCCAGTGACGCACGGGCACGGGACTCGTCTCGGCGAGGTGCATCCGGCAGCCGATGTTCGCGGTCGCAACGTACTCGGGGCTGCCGATCGTGAGCCCTTCGATCTTGCGGCGTCGTAGCTCGCTCGACAGCTCCGGCTGCAGCATCGAGTAGGTGCCCGCCGATCCGCAGCAGAGTGTCGCGCCCGAGGTGAGTTCGAGCCGGAAGCCGGCGGCCTCGAGCAGCGCTTCGACGCGTCCGGTCACCCGCTGGCCGTGCTGGAGCGTGCACGGGGACTGCCACGCCACCCGCGGCCCGGTCCCTCGGGCCAGGCCGACGCGCGAGAAGTCCGACGGCTGCAGGATCTCGCTCAGGTCGCGTGTCGCGTCACTCACGCGCCTGGCCGCCGCGGCACATGCCGGGTCGTCCGCCAGCAGTCGGCCGTAGTCCTTCACCATCAAGCCGCACGCGCTCGCCGTGCTGACGACCGCTTCGGCGCCTTCATCGAGCAATGCGGCGCACACGTGGACGTTCCGCCTGGCCTGGTCGAGCGCCGGGCCGCTGCGGCCGTGGTGATGGGCGAGCGCGCCGCAGCAGGCCTCGCCGCGGGCCCGAATCACCGTGATGCCCAGCCGGTCGAGCACGCGTGCCGTGGCCGCGTTGATTTCGGGCGCAAGCCCTGGCTGCACGCAACCCTCGAGCAGGATCACACGACGCGCATGCCGCGCCGGGAGTCGCGCGCCAGACGCGGTGTGCCCGGCGGGCAGCCGGGCGCTGAGCCGGGTCGGCAACAGCGGTCGAAGCCACGTGCCGATCCTGGCCAGCGCCGAGAACAGCCGCTGCCGGCCGAGTACCTCCGTGATCGCGATGCGCGCGACCCGATCAACTGCCGGACGCGGCAGGCGCTCCTCCGCGAGTTCGCGCCCGAGATCGATGATGCGGCCGTACTCGACGCCGGACGGGCACGCCGTTTCGCACGCGCGGCACGTGAGGCACCGGTCGAGGTGCGCCCGCGTAGCCTCGCCGACGGGACCGCCCTCGATGAGTTGCTTCACGAGATAGATGCGTCCCCGCGGGCTGTCGAGTTCATTGCCGGTAACCCGGTAAGTCGGGCACGCCGGCAGGCAGAACCCGCAGTGAACGCAGCGTTGCAGCAGGGCCTGGGCATCGCGACCGCGCGGTGTGTTCTCGAGCGCGCCGGCGGGTCGGGCGTACATTTTCTCAGATCTCCGCGTACATGCGGCCCGGGTTCAATACGCCGGCCGGGTCGAAGATCTCCTTGAGCCTCGCGTGCAGGCGCAGCAGCGCCGGCGCGGGCCGGGCAAAGACGCCCTCAACGGGCGCGTCCGCGCGGAAGAGGGTGGCGTTTCCGCCGACGGCGGCGGAGTCGAACAACGGTTGCGACCCGCCGACGCACCAGCGCTGCAGTCCGTTCCACTCGATGAGCGTGTCGGTCGCGGCCGGAGCCAGCGGCGACGCGGCCGGCACGTGCAGCCGCCAGAGCGGCAACCGATCGCGGAAGAACGGGTGCTCGTGCTCGCGGACCGAGCGCCAGAAGCCGTCCGCGTCCTCGACGACCCAGCCGCCGACCCGGCTCTCGACCTCATCCAGCGTCCGCGCGGTGCCTTCGAAGCGCAGGCTCAGCGTGCCTCCGGTCCAGCAACTCGCCGTCAGCGGCAATGCAGTCGCGGCGAGCTGCTCGAGCCTGACAAGCGCCTCGACCGCGTCGAGCTCGAGTGCGATCGTACGAGTCGCCGGCGGCGCCGGAAGCACCTTGAGCGAGACCTCGAGCAGCACGCCCAGCGTGCCAAACGCACCGGCCATGGTCCGCGCCACGTCGTAGCCGGCGACGTTCTTCATGACCTCGCCACCGAAGCGCAGGACCTTGCCGTCGCCGGTAAGCACGCGCACACCGAGCAGGTAGTCGCGCAGCGGGCCGGCGGACGCGCGGGCCGGACCGCTCAATCCGCAGGCCACGGTGCCGCCGACGGTGGCCGCCGCGCCGAACGACGGCGGCTCGAATGGCAGTCGCTGTCCACGCGCGGCCAGCTCGCTCATGACCTCCGACAGTGGCGTCCCGGCTCGCGCCGTGATGACGAGCTCCGCTGGGTCGTAGGACACGATGCCGCAATGAGCCGCGACCTCGAGCCTGTCGCCCTGGACATCGCGCCCGAGGAAGCGCTTCGTGTCGCCGCCGACGATCCGCAAGGGCGCGCGTCGTGCCGTTGCCTCGCGAACGCGGTCGACGAGTTCAGCCGTGGCATCGTGGCCGGGCATGGCTAGAACCGCGGCAGGTGCGCGAACGGCAGCTTGCCGTCGTGCACGCGCAGCGCCCCGTAATCCGCGCAGCGCGCGAGCGTCGGGACGGCCTTGCCGGGATTGAGTCGCCCCGGCGGGTCGAACGCGCGCTTGATGGCATGGAATACCTCGAGCTCGTCGGCCCCGAACTGGGTGCACATCGGCCCGAGCTTCTCGACGCCCACGCCGTGCTCGCCCGTGACGGTGCCTCCCACCTCGACACAGAGCTCGAGGATGTCGGCGCCCAGGCGCTCTGCGCGATGCAGTTCCTCCTCGTGGCCGGCGTCGAACAGGATCAGCGGGTGCAGGTTGCCGTCGCCCGCGTGGAAGACGTTCGCCACGCGGAGGCCGGCCTGCTTCGACATCGCGTCGATGCGCTCGAGCACGGCGGCGAGGTGGCGGCGCGGGATCGTGCCGTCCATGCAGTAGTAGTCCGGGGCGAGGCGACCGACGGCCGGGAACGCCGACTTGCGGCCCGACCACAGCCGCGCACGCTCCGCGGCATCCGCCGCGACCCGTACGCTCGTCGCGCCGCATTCCTCGAGCAGCGTAGCCGTGGCGCGGAGCTGGTGCTCGACGTCGTGGTTGAGCCCGTCGAGTTCGCAGAGCAGCAGTGCGGCGGCATCCTGCGGGTAGCCGCAGCGCGCGAACGCCTCGGCGGCACGCAGCGCCAGGCTGTCCATCATCTCGAGGCCGGCGGGGAGGATGCCCGAGGCGATGACGCGGCCGACGGCATCGGCACAACGCGCGACGTCGTCGAAGGCGGCCATCAGGAGCTCGATGCGCTCGGGCGTGGGCACGAGGCGCACCGTCACCTCGACCGCGACGCCGAGCAGGCCTTCGGATCCGGTGAAGAGCGGCAGGAGCGACAGGCCCGGCTCCTCGCCGGTCGGTGAGCCGACCGTGACCAGTTCTCCGTCGCTCGTGGCCAGCGTCACCGCGAGCAGGTTGTGCACGGTCAGCCCGTACTTGAGGCAGTGCACGCCGCCCGAGTTCTCGGCGACGTTTCCGCCGATGGTGCAGGCCACCTGCGAGGAGGGGTCCGGGGCATAGAAGAGCCCGTGGGGACGCGCAGCCTCGCTGATCGCCAGGTTGGTCACGCCAGGTTGCACGCGTGCGATCCGGCGTCGCGGGTCGACTTCGAGAATCCGGTCGAGCTTCGAGAGGACGAGCAGCAGGCCGCCCTCGACGGGAAGTGCGCCGCCCGACAGGCCGGTGCCGGCACCACGCGCCACCACGGGCACGCCGTGCCGAGTGGCGACGCGGAGCACGGCCTGCACGTCTGCCGTGCTCGACGGAAGGACGACCAGGTCGGGGATCTGCCGATGCGCGGTGAGCGCGTCGCACTCGAAGGCGACGCGGGATTCCGCCGACGTCAGGACGGCGGCGGGTCCGAGGGACTCGCGGAGTTCGCGGACGAGTGCCGGGTCAGGCGTCACGCGCCAAAGTTACGACGTCCGTGGCGGTGCCGACCAGTAGTACATCCGCGGGGCGGCGGGCGAAGAGTCCCACGGTGACGACTCCCGTGATCTGGTTGATCTCGGCCTCGAGCGCCGCGGGGTTCTCGATCACGAGCCCACGCACGTCGAGGATGTGGTTGCCGTTGTCGGTGACGAATCCCTCGCGCAGCGCTGGCTCGCCGCCGAGCTTCACGAGCTGGCGGGCCACGTAGGCCCGTGCCATCGGGATGACCTCGACCGGCAGCGGGAACCGTCCGAGCCGGTCCACCACCTTCTGTTCGTCCACGATGCAGACGAACCGGCGCGACGCCGCGGCGATGATCTTCTCGCGGGTGCGCGCGCCGCCGCCGCCCTTGATGAGAGCGAGCCGGCGAGTCGCCTCGTCGGCCCCGTCCACGTACACGCCGAGATCGCCGGTCGCATTCAGGTCCAGGACCTCGATGCCGTGCGCCCTGCGCCGCTGCGTGCTCGCCTCGCTGCTCGAGGCGGCGCCGGCGATGCGGTGGCGGAGCGCGGCGAGGCCTTCGATGAAGAAGTTGACCGTGGAGCCGGTCCCGACGCCGATCACGGCGCCGTCCTGGACGTATTCGAGGGCGGCTTCGGCCGCGCGCTGCTTCTTGAGGTCCTGGTTCATGCTTTCCCTCCCCCCGAAACAACTGTGCCCGCTTTCGCGGGCACAGTCGTCAAGCTTCAGGCGAGAAGCTTACTTCTTCTTGGCCGGGGCCTTCTTAGCCTTAGCCTTCGCCTTCTTCGCTGCCTTCTTCTTCGCTGCCATTGTCAGAGTCTCCATGTCGGGTTAGTCCGGGCGCAGTATTTACAGAAATCAAATATCAATTGCAAGAGGCAGTTCACTAATTCTTCTTGCGCCCGTCACGCGATCGTGCTCCGCACGACAGTCCGTCGGAGCGACGAACGACACTTCCGCACTACGAATGAAGGTGTTTGCTCACGCGAGCGAGAGGATGAATCGCCACTCGTCGCGCGTCACCGGCGTCACCGAGAGTCGGTTGCCGCGACGCAGGATCAGCATGTCTGCGAGCGCTCCCTGCGCATGTTTGCGCAACTCCTCGAGCGTGATCGGCGGGTCGATCCGCCGCTCGAGTTGCACGTCGACGGCGTACCAGCGCGGGTTCGCCGGATCGCTCCCGGCATCGAAGTAGCGGTGCTCAGGGTCGAGCGCCGCGCGCTCCGGGTAACCGGCGCGGACGACTCGAACGATGCCGTAGATGCCGGGCACGTCGCAGCTCGAGTGATAGAAGAAGCCCTGGTCTCCCTTCTTCATCGTGTCGCGCAGGAAGTTCCGCACCTGGTAGTTGCGCACGCCGTCCCAGGTGGTCGTCCTGTTACGGGCGCTCGCGAGGTCGTCGATGCCGAAGGTGCCGGGCTCGGTCTTGAACAGCCAGTAGTTCACTCGACGGCTCCGTCAGGCAGGCAGGTCCGCGACGCGGGCCGGCTGGATGATCTCGCGTTCCGTCACGACGAGATCGAGGGGTACGTCCCAGGGCGAGCGGCGGATGTGCTCCACCTCCTGGCACGAATACGCGAGACCGACGAGACGAGGTCGCTTCCAGCGCCGCGCCGCATCGCGCCGCTGCCTGAGAGCGCGGTCGTAGTAGCCGGCGCCCATCCCGAGGCGATTGCCGTCGCGATCGAAGCCGACCACCGGCAGCAGGACGACGTCGAGGCTCTGCGGCTTCAGCCGCTGACGCGCCACCGCCACGGGTTCGGCGATCCCGTACGCGTTCCTGCGCAGCCCGGCGTCCGGATGGAAAGGCACGAACACCATGGTGCCGCGCCGAAGGCTCGTGATGCGTGGCACGCAGAGTTCGCAGCCCGCGCGCCTCGCGGCCGCGATGATCCCGGTGAGGTCGACCTCGCCGCGCATCGCGAGGTAAACAGCCACGCGCCGACCGCGGCGGAAGACGCGAATGCGTCGCAGCGCGTCAGTGATCGCCTGCTCGGCGCAGCGTCGCTCGTCCGCGGGCAGCGCCAGCCGGAGCGCTCGAAGCCTGCGTCGCGCGGCGCGGGTCTCGGGAGTCGGCTGCGCCATGGATTCGGTCGAGGGACCCGCGGTATGGGGAAGAGGGTGGCGCCACCCGCCTGTGCCGTCACGGACCATTGCTCTCGACATGGAGCAATAGGCGGGGAAGGCCACGGCACCTCAGGCTTCCCGCTCGGGGGCGGACTTGCACAACGGTGCCGGCTGGCCGGCTCCCCTGGGTATTTGACTTACGGTCGAGAGGTAACCCGGACCGTGTCGAACACCGCAGGCGGCGCCAAATCGACGAGGAGTGGGACCGCGTCCCGCCCCTCAGAGTTCAAGCTGCTGGCCGCGCTCGAGGGCGGCCTCGACGCGCTCGCGCAGCGTCCGCAACCGCGCGCCCACGTCGCCGTCGAGCGCCGTGCCCTGGCGACGGAGCCTGATCAGCTCGTTCGCGAGGTTGAGCGCCGAGATCACGGCGATGCGGTCGAGCCCGACGACCTTGCCGGAGTCGCGCACCTCGCGCATCTTCGCGTCGAGGTACTCGGCGGAGTCGAGCAGGTCGCCGCGTTCCTCCACCGGGCAGGCGACCTGGTATTCCCGGTCGAGCAGCCGGACGCTCACCCGCGAGATGCGATCGTCGCTCACGTGCCGTGCTCCATCGCCTTGAGCCGCCCGATCATCGCCTCCACGCGCGCCCGCACCTGCTCGTTCTTCTGCAGCAGGTTCGCGCGCTCCGACATCAGCGTGTCCTGGCGCTGGCGCAGCGCCCGGTTTTCTTCCTTGAGCTGGCCGATCGTGGCGACGAGCTCGTCCACGCGGCGCTCGAGGCGGCGCAGTTCGGCGTCCACGGCGGATCTTGCGGCGGTCTCGGTCATGCGGGGAACTATAGAGCCGCACTCCAGGGGAATCAATTGAACCGGCGGCGATCGGGCGCGCGATGTTACGATAATCGCGATGATCGACAAGGTCGTATTCGACGACGTTGCCCGGGCGCTCGCGGCTGCGGGCTCGACGGTGCATGCGGCCGAGGCGCACGGCGCCCTGTGCGGTGCACTCTGCGCTCGCCGCGAGTACGCCGTCGAGGAATGGTTCGAGGAGATCCTGCCCGATGAATCGGGGCGGGACGGCCGCGCCCTCGCCGACCTGCACGCCGCGAGCGTCACCGCGCTCGCCGGCGAGGAGCTCGAGTTCCAGCCGCTGCTCCCGGACGACGAGCAGCCGCTCGATGCACGCGTCGAGGCGCTCGGCGCGTGGTGCCAGGGATTTCTCTACGGCTTCGGTGCCGCCGGGACTGTGAATCGCGACGCGCTCCCGGAGGACGTTCCCGAGGTGCTGGCGGACCTGGCGCAGATCTCGCACGCCGGGGCCGTCGGCTCCGAGGCGCTCGAGGTCGAGGAAGAGGCCTACGCGGAGCTGGTCGAGTTCCTGCGCGTCGGCGTCCAGCTCATCTACGACGAACTCGCCGCCCTGCGCGCCGGCCAGCCGGCCCGGCACGTCGCACACTGACAGGACCATGACCGTACGCAAAGACGAGTTCGCGCGCCGCCGGCGCCAGCTGATGCGCATGATGGGGAAGGGGGCGATCGCCATCCTGCCCGCCGCCACGGAGAAGCAGCGCAACAGCGACGTGCACTATCACTATCGCCCGGACAGCGATTTTCACTACCTCACGGGATTCAACGAGCCCGAGGCCGTTGCGGTGCTCGTGCCGGGACGTCCGCAGGCGGAATACATCCTGTTCGTGCGCGACCGCGACCCCACGCGCGAGACCTGGGACGGCAAGCGGGCCGGCCCCGACGGCGCGACGCGTGACTACGGGGCGGACGACGCCTTCCCGATCGGAGACATCGACGACATCCTGCCCGGGCTCATGGAGCAGTGCGGCCGCGTCTACTACACGATGGGCATCCACCCCGAATTCGACCAGCACGTGATCGCCTGGGTGAACACCCTGCGTGCCCAGGCGAAGCAGGGCATGCACACGCCCCAGGAGTTCGTGGCCCTCGATCACCTGCTGCACGACATGCGCCTCTACAAGAGCCGCAACGAGCTCGCGGTGATGCGGCACGCGGCCCAGATCTCCGTCGGGGCGCACATCCGCGCGATGAAGACCACGCGGCCCGGCCTGCACGAATACGCGGTGATGGCGGAGCTGCTGCACGAGTTCCACCGTCACAACGCCGACATCGCCTACCACCCGATCGTCGGCGGCGGCGCGAACGCCTGCACGCTGCACTACCACGCGAACGACGCGGAGCTGCAGGACGGCGACCTGTTGCTGATCGACGCCGGCTGCGAGTACGGCTACTACGCGTCCGACATCACCCGCACGTTCCCGGTGAACGGCCGTTTTTCGCCCGAGCAGCGGGCGGTGTACGACGTGGTGCTCGAGGCGCAGGAGGCCGCGTTCGCGAAGGTCCGTCCCGGCAACCACTGGAACGAACCGCACGACGCCGCGGTGCGCGCCGTCACCCAGGGGCTCGTCCGCCTCGGGCTGCTCAAGGGGCGGGTGCCGGCGCTGGTCAAGGAAGAGGCGTACAGGAAGTTCTTCATGCATCGGACCGGGCACTGGCTCGGCATGGACGTGCACGACGTCGGCGACTACAAGGTCGGCGACGAGTGGCGGGTGCTCGAGCCCGGCATGTGCCTGACGGTGGAGCCGGGCATCTACATTCCCGCCGGGACGAAGGGCGTGCCGCGCCGCTGGTGGAACATCGGCGTGCGCATCGAGGACGACGTGGCCGTCACGGCGGACGGCTGCGAGATCCTCACCGACGGGTTGCCGCGCACGCCGGCCGAGATCGAGCGCGTGATGGCCGCCTGAGGCGCCGCCGTGACTGCAAGGGAACGCCCGACGGACTTCGACCTCGCGATTGCCGGCGGCGGGCTGGTCGGCGCGTCGCTCGCGCTGGCCCTCGCGCCCCTGGGGTTGCGCATCGCGCTCATCGAGGCCGTGGCACCCGGCACGGGCGAGCATCCGAGCTTCGATGAACGCACCACCGCGCTCGCGAATGGCACCGTCCGCGTGTTCCGCAGCCTCGACGTCTGGCGCCACATGCAGCGTGAAGCGACCCCGATCCGCCGCATCCACGTCTCCGAGCAGGGACGCTTCGGTGTTGCCCGCATCGATGCCGAGGAGCAGGGGCTGGAGGCCCTGGGCTACGTCGTGCCTAACCGGGTAATCGGCGCGGGACTGTGGGAGGGCCTGCGTCGAGTGCAGGGGATCGAGGTGTTTGCGCCCGCCCGTGCGACGGCGACGGCGCTCACGGACGATCGCCGGAGCGTTCGCATCGAGTCGGCCGCGGAGCCCATCGACATCACGGCACGCCTGGTCGTCGCCGCGGACGGGGCGCGCTCCGCGATCCGCGAGCAGGCGGGGATCCCGGCCGAGCACTGGGATTACGGCCAGACGGCGATCATCGCGACGATGACGACGCAGCGCTTCCACGACCACGTCGCATACGAGCGGTTCGCGCCGGAGGGCCCGATCGCGGTCCTGCCGCTGTCCGACGGCCGTTGCGGCATCGTCTGGACGCGGCGCCCCGAAGAAGCGAAGCGATTGCTCGCGCTGCCGGATACCGAGTTCCTGGCGGAACTGCAGGCGGCTTTCGGTTTCCGCCTCGGGCGCCTGTTGCGGATCGGCGTGCGCCATTCCTACGACCTCGCGCTCTCGCGCGCCGAGCGTCACGTGGCGCCGCGCCTCGCGATCGTCGGGAACGCGGCGCAGGCAATGCACCCGATCGCCGGGCAGGGCTTCAACCTCGGCCTGCGCGACGCGGCGAGCCTCGCGGAGGTGATCGCGGATGCGATCGCGGCCGGCGGCCCGGACGTCGGCGACGAAACGGCGTTGCGCGCGTATGCCGACTGGCGCGACGAGGATCGCCGCCGGATCGTCGCCTTCACGGACGGACTCGTGAGGTTGTTCGGCACGCCGCTCGGAGTGCTGCGCGGGCTGCGCAGCGTCGGCCTGCTCGCATTCGATTCCTTCCCACCCGCCAAGGCGGCGATGGCACGGCTGAGCGTCGGGGCCGCCGGGCGCGTTCCCCGCCTGGCGCGGGGCGTGCCGCTCACCGGAGTCGCCCGATGAGCAACGGGCGCCGCCACGACTTCGATGCGGTCGTCATCGGCGGAGGCATGGTCGGCCTCTGCACCGCGGCTCTGCTCGAGCGGGAGGAACGCCTCTCGGGGTGGCGCGTCGCAGTGGTCGAACCGTCGCTGCCGCGCGCGCCGGACCCGGATTCCGTGGACCTGCGCGTCTCGGCGTTGTCGCGCGCTTCGGAGCGCATCCTGCAGGCGGCGGGCGCGTGGGACGCGATTCGCGAACACGCCTGCCCTTACACGGACATGGTGGTCTGGGATGCCGCGAGTTCGCCCGATGCTCGCGATGCGCTGCGGTTCTCGGCATCCGAGACCGGGGAACCGGACCTCGGGCACATCGCCGAGAACCTCCGCGTCCAGTGGGAGTTGCTCGAATCGCCCGAGATCGAAGGCGTCACGCTTTTGCGCGCCGGGCTCGAGTCGCTCGAGTTCCAGGCCGATGCCGCGACCGTCTCGCTGACCGACGGCCGGCGCGTCACCTGCGGCCTCGTGATCGGGGCGGACGGCGGCCAGTCGCGGACGCGCGAACTCTGCGGCATTTCCCGGGCCGGATGGGCCTACGGGCAGACGGCCGTCGTCGCGCACCTCCGCACCGAGCGCCCGCACGCGCACACCGCGTGGCAGAGATTCCTGCCGGACGGCCCGATCGCCTTCCTGCCATTGCGCGACGGGCGCGTGTCCCTGGTGTGGACCACGACGCCCGAGAACGCGGCGGCGCTGCAGGCCTCCGAGCCCGACGAGTTCGGGCGGCGAGTCACGGACGCGAGCGCCCGCGTGCTCGGCAAGGTCGAGCTCGCGAGCGGGCGCGCCGGTTTTCCGCTCGCGCTCTGGCATGCGCGCGAGTACGTGCGGCCGCGCCTCGCGCTCGTAGGCGATGCTGCGCATACGATTCATCCGCTCGCCGGCCAGGGCGTGAACCTCGGGTTCCTGGACGGCGCCTCGCTCGTCGAGGTGCTCGCCGATGCCGTGGAGGCCGGCGAGGACCATGCCGGGCTGCGTGTCCTGCGCCGCTATGCGCGCTGGCGCCGGAGCGAGAACGCACTGATGCTCGGTACGACCGACACCCTGAACCGCCTGTTCGGCGAGCGCAGCGTCGGCATCGCCGCGGCGCGGCGGTGCGGCCTGGCGCTCGTGGGGTCACAACCGTTCGCGCGCCGGCTCTTCGTGCGCCGCGCCCTGGGCCTGGCAGGCGACTTGCCGGGCATCGTTTCCCGTTCGGGGTACGCTTCATGACGGCAAGTGGCTGGCAGCAGGCACTGTTCACCCAGTCGGCCCCTGAACTCGGCAACCAGTACCGCGACGATCCGCTGCTTGCTTCGTGGCTCGGGCGCGCGCTGCCCGCGGAGTCGCTGCGGGCACTGGAGCCCGAGCTTGAGGAGCTCGGCGCGCTCGCCGGCGGGCCCCTCTACCAGCTGCAGCTCGCCGACCGGCTGAACGAGCCGAAGCTCACGCAGTGGGACGCCTGGGGCAACCGCGTCGACCAGGTCGAGGTCACACCCCTCTGGCGGGAGGCCGAGCGCGTCGCGGTGCGCCACGGCCTGGTGGCGACCGGCTACGAGCCCGCACACGGCCGGTTCGCACGCATCGCGCAGTTCGCGAAGGTCTATCTCTTCCACCCTTCGTCCGACGTCTACAGCTGTCCGCTCGCGATGACCGATGGCGCTGCGCGAGCGCTCGTCGAGTCCGGCAACCGGCAGCTGGTCGACAGGGCTCTGCCGCGGCTCACGGCGCGCGACCCCGCGCTCGCGTGGACCAGTGGCCAGTGGATGACCGAGACGACGGGAGGCTCGGACGTCGGACGTTCGCAGACGCGCGCGGTGAAGGACGGCGACGGCTGGCGGCTGTACGGCCGCAAGTGGTTCACGTCCTCGGTCGCTTCGCAGATGGCGCTCACGCTCGCCCGCCCGGAGGGCAATGCGGCCGGTGGCAAGGGCCTCGCGATGTTCTACGTCGAACTTCGCGATGGGGAAGGGCGGCTCAACGGCCTGCGCGTGGATCGCCTCAAGGACAAGCTCGGTACGCGCAAGGTCCCGACCGCGGAGCTGCTGCTGGACGGCACGCGCGCCGAGCTGGTCGGCCCGCCGTCGAACGGCACGCGCACGATCGAGCCGATGCTCGCGGTCACCCGCATGTGGAACAGCGTGTGCGCCGTGGCGTTCATGCGGCGCGCACTGGCCCTCGCGCGGTCGTTCGCTGCGCGACGCGAGGCCTTCGGAGCTCCGCTCGCTCGCCAGCCGCTGCACGTTGACACCCTGGCCGCGCTCGAGGCGGAGACCTGGGGCGCGTTCCTCATGACCTTCCTGCTCGTCGAGCTCAACGGCAGGTACGAGCGCGGCGAGATCGACGCGGAGCAGCGCGCGCTGCTCAGGCTCGTCACGCCGCTCGCCAAGCTCGTCACGGGCAAGCAGGCGGTCTCGGTCGTGAGCGAGGTCGTCGAGAGCTTCGGCGGCGCAGGCTACGTGGAGGACACGGGCCTGCCGCAGCTCATGCGCGACGCGCAGGTGCTGCCGATCTGGGAGGGCACCACGAACGTGCTCTCGCTCGACGCGCTGCTGCGCTCCGATCTCCATGCGGGGCTCGCGGCGCTGATGGGGCGCGCGTCGTCCTGCGTGCGCGGCCTCAAGGAGCCGCGACTCGCGGCGGCCGGGCGGCGGGCGACCGCCGCGCGCGAACGTGCGGCCCTGTGGCGCGAGTCCGACCACGACCGCGAGCTCATCCAGGCGGGTGCGCGCCGCCTGGCCCTGACGCTCGCACGGTCCCTGCAACTCGCGCTGCTCTGCGAGCACGCGCAGTGGATGCTCGACCGCGGTGGCGATCGGCGGGGCTACGCCGCGGCGCTGCGGTTCTCGCGGCTGCCCACCGACCTGATGCACGAGCTGGACCCGGACCTGGATCGGCTGCTGCTCGGCTGACGCCGGCGCCGCGACCGCCGGTCCCTAGTCGCGGTCGACTTCCTCGTTCAGCGGCCACTGGCTCGCGTCAACCGTGTCCCGATAGCCGTGCCAGGTGGCGTGGCCGATCAGCGGCAGCGTGATCCCCAGGACGAGCATGATGAATGCCAGGCCCGCGCCGCGCTGGCGACCGATGAACAGCAGCGCGAAGCCGGGCGCGACGGCGAGCACGATGCAAGCCGCCCAGACCGCCATCGCCGGCTTGTTGCGCAGCACCGCGTTGACGCTGGTCACGACCGCCGTGACGGTATCCACCTTGCGGTCCACCATCATCGGCAGCGAGAAGGCGGCCGCGGAGAACACCACGGCGGCGAAGATCGAGCCGATCGCGCTGCCGATGCCGAAGAACGTCAGGTAGTCGCTCCAGTCCGGCGGCTCGCTCATCGGGAAGAACACGTGCACCGCGGAGCCGGCACGGGCCCAGACGAGGAAGACGACCATGAGCATCAGCGCGAACACCATGAGGTTACCGAATGCCCGCTGTTCTTCGCGGATGCAGCGTCGCAGTGACGGCTTCTGGCCGCGCTCGATGTGGATGCTGATGACGTAAGTCCCGACGGCGAGGACCGGCGCGATCAGGATGAAGCCCGACACGAGGGAGAGGAGTTCCCAGTAACCGCCGGCCTCGATCGCGATCGAGGCCAGAACGAGGCTCAGCAGCACGACGATGGCTCCGTAGGTCAGGCTCTGCCTCGGCGCCGCCCACATGTCGCGCCAGCCGCGGCGCAGCCAGTCGAACGGTGCCTTCGCGTCCAGCAGCCGGCACGGTGCCACGAACGGCAGGGCCGACGATTCGTCGCCTGGCTTCTGCTCCTCCATCCAGATCCCCCCAAGTATGTGTCGTGGCCTTCCCGTCAGGCCCCCAGCGCGTCGATCTTCGCAGCGCAGATGAAGTCGTTTTCCGACAGTCCCCCGATCGAATGCGTGGCGAGCGTCACCCGGCAGTAGTTGTACCCCAGCTCGAGATCCGGGTGGTGGTCCTCGCTGTTCGCGATCCACGCGACCGCATTCGCGAACGCCATGGTCTCGTAGAAATCGGCGAAGCCATAGGCGCGGCGCAGAGAGCGACCGTCCTCGGCGACGCGCCAGCCGGGCGCGAGTTCGGCGAGCAACTCGGTGACGCGCGCGTCCGGGAGCGCGGGCGTCCCCGGAGCGCAGGCCCTGCATTTCCGGTCGCGAAGCTGGTTCATGCCGTGCCTCCGGCGGAATACGTCCGTTCGACATATTGCTCGACGAGCTGCTGGAACTCCTCGGCGATGCGCTCGCCCTTGCGCGTCGGGCCCTTCTCGCCGTCGATGTACACGGGTGCCACCGGGCGCTCGCCGGTGCCGGGCAGGCTGATGCCGATGTTCGCGTGCTTGCTCTCGCCGGGGCCGTTGACCACGCAACCCATGACCGCGACCGTCATCTCCTCGACTCCCGGATAAAGGCGGCGCCATTCCGGCATGCGCTGCCGCAGGTGCGACTGTATCTTCTGCGCGAGTTCCTGGAAGTAAGTCGAGGTCGTGCGGCCGCAGCCCGGGCAGGCCACGACCATCGGCGTGAAGGAGCGCAGCCCCATCGTCTGCAGGATCTCCTGCGCCACGACCACCTCGCGCGTGCGGTCGCCGCCGGGGTCGGGCGTGAGGGAGACGCGGATGGTGTCGCCGATGCCCTCCTGCAGCAGCACGGACATCGCGGCGGTGGAGGCGACGATACCCTTCGAGCCCATGCCGGCCTCGGTGAGTCCGAGGTGCAGCGGGAAATCGCATCGGGCCGCGATGTTGCGATACACGGCGATCAGGTCCTGCACGCCGCTCACCTTGCAGGAGATGACGATGCGGTCGTGGGGGAGGCCGATATCCTCGGCGCGCGCCGCGCTCTCGCGCGCCGAGACGACCAGTGCTTCGCGCACGACGTCGTTCGCATCGAGCGGCTGCGCGGACTTCGAATTCTCGTCCATCAGGCGGGTGAGCAGGTCCTGGTCCAGGCTGCCCCAGTTCACGCCGATGCGCACCGGCTTTCCATGCCGGCATGCGATCTCGATCATCTCGGCGAACTGCGGGTCCCGCTTGCTGCCGCGGCCGACGTTGCCCGGGTTGATGCGGTACTTGGCGAGCGCCTCGGCGCAGGCTGGATGCTCGCGCAGCAGCTTGTGACCGTTGAAGTGGAAGTCGCCGACCAGTGGCACGTCGGTGCCGAGTTCGCGGAGGCGGGCGGCGATCGCGGGCACCGCCGCGGCGGCCTCCTCCGTGTTGACCGTGATTCTCACGATCTCGGAGCCCGCGGCGGCGAGCGCGCGCACCTGTAGGGCAGTGGCCTCGACGTCGGCGGTGGCGGTGTTGGTCATGGACTGCACGACGACTGGGTGATCGCCCCCGATCGTGACCCGGCCGACGCGGACCGGGACGCTGCGGCGCCGGGCCCCGCCGCTCATGGGCGCGGCTGCGCGGCGGCTGCGCGCTCCTTCAACCACCGCTGCACGTTCGCCTCGAGCACGTCGAGCGGCACCGCGCCGCTGCCGAGCACGACGTCGTGGAACTGCCGGAGGTCGAAGTCCGGTCCCAGGGTGGCCGTCGCCGTGGTCCGCAGCTCGCGGATCTTGAGCTGGCCGATCTTGTAGGCGAGCGCCTGGCCTGGCCAGGAGATGTAACGGTCCACCTCGTTCACGATGTCGAGCTCGGTCTTCGCCGCGTTCTCCTTGAAGAACTGGATCGCCTGCTCGCGGGTCCAGTGCTTGTGGTGAATGCCGGTGTCCACGACGAGCCTCACGGCGCGCCACATCTCGTAGGTGAGCTGGCCGAACTTGTCGTACGGATCCTTGTAGAAGCCCATTTCCTCGCCGAGGCTCTCGCTGTAGAGCGCCCAGCCCTCGACGAACGCGGTCGCCTCGAAGTCGCGGCGGAATTTGGGCAACGAGCCGAGTTCCTGGGCGAGGGCGATCTGCAGGTGATGCCCGGGCACCGCCTCGTGGATGGTGAGGACGGGAATCTCGTAGATCGGGCGCTCCTCGGGCTTGTAGAGGTTCACGTAGTAGTAGCCGGCGCGCGTGCCGTCGAGCGCCGGGCCCTGGTAGTACGCCGTGGTCGTGTCGGGCGCCGATTCCATCGGGATGGGGCGTACGCCGTATGGCATGCGCGGCAGCCGGCCGAAATACTGCGGCAGCAACGGGTCGATGCGCTTCGCCATCACCATGTAGGCCTGCAGCAGCTGCTGCGGGTCCGTGTAGCGGAACTTGGGGTCGGTGCGCAGGTACTGCAGGAAGTCCTGGAAGCTGCCCGTGAAGCCGACCTGCTCGATGATCCTCTGCATCTCGCCGCGGATCCGGGCGACTTCCTTCAGGCCGATCTCGTGGATCTGGTCCGCCGTGAGATCGGTGGTCGTGAACCATGCGATGCGCTTCTGGTACCAGGCATCTCCGCCCGGCGTATCCCAGACACCGACCGAGTCACGGCAGGCCGGCAGGTACTCGTTCACGAAGAACTCGTGGAACCGCTCGTACGCGGGCACGACGTTGCGCGTGATCGACTCGCGGGCGGCGGCCTGCAGGCGCTCCCGGTCCGCCGCCGGGATGGAGTCCGGCATCTTGCGAAACGGTGCGTAGAACGGGCTCGCGGTCGGGTCCTTCACGACCTGCTTCGCAATCTGGTCCGGCACGCGTTGCATGATCACCTTGGGCTGGACGAGCCCGCGCCGCATGCCTTCGCGCATCAGTACGATCGTCTGGTCGACGAAGGTGCCGATCGTGTCCATGCGCGCGAGCCAGTTCGTGTAGTCCTTCACCGTCGAGAACTGGATCAGCTCCGCGAGCTCCGCCGCGGTCTGCACGCCGCCGCGCTGCGTGACTGGCAGGTACTGCAGGCCCCAGTCGTACGCATCGATGGACCCCTGGTACATGCGGCGGAACAGCTCCTTGTTGAGAGGGTCCTCGCCGGTGAGTTGCGACGTCGGGATCGTCTTGAGCGTCTGGAGCACCGCGAGATCGCCGGCGTGACTCTTCTCGATGGCGGCTGCCGACGCGTCGGGCCAGCGGTCGTCGAAGCGGTGGTCGCCGAGGTACGTCGCCCGCAACGGGTCCTCGCGCAGCCCGCGTTCCCACTCCGATTCGAAGAGCGCGTGCAGCTTGGCCGCGGCGCGGCCGGCGGTCGGCGCGGGCGCAGCCCATGGGCGGCGGCCGTCGCAAGCAGGAGGATCAGGGTCTGTAACGCGAGGCGCATCGGGCGGACATCCGGTCGTGGGACAGGGTCGGGGATGTTCCGGCTCCCGGACCAAATTGACAAGCCGGCCGGTCGTTCGCGCGCTGGCCGAACACGGGTTGCTCGGGTAACATCCCATGACCCATCGCAAGGCCCGTCCGGAGAGAGGGGAAGGCGGAAATTCGGTGCCATTCACCGATTTCGGTGCTGGGCGCCGAAATCGGTGAATGGCACCGAATTTCCG
>VEPJ01000155.1 GCA_012026925.1 Gammaproteobacteria bacterium | reverse complement strand
TCTATTGCCCGACCAATCCGCTGTGCGCGGGCTCGACCGAGCGCACGTTCAACGTCGACTTCATCAACAACGCGACGAACGCACAGACGCCTGACGGCCAGATTGACCCGTCGGGCACCTGGTTCTTCTATGTGGGGAACACGCTCTACAGCCGTGACAGCCTGCGACAGTCCGAGGCCGACATGATCGTCTTCACCAAGTCCGTGGGCACGCTCGACATCACGGGAGATGGCGTCCCGGATATCGACTCGAAGCGCGTCCACTACGTCGGCCGGGCGCTGTGCGGCATTATGGGCGGTTCACACCTGCACTTCGTGGGTGATACGCAGACCGCGACTCTGTCGGTACCGGGCGGCCCGCTCAGCCTGGTGTCGCTGCAGTCCAAGACGCTGCCCTTCAGGGACCTGATCGCCGCCAACATCCCGTACGGCTCAACCCTCTACTTCAATTTCTGGAACGAGGGCCAGGCGGTACTGGATGCGGCAGACCCTGCGAATCACATCTACAACGGCCAGCAGGTCGTGCCGATGCATCTGCAGAAGGTGGTCGGTGATACGGTGCTCCCGAACGTGTCGACCGACTACCTGATCAACGCGGCCAAGCTCAAGAAGATCAGCACCCTTGGCCCGACACCAGTCGGCGAAGGCACGGGCGGCTACACGACGATGACGGCAGGCTCGCATGGGTCGCTGGTGGATCCTACGGCCAGCCTCGCGGCCACCGTCGAAATGCAGACCCAGGCGGTGAAATTCGCCGCCTCCGCGACGCAGCCCGGCGGGCCGTTCGTGGTCATCACGAACCCGGCGGTGGTCCAGCAGTAAGCCAGTCCGGCTGATCGACGATATGAGGGGCGGGTAGCGATACCCGCCCTTCTTTTTTTCATCCGCTACAATCACGGCCCCGCCCCGCCGATCCGGACCATGGGACTGTTCAGCTTCAAGTCGAAGAAGCCCGACGAGGCCGCGCCCGAGACCGCGGCGCGCGTCGAGCCGCGCGCCGATGCTGCTCCGACCGGGAAGCAGCCCGGCTTCTTCGCGCGCATGCGGGCGAAGCTGAACCGCGGCAACTCGTGGCTCACCTACGACCTCGCGAACCTCCTGCCCGGCGGCAGGATCGACGACGCCGTCCTCGACGAGCTCGAAACGCGCCTGATCGGTGCCGACGTCGGCATCGAGACGACGGAGAAGATCCTCGGTGGCCTGCGCGGCATGGTCGCGCGCAAGGAACTCGGCAATCTCGACGCGCTGCTCACCGCGCTGCGGCAGTCGATGCTCGGGATCGTGGCACCCGTGAGCCGCCCTCTCGAGATCGACGCCGCGAAGCACCCTTACGTGATCCTCGTCGTGGGCGTGAACGGCTCGGGCAAGACCACCACGATCGGCAAGCTGGCGCGGCGACTTTCCGATGATGGCCGCAAGGTGCTGCTGGCTGCCGGCGACACGTTCCGCGCCGCCGCCATCGAGCAGCTGCAGGTGTGGGGCGAGCGCGACGGCGTGCCCGTGATCGCGCAGTCCGCGGGCGCGGACCCGGCGGCCGTGATTTTCGACGCCATGCAGGCGGCACGGGCGCGCGGCGTGGACGTGCTGATCGCCGACACCGCCGGTCGCCTGCACACGCAGAGCAACCTGATGGACGAACTGAAGAAGGTGAAGCGCGTGCTCGGCCGGCTCGACGCCGATGCCCCGCACGAGGTGCTGCTGGTGCTCGACGCCGGCCAGGGACAGAACGCGCTCACCCAGGCACAGCAGTTCAACGAGGCGCTCGGCGTCACCGGCATCGTGCTCACCAAGCTCGACGGCACCGCAAAAGGCGGCATCGTGCTCGCGATCGCCGATCGGCTGAAGATACCCGTGCGCTTCGTCGGCATCGGCGAGTCGGCCGAGGACTTCGGCGTATTCGACGCGGAGTCGTTCGTCGATGCCGTGCTGACTCCGGCCCGCACCCCCGGCGAGGCCGCATGATCCGCTTCGACAACGTCTGGAAGCGCTATCCGAACGGCCGCGAGGCGCTCTGCGACTTCACCCTCGGCATCGAACGAGGGGAGATGGTGTTCCTCACCGGCCACTCCGGCGCGGGCAAGAGCACGCTCCTGAAGCTCATCGCCGTGATCGAGCGCCCGACGCGCGGCACGCTCGTCGTCAACGGCCAGAACACCGCCACGATGCCGCGGAAGAAGATCCCGTCGTTCCGCCGCGACATCGGCATCGTGTTCCAGGACCACAAGCTGCTGATGGACCGCCCGGTGTACGACAACGTCGGGCTGCCACTCGTGATCGCGGGCGTGCCGGAGAAGGAGATCACCAAGCGCGTGCGCGCTGCGCTCGACCAGGTGGGACTCCTCGGCCGCGAGCAGAATCGCCCGATCGAGCTCTCGACCGGCGAACAGCAGCGCGTCGGCATCGCGCGCGCCATCGTAGGCAAGCCGTCGCTCCTGATCGCGGACGAGCCCACCGGCAACCTCGACCCGGACCTCGCGGTCGAGATCATGAACATCTTCAAGCGATTCAACGAGGTCGGCGTGACGGTGCTGGTCGCGACGCACGACGTGCACCTCATCGAGCGCTACGGCGTGCGTCGGGTGATCATCGAGGCCGGTCGCGTCGCTGGCGGCGATGCCGAGCCGCCCCCGCCGCTGCCCTCCATCGTCGTCGACCGGGTCGAGCCGTCATGAAGCAGTGGCTCGAACGACACGTGCAGACGATGGTCGGCTCGCTGGGCCGGCTCTGGCAGCAGCCGTTCGCCACGATGCTCACGATCCTGGTCATCGGCATCGCGCTCGCATTACCGGCGTGCCTGCACGTGCTCGTGCAGAACGTGCGCGCGGCGAGCGGCGGCTGGAGCAACGCGCTCGACGTCTCCGTGTACATGAAGCAGTCGGCGACGCTGGAGGAGGCGAAGTCGGTCGCCGACCGCGTGCGCAAGCGTCGCGACGTGTCGGATGTGACGCTCGTCAGCGCGGACGAGGCGCTCGAGGAGTTCCGCAAGGGCTCCGGTTTCGGCGAGGCACTCGATGCGCTCAAGGACAACCCGTTGCCGCACGCGCTCATCGTGCGGCCGGCGGAGGAGTTCCGCGATCCCGCGCACGTGGCGACGCTCACCAGCGAGCTGAAGACGCTGCCCGGCGTGGACGTCGTGCAGCTCGACACCGAATGGGTGAGCCGCTTCAACGCGATCCTCGACGTCGTCCGGCGGGTCGTATTCCTGGCGGCGGGACTCTTCGCGCTCGGCATCCTCGTCATCGTCGGCAACACGATCCGGCTCGACATCGAGAACCGGCGCGACGAGATCGAGGTGACCAAGCTCGTCGGCGGCAGCGACGCGTTCGTGCGCCGGCCGTTCCTATACAACGGCGTCTGGTACGGGCTGGGTGGCGGTGCGATCGCGTGGCTGATCGTCGCGATCGTGATCATGGTGCTCGGCGACCCGGTCCAGCGGATCGCCGGGCTGTACGGCAGCTCTTTCGCGCTGCACGGGTTGGGCGTCGAGGGCAGCCTGGCCCTGGTCCTCGGGGCCATCCTGCTCGGCTGGTTCGGGTCGTTCATCGCGGCGACCCGGGAGCTCCGCGGCATCGAGCCGAAGTAGGCGGCGCTTGCCTAACTGTTTGACTTGTTTCGCATTTCTGGCTCATTCCCGGCGGTTGGGCTGCTGAACTTCCCCGGTCTTTAGCACTCTAATGTCCTGACTGCTAATATCTGCAGTCGTGACCTGGGGAGGACCCGCGAAGACCATGACGACCACCGCGCTCGCACGACGCAGCCCTGCCGAACTCGCCCTCGCCGGCCCGATCGGGAGCCTCGACGCGTACTTCGACGCCGTCGGCCGCATCCCGGTGCTGAGCCGCGAGGAGGAGACCGCGCTCGCCACCCGGTTCCGGGCCGAGAACGATCTCGACGCGGCCCGGCAGCTGGTGCTCTCGCACCTGCGTTTCGTCGTGCACATTGCCCGCGGCTACGCCGGCTACGGCCTGCCGATGGGCGACCTCGTGCAGGAAGGCAACGTCGGCCTGATGAAGGCCGTGAAGCGCTTCGACCCGGCGGTGGGCGTGCGGCTGGTGTCGTTCGCCGTGCACTGGATCCGCGCCGAGATCCACGAATACGTGCTGCGCAACTGGCGGCTGGTGAAGATCGCCACGACCAAGGCGCAGCGGAAGCTGTTCTTCAACCTGCGCAAGTACAAGAAGAACCTCGGCTGGCTCACGAACGAGGAGACTCAGGCGGTCGCCCGCGACCTCGGCGTGAGCACGGGCGAGGTCACCGAGATGGAGCGCCGGCTCGCGTCGCGCGACCTCTCGTACGACCCGGCTCCGGACGCGGACGAGGACGAGGATTCCTATGCGCCGTCGGCCTACCTGCCAGCCCCCGACGCGGACCCGGCCGTTGCCGTCGAGCGCGCCGAGTGGGACGACGACGTGACCGACAAGGTCACGGGCGCACTGTCGCAGCTCGATGCACGCAGCCAGGCGATCCTGCGCGCGCGGTGGATGAGCGAGCCGAAGGCCACGCTGCACGACCTCGCCGATCAGTACGGCGTGTCGGCGGAGCGCATCCGCCAGATCGAGGCGAACGCGATCAAGAAGCTCCGCAAGCTCGTCGTCGCGGAATGAAAAAATCGGTGCCATTCACCGAAAAAGGGGACTGTCCCCTTTTTCGGTGAATGGCACCGATTTTTTTCGTCCGTCAGCCCCTCTTCGCGTCTTCCAGCGACTCCTGCGTCACCGGGACGATCGTGATCTCAACGCGGCGGTTCTGCGCGCGCCCTTCCTCGGTGTCGTTCGACGCGACCGGGTAGTCCGGGCCGACGCCGATCGGGACCATGCGGGCCGACGGCACGCCGCGGCTCTCGAGGTACGCCTTCACGCTGCCGGCGCGCTGCTCCGACAGCGTCATGTTGAAGGCCCTCGGGCCCGTGCTGTCGGTGTGGCCCGCGATCTGGACGACGGTCTTGTTGTACTCGACCAGCGTCTGCGCCACCTTGTCGAGCACCGGGTCGAACTGCGGATTCAGCTTCGCGCTGTTGAGCGCGAACGTGACGTTGCCGGGCATGTCGAGCGTCAGGTTGTCGCCCTTGCGCACGACCTCGACGCCGGTCCCCGCCATCTGCTGGCGCAGTTTCGCCTCCTGCTTGTCCATGTAATTGCCGACCGAACCGCCAGCGAGCGCGCCGATGCCCGCGCCGATCAGCGCTCCCTTCCATCCGCCGCCCGCGATGAGACCGATGGCCGCGCCACCGGCCGCACCGATCGCGGCGCCCTGGCGGGTCTTCTGGTTCTCCGGGCCGCTCATCGTCTCGCAACCGACGAGCGCGACCGACACGGCGACGAGCGTCGCGATTCCGGCTTTGTGGCGAATCAACATGGACTTACTCCCTGGCTGGCCGGATCGGGCGCGACCCGGCGGTGGTGATTGATCCTGAAGGTGCAATGATCGCCTTTTTCGCCGCCTCGCGAAACACGATGGCGTGCAGTTCGGCGGTGCGCGCCGGGGTCGACGCGTATCCGCCGGCCATCGTGATGACGGTCGGCAGGCCGCGCCCGAGGCACGCATCCAGCACGAGCCGGTCGCGGCGCCGGATGCCGTCGTCCGAGAGCTTCAGCCGGCCGTAGCGATCGCCCCGCGCAGGATCCACGCCGGCCAGGTAATACACGATGTCCGGCGTGAACCCGCCGAGGATCGCCTCGAGGTGCATCGCGAGGAGATGCAGGTATTCCTCGTCCTCCATGCCGTCGCGGAGCCCGACGTCCACGCGCGACTGCATCTTGCGCGCGGGATAGTTGCGCTCCCCGTGCATGGAAAACGTGAACACCGCCGGGTCGCCCTCGAATATCGCGGCAGTGCCGTTGCCCTGGTGCACGTCGAGGTCCACGACCAGCGCGGTCGCGACGCGACGATCCCGCTGCAGCACGCGGATCGCGACCGCGACGTCGTTCAGCACGCAGAACCCCTCGCCGTGGTCGGGAAACGCGTGGTGCGTGCCGCCGGCCAGGTTGCCCGCGAGCCCGTCCGACAGGGCCGCAAGCGAGGCCTCGATCGTTCCCTGCACTGCGAGCCGCGACCTGCGCCAGAGGGCCGCGGACCACGGCACGCCGATGCGACGGATCTCGGCTGCATCCAGGGAACCGGCCTCCAGCCGCTCGAGATAATCCGCCGTGTGCACCAGCGCGAGATCCGGCAGCCGCGCCTCGTCGGGCACCAGGATGTCCCCGGTGGCCACGCCCCCTTCGCCGAGCAGCTGCTCGTACAGCAGCGGGTACTTCGCCATCGGGAAGGGATGGCTCGTCGGCAGCGGCACGAAATAGTCGGGATGGTAGGCGCAGCGCATCGGGCGTGGGTTCGCAACGGGCAGGCGCCCGGCTTCGGAACACGTAAAATAGCCTGCTCATGGCCGCTTCGGCCCCGCGACCGCCAAGGATTCGACCGATGCCCATCCGCCCGCTGCCAGCGAGCCTGCTGCCACTGATCCTCGCCGCCGCGCTCGCGGCCGGTTGCGCCCCGGCCGACAAGGGCGAAGCCCCGGCCCGCAAGTCCATCGACGCCGTCGACGCGGCGATCAAGGCAGCCGGGCCGGACGCGACGAAGTACCTTCCCAGCCACGTATCGAAGCTCGAGGCCCAGTCCACCCGGCTCAAGGTCAAGTACTACGAGCGCGATTACCAGGGCATCGCCGACGCGGCGCCCGCGGTCCTCGAGCAGGCGCAGGGCCTCGCGCAGCAGGCCGCTGCCAAGAAGGCCGAGATCGCCACGTCGCTTGCCCCGGAATGGACCGGGCTCGAGAGCAGCGTGCCCGCCGCGATCGCGGCCGTCGAAAAGCGCGCCGACGAGCTGCAGAAGTCCGGCAAGGTCCCGGCCGCCGGCCCCATGCGGATGATGCTCGATGCCACGCCTGCCAGCGTCGCGGACCAGAAGGCACTGTGGGAAAAAGCGACTGCGGCGAAGGCGGCCGGCGACATCGAGCAGGCCGTGACGATCGGCAACCTCGTCAAGCACAAGGCCGAGACCCTGCTGTCGGCGCTCGGCAGCAACGGCTGACGCCCCCTCAACTCACCGGAGACCCGCCGTGGCCACCTCGAACGCTCCCCAGAAGAAATCCGCACGCGCGCTCGATCCGCTCGATCTCTACGACGTGCGGGGCCTGCTCTCCGAGGAAGAGCAGATGGTGAAGGACTCCGTCGGCCGCATGGTCGACGAGAAGGTGCTGCCGATCATCCAGCACCACTTCGAGAACCACAC
>VEPJ01000084.1 GCA_012026925.1 Gammaproteobacteria bacterium | reverse complement strand
GATTCGACAGAGTCAGGGTGCCGCTTTCCTGCTGCCCGAACCGGCGATCGAGGGAGCCGTCAGCCTTCAACCGAGCGATCAGGTAGCTCGAGCTATTGGCCGAGTCATCGTCCCGAGAGATCAGTACCCGTCCGCCATCCGAAGTCGGCGCGCCCAAGGCCCAATGACGCGCGGGAGCACCAAGTTCAGGGTCGTACGTTGGCACCCCGGGATCAGACGTCCCCATCTCGGTCAGGTAGAGCGATACATCTCCGCTGATCCGGATGCGCCCGTCGCTCAGTGCATCCATGGCAACCCACTCCGCACCGATGCCCACGGGAATTACGACGATGCCGCCGAGACCAAAGGTCCGGTCCGGTGTTCCATCCGGCAGCAGGCGCGCGATTTCCATCGCTTCGATCACGTCGTAGGCGCCGCGCAGGGCCTCGGTGAGCACCAGGATCTTGCCGTCGAGTTGCACGACCACTTGCTGCTCAATCCAGGGCAACTGAGACACCGGCGTCATTCGCGATGGCAGGGTCAAGATTCCGCCGTCGCCGAAGGTCGTGTCCAAGTCCCCGTCGGCGCGCAATCGCACCAGCGCGAGGCCGAGACCCGATTGCGGAGGCACCGTCGTGCCTGCCGTCAGGAGCTCGCCGTCCCGGGTGCGAGCCCAGGGGCCGGGCCTGAAGCCGGCTGGCCAGGCGCGCTCTCCACCATTGCCGAATGTCGCGTCTGCACGACCGTCGACGTCAGTCCGTCCGAATCCGCCGCTGGTCCGGTAAAGCAGCCTCCCATCCTTGAGTGGCAGTCCAATTACGTCGAGGCGAGACACACCGTCACTGCCGAAGGTGGGATCCATGTCACCGATGCGGGCTTGCGCGACGTGAGTCTCCGAAGCGAGCGCTGTCAAGGCGAGCGCGATCAAGAACCGACGTCGACGCAGGGGGGCAGTGGCTCGTCGGCGGAACAGTAGACAGCAACCAACGAGGGCAAGGAACGACCATGACGTCGCCCCGCCGCCGCCCGATCTCGATCCGGAACTGCTGCCGGTGCCGCTACCGCCCGAGTTGCTTCCCGTGGCCGGCGTCGGCGTCGTAGTCGGCGCGTCGCTCGCGGAAATTACGAGGTTGAGAGGCGCGGTCAGGATCGTCGCACCTCCGGTCGCGTTCGACAGTCGGATCAGGAAATACTCATCCGGCTCTTGCTCGTCGTCATCGTGGATCTCGACTGCGATTACGCGCGGGCTCGAGTCGCCGTCCGACCTGTTGAGTCTTCCGCTCTGTTGCTTGAATTCGACGCCTGCGGTCGCGGGACTCATCCATTTAGTCGAAGTGCACGAGCCCCCGAGAATCGCCTCGCAGGAATCGACCGCGTAATCGACACTGACCGGACCTGCAGATCCGCCTTCGCGGTTCACCTGCACCAGGATCCTTCCCCCCGCTTCGGGGGTCACCTGGGACGAGGTCATGATCAGCGCCCCATGCGCCGGCCCCACCCCGCCATTGAAGCGCTGGAGGATCCCGTCGGCGGTCGCAACCACCAGGTCGCCGTTGGCGCGGATGCTCAGCAGCCGCACATCGGCCGCAGGGCCGTAGTCGGCCGGTTCCACGCCGGCACGCCCCGAACCCTCGATCGGCGCGAGTCCATCACCGCCCCAGCTCGTGTCGACGCTGCCGTCGGTCAGGAAGCGCGCGACCCCGGCCCGTCCGCCGTCGTTGGAGAACCCGACGTACAACCGGGCGCGAGCGTCATCCACGGCCATCGAATTCCAGGTAATCGGTCCGGAATAGCCGACAGCCCAGCCGACGGTACGAAATCGCCCGGTGGAGCTCCGCATCGGTGTGTTCGGAGCCTGTACTTCGATGCCGGAGCCCTCGACAGTCGTGTAGTAGAGGCCACGATCCGGAATCCAGGAAAAAGGCCCGTACCTCCAGTTCGTGCGCGTAAAGGCACCGCCGGTCCCGTTCCAGATCCCGACTTCGTTGCCGTAGATGATGCTCGAGCCCGGCAGGACCTGGAGCGTGACGGCCGTACGACAGCTCTCCGTCGCAAAGGAGTCTCGGTCACTGACCGCCTGCATGTCGAAGCCGCGACCGTCCGGTCTCATCAGGACGAGCGTGGCGCGGTCGGTGTCGCAGTCGTAGTAGTTGGATTCCAGCCGCGACCAGACCAGCACCGCGACTCGACCGTCATCCAGCGCGCCGACACCGACGACGCGATCGAGGTCGCCCTGCACGTCCAGCGTCGCTACTCCGCCGACGCCGAAGCCGGGATCGAGGTGCCCTGTGGAATCGACGCGCACCACGGCGCCGATGCTGCCTCCGACCGACCCCGCGAATTGCTGGTATCCGCCGAAGAGCATCGTGCCGTCCAACGCACGACTGGCCGCCATCGACACGTTGACGGCACCCGGAATCTCGTTCGTCACCGTGCCGTCCCGACCGAACTGGTCTGTCAGGACTCGACCGTCCTCGTCGATCAACGTGAGTGCGAGCATCGAGTTTGCGCCAGCAGCTCCGGCCATCCTTGATTTCACGAGGATGAAACCGTTCGGCAGCGCGATCGCGTTCGTCGAATCCGGCTCGAGGACTGTCGGCCGGGGATAGACGAACGTCGGGTCGACGTCTCCGGGAGCTGCCCACGCTCCTGAAGCCTCCAGGAGAAGCATTGCCACCAGCGTCAGGGTGCCGGGACCAATAAGAGGTCCTCGAAAGCACCGCGATCGAGCATTTCGGTGAGCGCAGACCCCAAGCAGCAGCAGGCCGAGCGTCGCGGCGCCCATCGCACCGCCTCCCCCGGAATGGCCATCACCCGCGGTTCCTCCAGCCGAGCCGCCGCGCGATCTCGATGGCGGATCGTCGTCGATGATCGTCACTTCGGCCAGGCCGGCCACGATGGCGCCGCCCGACGGCTCCTTTAGTCGGACATAGAATTTTTCGAGTCGCTCTTGAACGGCGTCATCGAGGATCGACACGACGATCTCGCGGTCCTGTACGTCGCCGTCGCTCCAGTCGAGGTGCCCGCTCGCGGCAACGAAGTCCGACCCGGGCGCGGCGAGGCCGCGACTGGCGTCGGCGCAACCGACTCCCGTGGTCGCGTCGCACTGGCTGGGGACGAAGACCTCGTAATCGACGCCGACGGCGCCTTCGGAGCTGCCATGTCGCGCGACGGTCAGTGATGCGTGCGGGGTCGATTCCGCCACCGTAATCGACAACGGTCGGATCGCCAGCCAGGCCTTCGGAAAATCCGCGGAAGGTCCCAGGAACCGCTGGACGATGCCATCCGCGGTGGCGACGACCACGTTGCCACTCGGCCGCACGCTGACCATGCGCACGTCCGTCGCCAATCCTTCGGCAACATTGAGCGCGCCGTCCTGGGCACCAGGCCGACCCGAGCCAACGATTGGGACGACGCCGTCGCCCCCGCCCCAGCTCTCGTCGAGGACACCGTCGGCGCGGAACTTGGCCAGACCGGCCTCGCCGAAGTCGTTGGCGAAACCGAGGTACCACGCGCCGCTCTTGCCGTCCGCGACGAGTGCGGTGGGCAGGACCGCACCGTGGTAACCGGCCAGCGTTCCGAGCGGTGCGACCGGGGGCAGGATCAACGCTGACGTCGAAACGCCGACCGGTGGGTTGTAGTCGACCATGAACCGGATGCCGCCACCGGCCGGTCCGGGCGCCGCGAGCCCCAGGCGGTTGGACCTCGGGTCGTCCAGGTAGAAGATGCCGCCGCCGCTCATCCTGCGACACAAATTGACACCCTGGAGCAGGACCAAGGCCTGCGCGTCGGCGAGCAACGTCGAGTCGTCGCAGATGGAGTTGAAGCCGTAGTACGCGTAGCTATCTAGGAAACGAAGGCTCACGGTGTCCCGGCAGGAGGCGTCGAAGGACGTCCGGACCGGGGTTCTGTAGATCGGGACAGGCGCTGTACCGCTCGTCGAAAGTTGGAACAGCGTGATCCGGTCGTAGCTGCAGTCGTAGGTGACGGCCTGCGTACGGGACCAGACGGCGGCGAGGATTGCGTCCCCGTACGCGGTGTCTATCGCCGCCACTCGTACGAGGTCGCCATCGACATCGAAAGTAGCCACGCCGCCGGTCCCGAACGCCGGATCGAGGCGACCGCCAGGATCGAGCTTCACCAGCGCAGCGACGTTGTGATCGCTCGATCCAGGTTCCGCGCGGAAGCCTCCAAGGAGGACGGAGCCGTCGGGCAGCCGCTTCGCCGCGGTGGCCACATTGACCGCGCCGGGGAGGTGGACGGTGACCGTACCGCCGATGCCGTACGACGCCACGTTCCGCCCATCCTCGTCTATGCGCGTGGCTTCGAGTGTCGAGTCGACGCCCGGCGTGCCGAAGTTGCGCACCTTGATGACGAGGAAGCCGTCTGCCAGCGGAACGGCATTCGTCGAGTCCGGCTCGAGCGCCTGTGGTCGCGGATAGACGAACGTCGGGTCGACGTCGCCGGGCGTGGCGAGCGCCAGCGAGGAGATGAGAAACATAAGCCAGGCAAAGGGTTGCAGTATTCGGGCGAGCATCGGGCCATCCTCCGTGTCGAGCGGCGGCGGCACCCGGTCGGCGCCGCCTCGCGACCATCCTTGGTCGCCGGTCACCCCGCTGCATGAAGGAACGCGGAAGCGTTCGAGAAGAGTCGCGGAAGAGCCCGGGAAGCGCCTCGCCGGGCGCCTTCGTGCTAGGCGCCGCTTCCTCGCTTACGGAGGTACAGCCGGTCGTCGAAGCTCATCACCCACTTCGGGCGATAGACGACGGACATCGCCATCACCATGCCGTTGATCGTCGCTTCGCCGAAGCTCATGAGCGGCAGGATGGCGAAGTATTCCGTGCCGACGTGGGCCTCCTCGAGCGTTCCGCTGGCGGCCAGGATCGCGAGCCGGGCCAGGCCCGCGAGGTTGAACGCCAACGCGGAACCCACGAACACCGTCACGAAGAAGTACACGAAATAGTTGTGCGGCAGGCGCGCGTGGACGAATTCGTGCAGCCACGCCGTGAAGAGCGCGGGCACGATGCCCATGCAGACCAGGTTCGCGCCGAAGCTGCCCCAGTGGGCCTGCCCGGTGATGCTCAGCACGGCGAGCGCGAGCGCCGCACCGATGACCGCAAGCTGCCAGCCGTGCATCAGGGTGAGCGCCGAAACCAGCAGGAAGCGCACCGAGAGGCCGGGCGTGATCCCCGCGCGCATGGACCAGAGCCCGACCAGCACGCCGAGGCTCGCGAGCCAGACCCACTGCCGTTCCCGATCGGTGAGCCAGGCGCGCCACGGCGCACCGATCGCGGCGAGCACGAGCGCACCCGCCGCGAGCGCGCCCGTGACGATACGCGTGCCGGTCTCGAGCAGCTCCGGCTCGACGAGCATCACCCGGCCGGCGGCGAGTCCGGAGCCGTGCCGACCCCGGCGAGCCCCACCCGGGCCTGCGGCGACACGCTGCGCAGGTGGAGGTCCTGCTGCGGGAACGGAATCTCGATCCCGGCAGCACGCAGCGCCTCGTAGACGCGCACAGTCATCTCGCTGCGTATGGCCACCCAGTTGCCGAAATCGTGCGTCCAGGCCCGCAGGCCGAAGTCGAGCGAGCTCGCGCCGAAGCCGACGAACAGCACCGAAGGCTCCGGGCTCGCCGCGACGCCCGGCGTGCTCTTCGCGACCTGCATGAGGAGCTCCAGCACCCTCTTCGGGTCGTTGCCGTACGCCACGCCGACGTTGACGTCGAGTCGGCGGCTCATGTCGCTCAACGTCCAGTTGACGAGATTCGCGGAGAGCAGCGTGCCGTTCGGTACCACCACGTCGGCACCCTCGAAGGTCGTGAGCGTCGTGGCGCGCATGCCGATCTCGCGAACCTTCCCCGAGATGCCCGAGACTTCGACGACGTCGCCGGGCTGGATCGGACGTTCGAACATCAGGATGAGCCCCGAGACGAAGTTGTTGACCACGTTCTGCAGGCCGAGGCCGATGCCGACGCCCAGCGCGCCGATGATCAGCGCGAGCTGGCTGATGTGGAAACCGGCCGCGGCGAGCGCGACCATCACGCCGAGCGTCACGATGGCGTAATAAGTCAGCGTCGAGATGCTGTTGCCGACGCCCCTGGGCAACTGCATGTTGGGCAGCACGTCGTCGCGCAGCACGACGCGGATGGTCCGCGCCAGCCAGAACGCCACCCAGACCGAGGCGAGGAACAGCAGGATGCTGCCGAGCGTGACCGAGATCGCTCCCGCCTCGATGGGGTAGGTGAGGACGGCCGTCAGCCATTTCGCGACCGGCCGGTAGATGCGGAACTCGTTCAGCACGATGACCACCCAGGTCACCAGGGCGACGAAGTTGATCAGGCGCCCGAGGCTCTGCAGCAGCGGCCCCGTGTGCTGGGTCACGACGCGGAACCGCGTGATGCCCTTGCGCGCGAGCAGCAGCTTGAGGATGGCGCTGAGCACGTTCGCGCCGGCATACAGAGCGAGGCCGATATAGCCGCTGTCGAGGATGCCTCCCGTCAGCGCCTCGGCCAGGGAAACGTTGCCGACGACATTCGCGACCACCGCAACCACGAGCCCCGCGACGCCGAGCCACCCGAGCGACCGCACGACCATGCGCTGCCGAGGCTCGATCGCCCCCCGGTCGTGCGCATCGCGCCGCAGCAGCAGCCACAGCAGCGTGCCGAGGGTCAGCACGCCGATCAGGAACCCGTGCAACCGCAGCAGGAGCGGCGCGCCGACCAGCATGAAGCCGAGCTGGTCGAGGATGTACAGCACCGTCACGATGTAGGGCCACGGGCCCAGCACCGCGTACACCTTGCGCGGCAGGAGGCGCAGCACCGGGATCAGCGCGAGCAGCAGTGCCACCTGGTGGCGGAGCATCGGCGCGTCGGGCTCGAAGAACAGCACGCCGACGAGCACGAGCACCAGCCAGGCGGAGATCGGCCGCAGCAGCACGCGCGCGGATTCCTGCAGGTCCGTGTCGTCGGAGACGAGCCTGCGGCTGCGGCGGCTCAGCCAGACGAGCAGCGGCAACAACACCAGCGCCACGGCGTGCAGGATGTTCTGGCGGAGCGCGTGCATTGCGTTGTACTCGACCAGGAAGTCGCGCTCGATCTGCAGTCCCACGAGCAGCGTGGAGACCGCGTGCTGCGAGGGCTCGCTGTCGCGCCACGCCTCCCAGAGCGGCGGGGCGTCGATCATTCGCAGGCGCTGGTCGAAGTACTTGATCGCGGCGTCGACGCCCTTCTTGCCGGCATCGATGGCCTGCTGCACGGCGTTGCCGCGGCGCGCGAGCCTGAGCTGCTCCTCGAGCGGCTCGGACAGCGCCTGCTGGGTCCTGGTGATCTGCGCGAGGATGGACTGGACGCGCTCCACGAGCGCCGGTGGGACGCCATTGGCTTGCGCTGCGCCCAGCGTCGTCTCCCACACGGCCTTGCGTTTCGCGAGCTCGGCCGCGTCCTCCGAGTAGCGGCTCGTGATGCGCTGCAGGTCGTTGCGCCACTCGGCGAGGTGCTTGTCGTAGAACCTCCAGTGGCGATCCAGGCTCTCGAGCCGGATGACGGGCAGCGACTGCAGCTCGTCGCGCTTGAAGGTCTCCGACAGCTTGCGGACCCCGTTGGCCAGCTCATCGAGCTGCGGCTCGAGCCTGCGCGCCGGGTCCGCCTGGCGGGCCCGCGCCATGATCTCCTGCACCAGCCGCTCGTCCGTGTCGGCCCGCATGGCGATGTCCGCCGGCGCAATCGGCTCCACTGCCGGCGCAGCCGGCTTCTCGGTTGTTGCCGGCGGCGTCGCCGCCGGGAAGAGCGGATTGGCGCCGTACGCCGTGCCCGCCAGGAGCGGCAGCGAGGCGAGCGCCGAACAAAACAGGGTACCGAGCAGGCGAGGCATGGCGATCGATCCGCATCCAGCCAGGAAAGGCCCCGCATTGTCGCATCAGTCCCGGCCCCGTCCCAACGCGGTCGCCGGGGCGGCAACCCGGCGATCTGGCAGAATGCCGGGCTCGTATGCGCGAACTCATCGCCCCGCTCATGCACTGGTACCTCGGCGCCCTCGACCAGGGCGGGTACCTGCTCATCGTGCTGCTGATGGCGGCCGAGAGCTCGATCCTGCCGGTCCCGAGCGAGTTCGTGATCCCGCCGGCCGCCTACCTCGCGCACTCGCGCGGCACGTTCACCTATGTCGGCATCGTGCTGGCGGGCACCTTCGGCTCGTGGCTCGGCGCCACGGTGATGTACTGGCTCTCGCGGCTCCTCGGGCGCCCGCTGCTGATGCGCTACGGCAGGTACATCATGATCACGCCCGAGAAGATCGAGCACGCCGAGAACTGGGCCGCGCACTACGGCGGCATGGGCGTATTCATTTCGCGCATCCTGCCCGTGATCCGGCACCTGATCGGCATCCCGGCCGGCATCGTGCGCCTCAACTACTGGAAGTTCTCGCTCGCGACCTGCGCGGGCTCGGCGCTGTGGTGCAGCGTGCTCGTGTGGCTCGGCGTCACCGCGGGCCAGGACAAGCAGTTGCTCGAGGGCAGCCTGCACCGCATCACATTGTGGGGCGGCGGCCTGATGGTCTTCCTGTGGGGGCTCTACTACATCTTCGTCCACCGCCACATGCGCAAGCGCAAGTGACGCGAGCCGATGGCGGACGCGCAGCCATCGCCCGCGACTGCCACACCGGGCCGCGGCCGCGCGCTGCCCGCCGAGCGCATCGGGGCTGACGGCCACCGCCACGTCGATTACCGCGCCATCGGCGCGCTCGCCTTCCCCCTGATGCTGAACAGCGGCCTGCAGGTCGTGATCAGCCTCACCGACACCTGGTTCATCGGGCACATCTCGACCACCGCGATGGCGGGCATGGCCGCCATCTACTGGATCGTGCTGTTCTTCGTCATGGTGTTCGGCGGCATCGGACTCGCGGTGCAGACCATCGTGGCGCAGGCCGTCGGCGGCGGACGGCGCTGGCGTGCGGGACACGCGGTATGGGTGGCAATGTGGGGTGCGCTGCTCACGGTGCCCTTGTTCGCTGCGCTGGCGTGGCTCGGCGGGGCCATCCTGTCGCCGTTCGGGCTCGGCGCCGACGTCACGCAGCAGGCCGCGGAGTTCTGGTGGCCGCGCATGGTCGGCGCGCCGATTGGCGTGGCGCTGTGGGCGGTCCTCGGCTTCTTCAACGGCATCTCCCGGCCGCGCGTCACGGTGATGACGAGCACGCTCGTCGCGCTCGTCAACGCCGCGCTGAACGACGTGTTCATCTTCCGCCTCGGGTGGGGCATCGCGGGCTCCGCGTGGGCGACGAACGCGAGCATGGTCTGCGGGCTGCTCTTCGCCACGACCGTGTTCCTGCGCGACGACCTGCGGCGCGACTTTCGCTCGCACCTCACCTGGCGCCCGGACGCGCAGAGCCTGCTGCGGCAGTTCAGGATCGGCCTGCCGATGGGGCTCATGTACGCGGCGGACCTCTTCGGCGTCTCGCTCTTCCAGTTGATGCAGGTGCGGCTGAGCCAGGTCGAGGGAGCCGTGACGCAGATCGTGATGATGCTGACGTCGGCGGCCTACATGCCGGGTCTCGGCATTGCACTTGCGGGCACGACGCTGGTCGGACAGGCGATCGGCGCCGGCGACAGGGACTGGGCGCGGACGCTGGGCAACACGATCATCGTGATCACCGTCGCGTTCATGGGAGCGATCGGCGTGCTGCTGGCCGCGGCGGGTCCCTGGGTGATGCCCGCGTTCGTGACGGCGGGCGATCCGCAGGCGGCCGCGGTCGTGAAGCTCGGCGTCGTGCTGCTCTGGATCGCCGCGGGCTACCAGGTCTTCGACGGCCTCAACCTCGGCGCGGGATTCGCGCTGCGCGGCGCCGGCGACGTGCGGGTCCCCGCGATCCTGTTCGTCGTGCTGTCGTGGGGCGTGTTCGTGCCGCTCGCGCACGTCCTGTCGTTCGCGCCCGGCCAGGGATGGGTGCAGGGGTTGCCGCAGTTCGGACTTGGCGCCGTCGGCGGCTGGTTCGCGCTCCTCACCTACGTGCTGCTGCTCGGCGGCGCGCTCTACCTGCGCTGGCGCTCCGGCGCGTGGCGCAGCATCCGCATCTAGTCAGCCGCGCCAGTCCGTGAGCCCTTCGAGCTCGCAGAGCCGCACCCAGCTCGGGCGGCTGCGCACCAGGTCTGCGAGCCGACGCAGTGCCGGCCACTCGAGCGCCGGCTTCGGCATGTTGCGCGACCAGCGCATGTACATCGTGGCGAGCAGGTCCGCGGCGGAGAACTCTGCACCCAGCATGTAGGGCCCGTGCTGCTGCAGGTGCTCGTCCAGCAGTGACCATGAGTCCTCGATCTTCCGGCGCAGCGCGTCGCGCACGGCAGGCGGATGTTCATGGGAGCCGAGGTCCGGCGGGTAGAACCACTGTCGGAAATTCGCGCCGAACGTGGTGGTGAGAAAGACGATCCACTGGTACCAGTCGGGCCTCAACGCGCTGCCCGGCGGCGGCGCGAGCTTCGCCTCGGGATGGCGCTCCGCGAGGATCATCAGCAGCGCCGCGGACTCGAAGTACGGCTTGCCGTCGATGACGAGCGTCGGCACCTGCCCGCGCGGGTTGAGGCGCAGGTACTCGGCGCTGTGCTGCTGGTCCTTGTCGAAGTCGACCCGCTCGAGCCGGTACGGGGCACCGATCTCGAGCAGCGCAGCATGCACCACCAGGCTCGCAGTGCCGGGGGAATAGTAGAACGTGTACACGCGGCTTCTCCTTTTCGCTCCCGGCGCGTCGGTCATTCGGGCAGGTCGAATACGATCACTTCCGCGTCCGAGCCCTGCGTCAGGCTCAGCGCAGTCGCATCCGTCAGTTTCAATGCGTCGCCGGCCCCGAGCGCCTCGCCGTTCGCCGTGACCTTGCCACGGGCCACGTGAACGTAAAGGCGCCGGCCGCGCGCGACCTGCAGGTTACCTGCTTCGGCGCCGTCGAACAGCCCGGCGTACACGCGCGCGTCCTGGTGGATGCGCACCGAACCGTCGGTGCCGTCGGGCGAGGCGATGAGCCGCAGCCTGCCGCGCTTCTCCTCCGGCTCGAAACGCGTCTGCTCGTACTCGGGCGCGATGCCGGCCACGTCCGGCTGGATCCAGATCTGCAGGAAATGCACCGGCTTCTCGTGCGAGTTGTTGAATTCGCTGTGCATCACGCCGCGGCCCGCACTCATGCGCTGCACGTCGCCAGGCCGGATGACGGAGCTCGTGCCGGTCGAGTCCTTGTGCGCGAGCTCGCCGTCGAGCACGTAGCTCAGGATCTCCATGTCGCGGTGACCATGGGTGCCGAAGCCGGCGCCGGGCACGACGCGGTCCTCGTTGATGACGCGCAGCACGCCGAACTGGACGTGCCGCGGATCCCAGTAGTCCGCAAAGGAGAACGAGTGGTAGGAGCGGAGCCAGCCGTGGTCGGCGTAGCCGCGGTCCCCGGCGCGTCGGATGTCAGCCATGGCGAACCTCCTCGATGAAATCAGGAAGCAGAATAGCCTGCATCCAGTCGATAAAAATCACTAAAAATTCGACTTAATCAATCGACCTGTTCGATTGCAGTGGCGACCCCGACCCGGAACGCCACGACACGATCCAGAGGGCCGCCGGGGCCCTCCGCTAGAATATGCGGCTGTTTCGCATCAGTTTTCTGCACAGCCATGCCCACCTACGACTATCACTGCCCCGCCAACGGCCGCGTCGTCGAGATCAGCCACAAGATGGCGGACCGCGTCGCCACCTGGGGCGAGCTCTGCAAGAAGGCCGGCATCCCGCTGGGCGGCACGCCCGGCAATGCGAAGGTCGAGCGCCTGATCACGGGCGGCAACGTGATCCACGCGGGCTCGCTCGGCAGCAAGCAGGAGCGCCCGTGCGACACCGGCCCCTGCGGCACGCCCGCCTGTGGCGGCGGCATGTGCGGCTTCGAGTAACTTGGCCTCCGCCCCGAAGATCGGCTTCGTCTCGCTCGGCTGTCCCAAGGCGCTGGTGGACTCCGAGCGCATCCTCACGCGGTTGCGCGCGGAAGGGTACGACGTCGTGGGCTCCTACGAGGACGCGAACCTCGTCGTCGTCAACACGTGCGGCTTCATCGACGACGCGGTGCACGAGTCACTCGACGCCATCGGTGAAGCCATCGCGCGCAACGGCAAGGTGATCGTCACCGGCTGCCTCGGCGCGCGGCCCGAGACGATCACGGATCGGCACCCGAGCGTGCTCAAGGTGACCGGCGCGCACGCCTACGAGGAAGTGGTCAGCGCGGTGCACGCGGAGCTGCCGCCGCTGCACGACCCGTTCGTGGACCTCGTGCCGCCGCAGGGCATCCGCCTCACGCCACGGCACTATGCCTACCTGAAGATTTCCGAAGGCTGCAACCACCGCTGCACGTTCTGCATCATCCCCTCGATGCGCGGCGATCTCGCCAGCCGCCCGATCGGCGAGGTGATGCTCGAAGCCGAGCGCCTCGTGAAGGCTGGCGTGAAGGAGCTGCTGGTCATCTCGCAGGACACGAGCGCCTACGGCTCCGACCTCAGGTACGCCACGGGATTCTGGGGCGGCAAGCCGGTGAAGGCGCGCTTCACGGATCTCGCACGCTCGCTCGGTTCGCTCGGCGCGTGGGTGCGGCTGCACTACGTCTATCCGTACCCGCACGTGGACGAAGTCATCCCGCTCATGGCGGACGGCAAGGTGCTGCCGTACCTCGACGTGCCGTTCCAGCACGGCAGCCCGCGCGTGCTCAAGCTCATGAAGCGCCCGGCGCACGCCGAGAACACGCTCGAGCGCATCCGGCGCTGGCGCGAGATCTGCCCGGACATCACGATCCGCAGCACCTTCATCGTCGGGTTCCCCGGCGAGACCGAGCGCGACTTCGAGATCCTGCTCGAGTGGCTCGCGGAAGCGCGACTCGACCGCGTCGGCTGCTTCAAGTACTCACCGGTGGAAGGGGCGGCGGCGAATGCGCTGCCCGACCCGGTACCAGACGAAGTGAAGCAGGAGCGGCTCGACCGCTTCATGGAGCTCGCCGCGAGGATCAGCGCGGAGAAGCTCGCCGCGAAGGTCGGTCGCAGGATGCGCGTGCTCGTCGATGCGGTGGACGACGGCGAGGCTCTGGCACGCTCCGCCGCCGACGCTCCGGAGATCGACGGGACCGTGCGGATCCCGAAGCCGGGCAAGCTCCGGCCCGGCGACTGGGCGGTCGTCGAGATCACGGCCGCCAGTGACTACGACCTGGTCGCGAAACTCGCGCGCGGCCGGTGATCGCAACGACACGCAGGCGCCCCACGCGTCGGCCAGCCCGAGGAGAATCGTCCGTGCGGTTACGCCTCCTGCATGCATTGCTCGTCGCACTTGCGGCGCTCTCGTTCTCGCTCGTCGCCTCCGCCCAGCCGGCGGACGCGACCGAAGCGATCCGCGAGCGCGTCGACCAGCTGCGTTACGCAGGCACGGACGACCCCGGCGCGCACGTCGTGCGCGGCTCGTCCATCGTCGCCGCGGATGGCGTCGCCCGTTACTACGAGGCCGAGCAGTTCCAGCCGCGATGGCGCGACCCGGCGCAGCTCGACCAGCTGATCGCCGCGATTGCGGACATGCAGAATGACGGGCTCGACCCGGTGGACTACCACGTGGTGGCGTTGCAGTCCTTCCGCTCGGACATGCGCGGCGGAAAGGCCCTGCCTGCGCCGGAGCAGGCCGACCTCGAGGTCGTCGCGACCGACGCGATGATGCTCGCGCTGTATCACCTCTATTTCGGCAAGGTGGATCCCGAGAAGCTGAGTTCGCAGTGGAATTTTTCCACGCGGCCGCTCGATGTCGAGGCGGGATTCGAGCGCTTCCGCAACGCCATCGCCGCCGGCGAGATCCGGCAGGCCTTCGACCGTGCACGGCCGCAGAGCACCTGGTACCGGCGGGCGCGGGAACAGCTGAAGGAATACCGCGCGCTGCAGGCGGCGGGCGGCTGGTCGGCGCTTGCCGGCGGCCCGACGATGAAGCTCGGCGAAAGCGATCCGCGCGTGCCCGCGCTCCGCTATCGGCTGAAGGTGACACGGGACATGCCGGGCGACCTGCAGCCGCCCACACCACCGTACGACACGGTGTTCGACGCCGATCTCGACGCCGCGGTAAAGCGCTTCCAGGATCGACACGGCCTCACGCCGGACGGCGCCGTCGGCCCGGGAACGCTCGCGGCGCTCAATGTCCCCGTTGCCGCACGCATCGACCAGATCCGCATCAACCTCGAGCGGGCGCGCTGGGTGATGCACGAACTCAAGGGCGATTTCGTGCTCGTCGACGTGGCGGGCTTCTACGTCTCCTACTACCGCAACGACGAGCCGATCTGGACCTCGAAGGTCATCGTCGGCCGCCCGTACCGCGAGACGCCGATCTTCAAGTCACTTATCACCTACGTGGTCTTCAACCCGACGTGGACGATCCCGCCCGGCATCCTCGTCAAGGACAAGCTGCCGGTCATCAGGAAGGATCCGGGTTACCTGAAGCGCAACAACATCCGCGTCCTGGATGCGAGCGGCCGCGAGGTGAACCCGTACTCGGTGAACTGGAGCCGCTACGGCGCGGGCAACCTGCCGCCGTACACGCTGCGCCAGGACCCGGGCGACGAGAACGCGCTCGGGCTGGTCAAGATCATGTTCCCGAACAAGTACTCGGTGTACCTGCACGACACGCCGACGAAGAACCTGTTCGACAAGGACGAGCGCACGTTCAGCTCCGGGTGCATCCGCGTGCAGAAGGCCTTCGAGCTGGCCGAACTCGTGCTGAACGATCCGGAACGCTGGAACCAGAAGACGATGGCCGAGGTGGTCGCGACCGGCGAGATGAAGACCGTCAACCTGGCCAGGCCGGTGCCGGTGCTGCTGCTCTACTGGACGGCGCAGCCGACCCCGGACGGCCAGATCATCTTCCGCAACGACATCTACGGGCGCGACCCGCCGCTGCTCGCGGCGCTCGACGCCGATTTTCAGCGGCCGGCGAAGCGATAGCCAACCATCACGCCGGCCACGAACGGGTTCAGGTCGAGCGTCCCGTAGTTGTGCGAGCTGCCGTTCGCCCGGACGTCCGTATTCACGCGGATGTAGCGCAGGTCGATCGTGCCGAACCAGTGCTTGTTGAACATGACGTCCATGCCGGCCGCGGCAGCAGGCCCGATCGAGCCCTTGAGGTGCAGGCTGCCGGGTTTCTCGTTGAAGAACTCGGTGAAGTTCACGCCGGCGCCGAGGTACGGCCGCACCCGACCGCCTTCATTGAAGTACCAGAGTGCGCTCACGGTCGGCGGCAACAGGTCCGTCTCGGCGACCTTGCCCACGCCCTTGACGTTGATGTCGTGCTTGAACGGCAAGGAGCCGAGCAGCTCGAGCGCCCAGTGCTGGTCGAACATGTACGCGACGGTGAACGTGAAGCCCCAGGCGTCGTCCACTTCGACGTCGAGCTTGGTGCCGTTGTCGTTGAGGCTGCCCGGATTGCTCTTGGGCATCAGGTAGGCCATGCCGCCCTTGACGATCCATGGGTCCTGCTGAGCCTGGGCCGCGGACGCGGCGAGGGCACCGGCTGCTAGCAATGCGAGAAGTGCTGTCTTCTTCATGGTCACTCCCAGGAACGCCCCGGCGCAGCGCTCCGCTGCGCGCGGTTCGAGGCATCCACGTAGGAAGCGAGTTTACGACCGGCACGGAGCCCGTCGCTACGGATCACACCGATACCGCTGGGTAGCTTTGCGAACCAGTCCGCAATTCCGGGGCCGCGTCAGCCGTGGTGGTGGTGACCGCCGGGCCCGTGGACGTGGCCGTGCTCGAGTTCCTCCCCGGTCGCGTCGCGGACCTCCGTGACCTCGACGTCGAAGGTCAGCACCTCGCCCGCGAGCGGGTGGTTGCCATCCACCGTGACCATGTCGCCCTGGATCCGCGTAACCGTCACGACCCGCGTCTGGCCCTGCGACGACTGGGCGTGGAACTGCATCCCGGGTTGCACGTCCTTCACGCCGCCGAAGGCGCGGCGCGGCACCTGCTGGATCAGCGAGTCGTCGCGCACCCCGTAACCTTCCGACGGCTCGACGCGCACGTTCAGCTTGTCGCCGGCCTGCCTGCCCTCGAGCGCCTTCTCGAGGCCCGGGATGATGTTGCCCTGGCCGTGGATGTAGGCGAGCGGGTCGCCGCCCGACGAGCTGTCGAGCACCTGCCCCTCCTCGTTGGTCAGCGTGTAGTGGATGAGAACGACCTTGTCCTGGGCGATGAGCATGAGGGGAAACTCCGGTGGAAATTCGTGCGTCGGGCTCAGACGGCCTTGCCGTCCTTGAGGCGCAGCCAGCCGCGCGCGACGCGATAGATGATCCAGATGCCGACGACGAATGCGCCGATGATCCAGGTGACGATGCCGAGCCCGAGCAGCAGCACGAGCGGCGCCGAGAAGAGCCCGATCAGCAGCCAGGCCAGCAGCGCGAACCAGAACGTCCTCAGCTGCCAGCTGAAGTGCGACTCGAGCCAGGTGCCGCGCGCCTCGTCGCGCTTCAGGTAGTTCATCACCACCGCGATGATCGACGGGATGCCGAACACGAACTGCGTCACGACCGCCGCCGCGGTGAACACGCCCATGAGCGCGCTCGCGGCGTGCAGCGCGTACATCCAGTGCGTGTAGCTGATGAGCGAGGGCTGCGGGGCCGTCCCGCCCGCCGGAATGGGGTCTGCCATGGTGGGTCCTCTGCGTGCTGGGCGGCCCGGCCGTCATCACCCGGCCGCCGACAGGTCGTTCCAGTATCTCAGATCGGGGTCGCCCAGTCCCGGACTGGCTGGCGGCGCCTCGTCACTGTCCTCGGCCATCGAGGGCGGTGCGATCCGGCGCGAGATCGGCGGCCACGACCCCTTCCGCCGCGACGTCGTCCGGCAGGGGCTTTGCAAGCAGCAAGGCGGCTGCCGTCCGCGCAAGCGCCGGCGCCATCTGGATTCCATAGCCGCCCTGCCCGGCGAGCCAGAAGAACCCGTCCGCCCGACGGTCGAATCCCACGACGGGCGAGCGATCCTGCACGAAGCTGCGCAAGCCGGCCCAGCGATGCGCGATGCGCTTGACCTCGACCACGGTCACGGCCTCGAAGCGATCCACCGCGAGCGCGATGTCGAGCTCTTCCGGCGCCGCGTCGCAAGGATCCATCGGATCCTCGTTCGCGGGCGACAGGAGCAGCTGACCTGCATCGGGCTTGAAGTAGAACTCTTCGGCCACGTCGATCACCATCGGCCAGCGGCTCGTGTCGTGGCCCGGCGGAGCGGGTATCAGCGCGCAACTGCGACGCAGCGGTTGCAGGCCCACCCGCACTGCTCCCGCACGGGAGGCGACGACGTCGGCCCAGGCCCCGGTCGCATTCACGACGATCGGCGCGGAGAACTCGCCGGCCCGCGAGCCGACGTGCCAGGAGCCGGCGCGCCGCTCGACGACCGATTCGCCGGCACCGAGCAGCACCCGGGCGCCGCTGCGCCTGGCCGAGCGCAGGTACCCCTGGTGTATCGCGGCGACGTCCATGTCTTCACCCGAGGCGTCCAGCACGCCGGCTGCCGTCCACTCCGGGCGAAGGATCGGGCACAGCGACCGCGCCGTCGCCGCGTCCACCGCGCTCATGTGTACCGACGCATCGGGCAACTGCAGGATCGCCTGCAGCTGATCGGCCCGTGCCTCGTCCGCGACGAACAACGCGCTGCGCGGGCTCAGCAGTCTAACGTCCGCAAACCCGCCGGGTGGCTGCTCGAGGAAACGGCGGCTCGCACGTGTCAGGGCACGGACCGTGGCGTTGCCGTAGCTCTCGAAGAACATCGCGGCCGAGCGTCCCGTGGCGTGATAGCCAGGCTGGTCCTCCATTTCGAGGACGACCACGCTTCGTTCGCCGGCAAGCTCCGCAGCCAGCGATGCGCCCGCCATACCGGCGCCCAGGATGATGACGTCCGCACGCTCGACCATTGCCCACCTCGGAATGCAGCGTCGGCAGTTTCTCACGGCCAACGCGCCGACGGTCCTCGCCAACGGCGACCGTCAGCGATGGTAATCTGGGCCTTCGAGGGGGATGACATGATCCACCGAAGCGAGAGCCGCGCTGCGCGGCGCCACAGTACGCTCCAGTTCGCAAAGGGACTCGCCATCGTCATGGCCACGCTGCCGTTCGCCACCACCATCGCCGGGGATCTTCCCGACGCCGCGCAATCGGATCCGGTCGCGCGCGGCTGGATGGTTGGTTCGCCGCCGGCGGCGGAAAAGACGATCCGGGTCGGCGACGGCAGCTTCATGAAGTTTCCGCAGCTCCGCTGGTCCCTCGGGCACTGGCGCGAGCTTTTCCCGACCCGCAACGTATCTCGCGGCAATGGGCCGGTGGCGCCCCTGCCGGCAGGAAAACCGGCGGACCTCGACGGGCTGACCTTCAAGCCCATCGGCACCGCGCAGACGATGACGTGGGCGCAGTCGCTCGGCGCCAATTACACCGATGGCATCGTGGTGCTGCATCGCGGGCGCGTGGTGTACGAACGGTATCTGCCGTCGCTCGGCGCGGACCAGCAGCACATCGCGTTCTCGGTGACGAAGTCGTTCATCGGCACGCTCGCCGCGATGCTCGTCGCCGAGGGCAAGCTCGACCCCGGCGCGACGGTGACGAAGTACATCCCCGAGCTCGCGGACAGCGCGTTCGGCGACGCGACGGTCGGGCAAGTGCTCGACATGACCACGGCACTCGATTATTCCGAGGACTACGCCGACCCCAATGCGTCCTTCGTCCCGTATGCGCGGGCCGCGGGGATGCTGCCATCACCGCCGGGCTACACGGGCCCGGGCACGAGCTACGACTTCCTGAAGACCCTCAAGAAGAACGGCGCGCACGGCGTCGAGTTCCACTACCGCTCGCCCAACACGGACGTGCTCGGCTGGCTGATCTGGCGCGTGACCGGCCGACCCGCGGACGTCGTGCTGCAGGAGCGGGTCTGGAGCAAGCTCGGTGCCGAGGGCGACGCGTACATGGCGCTCGACCGCGTCGGCGCTCCGCTCGCGGCGGGCGGCTTGAATATGCGGCTGCGGGACCTCGCGCGCTTCGGCGAGATGATCCGCCTCGGCGGCAAATGGAACGGCCAGCAGGTCGTGCCCGCGGCTGTCGTCGATGACATCCGTGGCGGCGCGAGCCGGGAAGCCTTCAGGGCCGCCGGCTACGCGACGCTGCCGGGCTGGAGCTACCACGACCAGTGGTGGATCTCGCACGATGACCACGGGATGTTCATGGCGCGCGGGATCCACGGCCAGGCGATCTACATCGATCCCAAGGCCGAGATGGTGATCGCGCGCTTCGCGTCGCACCCCAAGGCGGCAAACGTGAACCTCGACCCCACGTCGCTGCCGGCATATCGGGCGGCGGCGGACTACCTGCTGCTGCGTGGCAAATAGACAGCAGGCCGGGCTACGGATGCCGCCACGCGCCCCGCTCGTCGACAGCGTCTCGCACGAACTTGCGGAGCTACGAAGCGCGGGACTCTGGCGCGAGCTGAAGGAAATCGCGAGCGCGCAGGAACCTCGCGTGGTCCTGGACGGCCGCGAAGTGCTGCTCTTCTGCTCCAACAACTACCTCGGGCTCGCGAACCACCCGTCCGTCGTCGCGGCGGCGCGCGACGCGCTGGCGAAGTACGGAGCGAGCGCTGCAGCATCGCCGCTCGTTTCCGGCCACATGAGCATCCACCGTGCGCTCGAGGAGAAGATCGCAGCGTGGAAGGGCCTCGAGGCCGCGCTCGTGTGCAGCTCCGGCTACCAGGCCAATCTCGGCGTCATTGGCGCACTGGTGGGGCGTGGAGACGTCGTCCTGTCGGACGAGCTGAACCACGCCAGCATCATCGACGGCTGCCGATTGTCGCGCGCCGCGGTCCGCGTATTCAGGCACAACGACGTCGATCACCTGTCGGCGCTGCTCGCGGAATCCGGGGACGCGAGGCGGATTCTCATTGCGACCGAAGCTGTCTTCTCCATGGATGGCGACCTGGCCCCGCTGCGCGAGATCGTCGCGCTCGCAAAGCAGTTCGGCGCGTGGACGCTGGTGGACGAAGCGCACTCGACCGGCGTATTCGGACCGTGCGGGGCTGGACTGGCAGCGGAACTTGGTCTGACGCGCGAGATCGACGTTCACGTGGGCACGCTCGGCAAGGCGCTCGGCAGCGCCGGTGCGTACGTGGCCGGATCACGCGTGCTGATCGATCTCGTGGTGAACCGCGCGAGGTCCTTCATTTATTCGACCGGTCTGCCACCCGCATCCGCCGCCGCCGCGCTGGCGGCCATTGATGTCTGCGAGCGGGAGCCCGAGAGGGCCATCGGCCTGCGACAGCGTGTTGCACGCCTCGCGGACCGACTGCGAGCGGCAGGGTTGTCGGTTCCGGCGGGGGACAGCCAGATCCTTCCGGTACGCGTATCGGGGTCCGCCGTCGAGGCCGGCGACGACGCGCGGCGTGCGCTGTCGGCGATGCGGGCACTGCTGGATCGCGGGGTCTACGTGGCCGCGATCCGTCCACCGACGGTGCCGCCCGGGACGTCCCGATTGCGGTTGTCGGTCATGGCGACCCACACGCAGCAGGATCTCGACGCGGCGTGCCAAAATGTCATCGCGGTTCTTCGAAGCCCGCTTTCGAGGTCCTGATGGTGAGCAGCCTTCCCGCAACGCCTCAACCCTCCCTGTACGAGCGCATCGGCGAGGAAGCGGCGCTGCGACGCATCGTCGACCGCTTCTACGACCTGATGGAGTCCGACCCCGCCGTGGCCCCGCTGCGAGCGATGCACGCAGCCGACCTCGGGCCCATGCGCGAGCGGCTGCGCGAATTCATGATGGGCTGGCTCGGCGGGCCGCCGGTTTATTTCCAGCGAAAGAACGCTCGCTGCATGGCGATGGTGCACGCGCCGTTCCCGATCGACGCGGCGATGCGCGAGCAATGGTTGTCGTGCATGCACCGCGCGCTCGACGACTGCGGGGTCTCGGCGGACCTTCAGGCGTCGATCCGCAAGGCGCTCGCGCGGATGACCGAGGACATGGTCAATCGCTGACGTCTAAACGGTCGCAGTGCAGGCCTGAATGGGCGCGGAGTTCGCGGTGATCCAGGCCGCGAGGTCGTCCTCGGTCAGGTCGCCGGCGGCGAGACTCTGGATGGTGTCGGCGGCATCGAGCTCGTCAGCTGTGAGTTCGAGAGAGTTCATGCGCAGGAACACATCGATGATGGCGAGAGCGATGCGCTTGTTGCCATCGGGAAAGCATTGGCCGCGCGCGAGCGCGAAGCCATAGGTCGCGGCCAGGCGCGGCAGCTTCGGCGCCGTCTCCGCGTAGGCGTGCAGATTGACCGGCCGCCCGAGCGCGGCCTCGAGGTCGCCCTGTCGAGGCGGTCCGGTGAGTCCTCCGTGTTCCCCGATGAGTTCCGCTTTGATCGCGACGACTGCGCGCAGCGGGACCCAGACGGGATCGGTCATCGGTGTGACCCGTTCGCGCGGCTACTTCGCGAGCGCGCGCAGCGCGTTGCGGTACTTGCGCCGGGTCTGCTCGAAGGCCTCCATCGCGGCGTCGAAATCGGGGTCGAACGGCGTCACGTGCAGTCCGTTGGTGTCGACGACGTAGTGAACCGTGTCGTCCTCACCAACGTGCAACTGCTCCGCGACCTCTTTGGGGAGGATCAGGCCGACCGAGTTACCAATCTTCCGGACCTTCATCTTCGCGGCCATGTGGCTAGCCTCTGGGGAATTCGGATTGAAGTTTAACTGGCGTTATAACCTGTCGTCAGTCCCACCCTGACGATTCCTTGATGCGTGCACGCTTGTGCCCACGGCTGCATGATCGACGCCAAGTCGACCATTATCGGGTCATTTTCGTCGAATATAGCTTCCTAGCCATTCAGGTGGGCGGAGGCCGCCGGACCGGCGGCAGGGATTCCTGCTCACCGAACTCGACGGGTGTTCGCGTACTTCTGGGCGACCGGCACTCACGCGCAGGTGCTCGAATTCTGCCGGCGCTTCAACGCCAACCTGATTGTCGCCAAGGCGCAGATGCGGGATACGCCCGATGCGGACGGCCAATGGCCGGTCGTGATCGATCACGATCGGCTGGTGTTCGAGGACGAGCGGCTCGAGCCGCGCACGATCGTGAAGCTGGTGCGGCGGTTCCAGTTCATCGTGCGCAACGGGATGACGCGGTACGACACCGACAGACTGTTCTAAGTGGACGGGCCGGGCTCGTGCCCGGCCCTGCTCTGATGCCGGACGAATCCGACGAGTGCCGTGAAGAACATCAGGACGGCCGTGATTTCCGTGGCTTCGATCTCCGCGTCATTCAGCGCAGCCGTCCAGCGCCGAACTTGAACTCAATCGCGATGTGACGTGAACTGCTGGACGAACCACAGGGCGATCGAGCCGAGCATGACTATTGCCACGATGTCCATTGGATCCTCCTCGCGCGCCTCGATGACGCGGCGCGAAGCTTGCGTGCCGATTGTTGCGGTGCAACTACGGCCGCGCGGCATTGCGATGAACCGAGAGGATGCGCGCGACGGGTCACAGTCCTGCCGACGGCCCGTCGCAACGTACTCTGCAGCCTGGGTGCGGAACAACGAGGCCAGTCCGTGACGCTGGCGCGCCGTATCGCCCCGGCCAGCGCGGCCTGATCAGCGGAGTGCTCCATGAGAAAACTCATCGCGTCCACATTTACGTCGCTCGACGGTGTCATGCAGGCGCCCGGCGGACCCGATGAGGATCCAACGGGCGGTTTTGCCTTCGGTGGCTGGTCATTCCACTACTGGGACGAAGTCATGGGCCTCTCAGCGGCTGGCTTCGATGGCAAGGATCGCGAGCTCGTGCTGGGTCGCAGGACGTACGAGATATTCGAGGCGCATTGGCCGTACCAGCCGGAAGACGATCCAACGGCAAGAGCGCTCAATGCTGCGAGAAAGCATGTGGCCACGCGTACGTTGAAGACGCTCGCATGGAGCAATTCGACGGTGCTGCGCGGCGACATCGTCGCGGCGATCAAGGAACTCAAGGTGCAGCCGGGCCATGACCTGCAGGTCATCGGCAGCGGCAATCTGCTCCAGACACTGCAGGCCGCATCACTGATCGACGAGTTCAACGTGTGGACGTTCCCGGTGGTGCTTGGACGGGGCAAGCGGCTGTTCGAGAAGACTGCCAGGGCCTGCGCGCTGCGGCTGATCGACAGCAAGGTCTCGACGACCGGTGTGATCATGAGTACCTATGCGCCGGCCGGCGGGATTCCGCTCGGATCGTTCGTACCTGCCGAACCGAGCGCGAAGGAACTGGCTCGACGCGCCAGGATCGCGAGCGAAACGCCGTAACTGGCCGTGGATGGGTGCGCCCACCCATCGCTGCAGGCGTGAAGGTGCGGCTACTGCCGACGGTGTTGAAGGTCCCGGCATGGTGCGAGCCGTACCGCTTCCGAAGTTCCGGGCGACGGCCCTGAGGGCTCGACGCGCTGGCGGGCGAGCGGCGGCGAGATCGCCCGACCGGACGCCTTCATTGCGCGAAGGCCCGAAAAGCTGCGGCTGACTCGGGCCGCAGCCACAAATCATTCGAATCCGATAATTTCTGATGACCCAGCGCAGCCTTGAGCGCGCCGGTGCTACTCCACCGTCACGCTCTTCGCCAGGTTCCGCGGCTGATCGACGTCCGTTCCCTTCAGGATCGCGCAGTGATACGCGAGCAGCTGCAGCGGCACGCTGTACACGGCCGGCGCCTGGAAGTAGCTCACGTGGCGCGGCATGTGGATGACGGTGACGCCCTCCGACGACTCGATCCCCGACTCGGGATCCGCGAACACGTACAGCTGCCCGCCGCGCGCGCGCACTTCCTGCAGGTTCGACTTGAGCTTCTCGAGCAGGTCGTTGTTCGGCGCCACGGCGATGACCGGCATGTCCTCGTCCACGAGCGCGAGCGGCCCGTGCTTCAACTCGCCCGCCGCGTAGGCCTCGGCGTGGATGTAGGAGATTTCCTTGAGCTTGAGGGCGCCCTCCATCGCGATCGGGTGCATCGCGCCGCGGCCGAGGAACAGCGCATGCCGCTTCTCGGCGAAGCGCTTGGCTAGCTCGCGGATCGTGCCGTCGAGCTGCAGTGCGCTCTCGATCAGCGACGGGATGCCGAGCAGCCGGTGCACGAGCCCGCGCTCGCGCTCCGCGTCGGCGCTGTGAAACTTGGCGAGCGCGATCACCAGCATGTCGAGTGCGGCGAGCTGCGTGGTGAACGCCTTGGTGGACGCGACGCCGATCTCGGGGCCGGCGCGCGTGAGCATCACGAGCTCGGACTCGCGCACGAGCGAGCTCTCGGGAACGTTGCAGATGGCGAGCTGCGAGAGATAGCCCGACTGCTTGGCGATCCTGAGCGCCGCGAGCGTGTCGGCCGTCTCGCCGGATTGCGACACGCTCACGAACAAGGTGTTCTTCGGCACCACCGGGTTGCGATACCGGTACTCGCTCGCGATCTCGACCCAGCACGGCAGCCGGCAGATCTGCTCGATGAAGTATTTCGCGACGGTCGCCGCGTGGAAGCTCGTACCGCACGCGACGATGCGCACGGCCTCGGTCTTCGCGAACACCGCCTGCGCGGCCGGGCCGAACGCCGCTTCGAGCAGCTTGCCGCCGGCGACGCGCTCCTCGAGCGTGTTGGCCACGGCGCGCGGCTGCTCGTGGATTTCCTTGAGCATGTAGTGCGGGAACGCGCCCTTGTCGGCTGCGTCCGCCGACTGCTCGCTCACCCACTCGTTGCGCTTCACGGTCGTGCCGTCGCGGTCGAGGATGCGGATGCTCTGGCGGTGGATCTCGCCGACGTCGCCTTCCTCGAGCACGATGAAGCGGCGGGTGACGGGCAGCAGCGCCGCCACGTCGGAGGCCACGAAGTTCTCGCCCTCGCCGAGGCCGACGACGACCGGGCAGCCTTGCCTTGCGAACACGATCCGGTCCGGCTCGTCCTGCGAGATGACCGCGAGTGCGTAGGCGCCCTCGAGCTCGGCCACGGTGGCACGGACGGCCTTGAAGAGGTCGCCCGTCACCTTGTGGTGGTAGTGGATGCGGTGCGCGATGACCTCGGTGTCGGTCTCGCTCGAAAACTCGTAGCCGAGGCGCTTCAGCTCGTCGCGCAGCTCCTCGTGGTTCTCGATGATGCCGTTGTGGACGATCGCGATGCCGTCGCGCGAGATGTGCGGGTGTGCGTTGCGCTCGCTCGGCACGCCGTGCGTCGCCCAGCGCGTGTGCGCGATGCCGAGGTGGCCGTGGGCCGGCTCCGCATCGAGCGCATCCTGGAGCTTGCGGACCTTGCCGACCGTGCGCAGCCGCTTGATGGTCCCCGTGCCGTTCAGCACGGCGACCCCCGCCGAGTCGTAGCCCCGGTACTCGAGCCGCCGCAGTCCCTCGATCAGGACCGGAACGACATCACGTTCGGCGACGGCACCAACGATTCCGCACATGCGGCTGTTCCTTCTTGTGGGTCGGCGAGACTAGCAGAAATTCCAAATGAATCAAAGGACTAGGCTTTTCGAGCCAACACCGGCACCCGCCCCCCGAGTGGGAGCGGTCATGGCGAATTGTAGTACGGCAAGGGGGGCGGCCCGCCGCGGCCCGTCTCACAGATCATTCGGTAAACTTCGGCGCCGATGGCCGGGTGTCTCGCCGGGCCGTCCTTCCCGAATTCCGCGAGTGACCACGATGCCCATGGACGCGATCCGCAGCCTCGTTCTCCCTGTCCTGCTCACAGCGCTGTCGCTCGGCGTGGCCGGCCCGGCTTCGGCGGACACGCCGGCCCGGCATCCGATCACCCACGAGGACGTGTGGCTCATGAAGCGGCCCGGCTCCATGCTGGTCAGCCCGGACGGCCGCTGGATCGTCGTCTCCGTGGTCGAGCCCGCCTACGACGATGCGCAGAAATCGAGCGACCTGTGGATAGTCCCGGCGGATGGAAGCGCTCCGGCCCGTCGGCTGACCTCGGGCAAGGGCGCCGAGGGGGACGCGTCGTTCAGCCCGGATTCCACGCGGATCGCATTCGTCGCCAGGCGGGACGGCGACGACGTGAACCAGGTGTACGTACTCGACCTCGCGGGCGGCGAGGCACAGCGCGTGACGAGCTGGGCGACTGGCGCAAGTGCGCCGAGATTCAGTCCGGACGGCAAGGCGATCCTGTTCGCGGCCACGACCTTCCCGGCCGCCATGACGGACGAGGACAACCGCAAGGCGCTCGCCGACCGCAAGGCCCGCAAGTTCAACGTGCGGACCTTCGACAGCTTCCCGATCCGGCACTGGGACCGCTGGCTCGACGAGACGCGGCCGACGCTCGTCGTGCAGCTACTCGACGGCAAGTCACCGGCGCGCGACCTGCTCGCGGGCACGGCGCTGCGCAAGGCACCGGGTTACGGCGGCCGGCTCGGCAACGAGGGCGACGCGCTCGACGCCGTTTGGACTCCGGACGGCCGCGGCGTCGTATTTGCTGCGACGACCAATCGCAACGAGGCAGCGCGTGCCGAGGTGCGTGCGTCGCTCTGGCTCGCGAACCTCGACGGCGGGGAGCCGCGGCGGCTGACCGACGACAAGGACGACTACGCCGCACCGAAGTTCACGCTCGACGGCTCGATGCTGCTCGCGAAGGTCCAGCCGGATTCCGGCCGCTGGGTGTACGTGGCGCAGCGCCTGGTGCGCTGGTCGTGGCCTGCCATGTCGGATCGTCGTGTCATCACGAGCGCGTTCGACGAGTCGGTAGGCGATTACGCCACGGCGCCGGACAATGCGCGCGCGCTGTTCCTCGCCGAGCGCAACGGCCGCGTGAAGCTGTACCAGGTGCCGCTCGCGGGCGGCGCGGTCGCAGAAATCGGCGACCTGCGTTCCGGCATGTACTCGAGACTCGGCGTGGGCGGCACGGCCGAGGCACCCGTCGTCGGCGCGGTGTGGTCCAGCGCCGTCAATCCTCACGAGGCCGGGCGCATCGATCTCGCGAGCGGACGCTGGACTGCGCTCACGTCCTTCAACACGGAGCGCGCCTCGAGCATCGACTGGCAGCCGGTCGAGGAGTTCTGGTTCAGGTCGAAGCGCGGCAGGCAGATCCACAATTTCATCGTGCGACCGCCGGGGTTCGATCCCGCGAAGAAGTACCCGCTGTTCGTCGTGATCCACGGCGGGCCGCACAGCGCGTGGCAGGACGACTTCGTGCTGCGCTGGAACTATCACCTGCTCGCGCGGCCGGGCTACGTCGTGCTGCTGACGAACTACAGCGGCTCGACGGGATTCGGCGAGCAGTTTGCGCGCAGCATCCAGGGCGATCCGCTCAAGGGGCCGGGTGACGAGGTGAATGAGGCGGCGGACGAGGCGGTCCGCCGGTACCCGTTCATCGACGGCTCACGGCAGGCGGCGGGCGGCGCGAGCTACGGCGGACACCTCGCCAATTGGCTGGAGGCGACGACGGACCGTTACCGGGCGCTCGTGAGTCACGCCGGCCTCTTCGACCTCAAGACACAGTGGACGACGAGCGACACGGTTTATGACCGTGAACGCAACGTCGGCGGCCCGGCGTGGGATACGTCGAACGAGGTATGGCGGAAGCAGAGCCCGTTCTATCACTCGCCGAGGCTCCGGACGCCGATCCTCGTCACCTGCGGCGAGCGCGACTACCGCGTGCCGTGCAACAACGCAATGGAGTTCTTCATGGTGCTGCAGCGGCAGCAGGTGCCGAGCAGGCTGGTGCTCTACCCCGAGGAGAACCACTGGATCCTCAAGGGCGAGGACAGCCGGCACTTCTACCAGGACATCGCCGACTGGCTGGCGACCTACCTGTAAGCCATTCGCTCAGTGGTCGTTCTGCGGCAGGCCGTCGGTGATGTCGTAGTAGTCGCCTTTTTCCGCCACGAAGATGTGGATGGCGAGGCGCGTACCCGTGGGGTCGTCGAATGCACCCATCGCGATGCCCATCCGGTCCTTGAAGACCGGGTCCCAGAAGAGTGCCGAGCCGCACTTCGAGCAGAAGCCGCGCCGCACCTTTTCGGATGAGCGGTACCACGTGACGCTTTCGGCGCCGTGCACCGTTAGCGCGCTGCGCGGAACGTCGGTCGAGGCAAAGTAGTGGCCGGATTGCTTGCGGCACTGGGTGCAGTGGCAGGCATCGGGCGGCGGCAGATCGCAGGTGACCTCGAACGTCACCGCGCCGCAGTTGCATGAACCCTTGTGCATCCGCTTCTCCTAAAGGGGACGCTACCCTTTTCTTGCCGTCTGGAGAAAAGGGTAGCGTCCCCTTTTCCCCTTTTCCTATTTCTTCGCCGGACGCTTCCAGGACTCTATCGTGACCTGCTTCGACCGCTCGAGGGTCAGCTTGCCCTCCGGCGCGTCCTTGGTGATCGTCGAGCCGGCACCGATCGTCGCACCCGCACCCACCTTCACGGGCGCGACCAGCATCGTGCCGGAGCCGATGAACGCACCGTCGCCGATCTCGGTGCGCCACTTGTTCACGCCGTCGTAGTTGCAGGTGATCGTGCCCGCGCCAACGTTCACCTTCTCGCCGACGGTCGTGTCGCCGAGGTAGGTGAGGTGGTTCGCCTTGGCACCGCGGCGGAGCTCCGACTTCTTCACCTCGACGAAATTTCCGACGTGCACGTCCTCGTGCAGCCGCGCCTCGGGACGCAGCCGCGCGAATGGCCCGACGAGGCAGCGTGGCCCGACGACCGCCCGCTCGATCACGCAGTTGGGATGGATCACGGTATCGTCGCCGATCTCCGCATCCCGAATCAGCACGTTCGGGCCGATACGCACGCGATTGCCGAGCTTCACCGTGCCCTCGAGCACCACGTTCACGTCGATGAACACGTCGCGACCGATGCTCACCGGCCCGCGCGCATCGAACCGCGCCGGGTCCACGATCGTCGCACCGGCCAGCATGAGTTCGGCAGCACGCTGGCGGCGATAAGCGGCGTCCAGCTCGGCCAGCTGCAACTTGTCGTTGACGCCCATCACCTCCGTCGCCGTGGGCGCGATGACCGCATTCACCTTCAGCCCACTCCGCACCGCCGCCACGATCACGTCGGTGAGGTAGTACTCGCCCTGCGCGTTGTCGTTCTTCAACTCCGACAGCCACTTCCGCAGCCGACCGGCGGGCAGGCACATCAACCCCGTGTTGCATTCGTGGATCGCGCGCTCCTTGGTGTTCGCGTCCTTGTGCTCGACGATGCGCACGACGTTGCCCGCTCCGTCGCGAACGATGCGGCCGTAACCCGTCGGGTCCGGCAGCATTACGCTCAGGATCGCGATCGACTTCTCGCCCGCCTCGGCGACGAGCCGGGCGAGCGTCTCGAGCTGCACGAGCGGTACGTCGCCGTAGAGCACCAGCACGAGGTGATCGTCCGGGATGTGGGGCATGGCTTGCGCGACGGCATGCCCCGTGCCGTGCTGCTCGGCCTGCAGCACCCAGCCCAACTCGGTTCCCGGAAATGCGTCCAGCACCTGCTCTCCGCCGTGTCCATACACGACGTAGGTCGTCGCGGCCTGCAGCCCGCGTGCGGTGTCGAGTACGTGCCCGAGTAGCGGCTTGCCGGCGAGCGGCTGCAACACCTTCGGCAGGTCGGATTTCATGCGCTTGCCCTGGCCCGCGGCCAGGATCACGACGGAAAGGGACATGAGGCGGTCCGGTTCTGGGCGTTGCGGCGCATTGTACCCAAGGCTTGCCCGCCACCATCCGCATCGACCGACACCGGGACCTGCGCCCTTTTCGACCGACCCCTACCGCACTGCGGCATGACCCCACCCCGAGCCGGGCGTAGAGTCGCCACCCACGGGGGATACACCCCGCAGCAACACGCGCGGGCCGACCCGCGCGCATTCGACTCTGGGGAGAATGAAGATGAAAACGAGACTCCGTGCGCTCGGCGCACTGACCGGCCTGTTTGCATTCGTCTCGGTCACCGCCGCGAGCGCCGCCGACCGACCGTACGCGGAAGGGCCGGTGTCGGTCGTTTCGTCGATCCGGACCGAGCCAGGCATGTTCGAGACCTACATGAAGTTCCTGGCGACGACCTACAAGCAGCTGATGGAAGAGAACAAGAAGGCGGGCAACATCGTCGACTACGCCGTCTACCAGACGCGCCCGCGGGGCCCCAACGACCCGAACCTGTACCTGGTGGTGACATACAGGAACATGGCGGCCTTCGACGGCCTCGCCGACCGCATGGATGCCATCCAGGAGAAGCTCATCGGCAACCAGGAGCAGCGCGACGCCGCGATGATTGCCCGGGGCAAGATGCGCACGCAGCTCGGCAGCGAGGTGATTCAGCAGATGATCCTGAAGTAGCCGTTCGCTGCGCCGGCCGAAACGAAAAGGGCCCGCTTCGCGCGGGCCCTTTTCTCTGGTCACGGGAAATCGGGGACATTCTGGATTTCCGGGCTGCGTGGCCGGGATTCCAGAATGTCCCCGATTTCTATTTCCGCTTGCGCAGCTTCTGGATCGCCTGCAGCTGGGCGCTGATCGCCGCGAGCTCGGCCTCCGCAGTCGCGATCTCCTGCTTCTCGGTGCGGGCGCGCAGCGCCTCCTCGGCCGCCTTCTTCGCCTCGAGCACCTTGGCCTCGTCGAGGTCGGCGGCACGTATCGCAGTGTCGGAGAGGACATTGATGTGGTCGGGCTGCACCTCGAGGATGCCGCCCTGCACGTACACCATCTCCTCCTCGTCCTTGCCCGGCACCTTGATGCGCACCGTGCCCGCCTTGATCTGCGTGATCAGCGGGGCGTGGCGCGGGTAGATGCCGAGCTCGCCCATGATGCCCGGCAGCACCACGAACTCCGCGTCGCCGGAGTAGATCGCCTCTTCGGCGCTGACGACATCAATCTTGATGGTAGACATGGATGAGTCCTGGAAGAGAGCGGTTCGTGACTAGCGGTTCGCGGTCAGGGCCGGAGCTGGACAGTGACGACCGTTCGCTAACCGCCAACCGCTAACCGCTGATCACTCCTTTACTGCAGCTTCTTCGCCTTCTCGACGGCCTCTTCGATCGAGCCGATCATGTAGAACGCCTGCTCGGGCAGGTGGTCGTACTCTCCCGCGACGATCGCCTTGAACCCGCGGATCGTGTCCTTGAGCGGCACGAACTTGCCCGGGCTGCCGGTGAACACTTCGGCCACGTGGAACGGCTGCGACAGGAAGCGCTGGATCTTGCGGGCGCGGGCCACGATCAGCTTGTCCTCGGGCGACAGCTCGTCCATGCCCAGGATCGCGATGATGTCGCGCAGTTCCTTGTAGCGCTGCAGCACGGCCTGCACCGCGCGCGTCGTCTCGTAGTGCTCCTCGCCGATGACGTTCGGGTCCACCTGGCGCGAGGTCGAGTCGAGCGGGTCCACCGCGGGGTAGATGCCGAGCGCCGCGATGTCGCGCGAGAGCACGACCGTCGCGTCGAGGTGCGCGAACGTGGTCGCCGGCGACGGGTCGGTCAGGTCGTCCGCCGGCACGTAGATCGCCTGCACGGAGGTGATCGAGCCCACCTTCGTCGAGACGATGCGCTCCTGCAGGCGGCCCATCTCCTCGGCGAGCGTCGGCTGGTAGCCCACCGCGGACGGCATGCGGCCGAGCAGCGCGGACACTTCCACGCCCGCGAGCGTGAAGCGGTAGATGTTGTCGATGAAGAGCAGGATGTCGCGGCCTTCGTCGCGGAAGCGCTCGGCCATCGTGAGGCCGGTGAGCGCCACGCGCAGGCGGTTGCCCGGCGGCTCGTTCATCTGGCCGAACACCATCGCCACCTTGTCGAGGACGTTCGACTCCTTCATCTCGTGGTAGAAGTCGTTGCCCTCGCGGGTGCGCTCGCCGACGCCGGCGAACACCGACAGGCCCGAGTGCTGCTTCGCGATGTTGTTGATCAGCTCCATCATGTTGACGGTCTTGCCCACGCCGGCGCCGCCGAACAGGCCGATCTTGCCGCCCTTGGCGAACGGGCAGATCAGGTCGATGACCTTGATGCCGGTCTCGAGCAGCTCGACCGACGGCGACAGCTCGTCGAACTTCGGCGCCGTCTGGTGGATGGAGCGCTTCTCCTCCGACTTGATCGGGCCCGCCTCGTCGATCGGACGGCCGAGCACGTCCATGATGCGGCCGAGGGTACCCGTGCCCACCGGCACCGAGATCGGGGCGCCCGTGTTGCGGACCTTCATGCCGCGCTGCAGGCCGTCGGACGAGCCGAGCGCGATCGTGCGCACGACGCCGTCGCCGAGCTGCTGCTCGACCTCGAAGGTCAGGCCCTTCTCGGCCAGCGCGTTGCCGCTGT
>VEPJ01000146.1 GCA_012026925.1 Gammaproteobacteria bacterium | reverse complement strand
CCTGCAGCAGCGAGAGGATGACGATCCAGCGGATCACGTGGGCTCCGGGGTGATGACGGGTTGTCTGCCATTCTAGGCGCACCGTGGGCACGGCGCTCCTGACCCGCCCGCCGCGCCCGCCCTTTGCACGGGACCTCCCGCTGACCATACTTCGCGGATGTTCCGTACCGGCTCCCTGCTTCCTGCGTCCTCCCGCCTCGGGCCCACCCTCCTCTGCATGGTGGCCGCGGCGATCGCGCTCGCCGGCTGCAAGACGATCGAGGACATGACACCCTCGGCCCGCAAGGCCGAGGAAACCAAGCCCCTGCTCGTGCAGCGCCAGGCCCGCAATCTCCGGTTCGCGGACGAGTACGTCGGCCGGCTGATCGAGGCGGTGCGGGACACCGAGCCGATGGTGATGGACGCGGGGCAGCGCTACGTCCTCTCCGGATGGCTGCTCGAGCAGGCGAACGCGGCGTACATCAGCGCCTCGGGCGACAGTCCCGTCGTGAGCAGCCTCGACCTCGTCACGCTCGCCACGCTGAGCAGGATGGTCGTCGAGGAGACGATCGGTCATCGCCTGCCGCCGCAGGCGCAGCCGCTGCTGACGGCGCACCGCGAACTCGAATCGGCCGCGTGGCTGCTCGTCACCGACACCCTGAGCCCGGCCCAGCAGCAGGAACTCCGCAGTCTCTTCGTCGAGTGGCAGAAGCAGAACCCGGACGTGGTGAACGTTCCGTTCGTCCGCTTCCAGAGCTTCGTCAACGAGATGCACGTGCAGGACGCGAAGGGCGGCACGCTCCTTTCCGGTGGCCTCATGGGCCTGATCGGGCTCGACCCGATGGCCGGCCTCGACCCCGCGGTACGCCAGGTGGAGCAGACGCGCCTGATGGCCGAACGCGCGATCTTCTACGCGCAGCGCATGCCGGTGATCTTCGACCTGCAGCTCGACCGCTCGCTCAATCGCATGGCGGCCGGGCCCGAGTCGCAGAAGCTGCAGCAGCAGACCGCGAGCCTGGCGGACTCCGCAGCCCGCTTCGCCGCCGTGGCCGAGGCATTGCCCGCGACGCTGTCCGCCGAGCGTGACGCCGCGATCCGGCAGCTGTCCGACACGCTCGAGTCGCAGCAGGCCACGCTGCGCCCGATGCTGCTCGACGTGCGCGCGGCGCTCGAGGCCGGCAACACCGCCGCCACATCGGTGGACCAGGCGGTGCAGGCGATCGACACGCTCGTCGCGCGCTTCGATCGCAAGCCCGGCGAGCCGCCCGGCAAGCCGTTCGACATCAGCGAATACACGCAGGCCGCGGCGGAGATCACGCGCGCCGCGAACCAGCTGCAGGTCCTGCTCGGCACGGTCGGGACGCAGGCGCCGCAACTCGGCACCGCGCTCGACGCGAGCGTGAGCAAGGGGCGCTCGCTGGTGGATTACTTCTTCGTTCGCGTGGCGTGGCTGATCGCGCTCTTCTGCGTCGGCCTGCTCGCGACCCTGCTCCTCTATCGCTGGCTCGCGCCGCGGGTACGCCCCACATGAACGACATCCACCGCAACATCCGCGCGCCCCACGGCAAGACGCTGAGCGCGCGCAGCTGGCTAACCGAGGCCCCGCTGCGCATGCTGATGAACAACCTCGACCCCGAGGTGGCCGAGCGCCCGGACGACCTGGTCGTGTACGGCGGCATCGGCCGCGCCGCGCGCAACTGGGACTGCTACGACCGCATCGTGCGCGCGCTCCGCCGGCTCGGCGACGACGAGACGCTGCTCGTGCAGTCGGGCAAGCCCGTCGGCGTATTTCGCACGCACGCCGACGCGCCGCGCGTCCTGATCGCGAACTCGAACCTCGTCGGCCGCTGGGCCACGTGGGACCACTTCCACGAGCTCGATCGCAAGGGCCTGATGATGTACGGCCAGATGACGGCCGGCTCGTGGATCTACATCGGCAGCCAGGGCATCGTGCAGGGCACGTACGAGACCTTCGTCGAGATGGGGCGCCAGCACTACGGCGGCGACCTCGCGGGACGCTGGATCCTCACGGCCGGTCTCGGCGGCATGGGCGGCGCGCAGCCGCTCGCGGCGACGATGGCCGGGGCGTCGATGCTGGCCGTGGAATGCCGGCCCGAGCGCATCCAGAAGCGCCTCGACACCCGGTATCTCGACGTCGGCACGACGTCGCTCGACGAGGCACTGGACCTCATCGAGCGGGCGAATCGTGATCGCAAGGCGCTCTCCGTCGGGCTGCTCGGCAACGCGTCCGAGGTGCTGCCCGAACTGCTGCGTCGCGGCGCTCGCCCGGACGCCGTCACCGACCAGACCTCCGCGCACGACCCGGTAAACGGCTACCTCCCCGAAGGCTGGACGCTCGAGCAGTGGGACCGGCTGCGGGAGAGCGACCCGCGCGCCGTCGAGGCCGCGTCCCGCCGCTCGATGGCCAGGCACGTCGAGGCGATGCTCGCGTTCCAGAAGCTCGGCATCCCCGTGTTCGACTACGGCAACAACATCCGCCAGGTCGCGTTCGACGCGGGCGTGAAGGACGCGTTCGCATTCCCCGGCTTCGTGCCCGCCTACGTGCGGCCGCTCTTCTGCCGCGGCGTGGGCCCGTTCCGCTGGGCCGCGTTGTCCGGCAATCCGCGGGACATCCATCGCACGGACGAGAAGGTGAAGGAACTCATCCCGGACGATCCGCACCTGCACCGCTGGCTCGACATGGCGAGGAGCCGCATCCAGTTCCAGGGGCTGCCGGCGCGCATCTGCTGGGTCGGGCTCGGCCAGCGCCATCGGCTCGGACTCGCCTTCAACGAGATGGTCGCGCGTGGCGAACTCGAGGCGCCGGTGGTGATCGGGCGCGATCACCTCGACTCGGGTTCCGTCGCGAGCCCCAACCGCGAGACGGAGGCGATGCGGGACGGCTCGGACGCAGTCGCGGACTGGCCGCTGCTGAATGCGCTGCTCAATACCGCGAGCGGCGCGACGTGGGTCTCGATCCATCACGGCGGTGGCGTCGGCATCGGCTATTCGCAGCACGCCGGCGTCGTGATCGTCTGCGACGGCACGCCGACGGCGGCGAAACGGATCGAGCGCGTGCTGTGGAACGACCCGGCCACGGGCGTCATGCGGCACGCCGACGCAGGCTACGAGATCGCGATCGACTGCGCCCGAGAGCACCACCTCGACCTGCCGTTCCTCGACTGATCCCATGCGCACGCTCTGGCGCAAGGCCCGCATCGCCACCTGCGACGAACGCATGCAGGTGCACGCGCCGGGCGCCGTGCTGACACGCGACGGAATCGTCGAGTGGGTCGGCGCCGAGCAGGAACTGCCCGCAGGAACGCGGCCCGACCGCACCGTCGAACTCGCCGGACGCTGGCTGACGCCGGGCCTGGTCGATTGCCACACGCACCTCGTGTTCGCGGGACAGCGCGCGGCCGAGTTCGCCCGTCGCACGTCCGGCAGCAGTTACGCGGAGATCGCGCGCGAGGGTGGCGGCATCGTGAGTACGATGCGGGCGACGCGTGCCGCCACCGAGGACTCGCTCGTTGAGCACAGCCGCCCTCGCCTGCAGTCGCTGCTGCACGAAGGCGTGACCACGGTCGAGATCAAGTCGGGCTATGGCCTCGAGTTCGAAGCGGAAGCGAAGATGCTCCGCGTGGCGCGCAGGCTCGGTACGGAGCATCCGGTCACGGTCTCGACCAGTTTCCTGGCTGCGCATGCGCTGCCGCCGGAATTCGGCGGCCGCGCCGACGAGTACGTCGATACGATCTGCAGCGACTGGCTGCCCCGACTGGCACGGGAGCGCGAACCCGCCCTGGTCGACGCCGTGGACGCGTACTGCGAGGACATCGCCTTCTCGTCGGCCCAGTGCGATCGGATCTTTGCAGCCGCGGGAAGCCTGGGCCTGCCCGTGCGACTCCACACGGAGCAGCTGTCCAACGTGGGCGGCAGCCAGGTCGCCGCACGGCACCGCGCGCTGTCCTGCGACCATCTCGAGTACGCAAGCGAACAGGAAGCCGCGGCGCTCGGCCGCAGTGGCACGGTCGCCGTGATGCTGCCCGTCGCGTTCTACGTGCTCGCCGAGAAGCAGTTACCGCCGCTGCAGGCGCTACGTGCGCACGGAGTCCCGCTCGCCGTCGCGTCGGACTGCAATCCGGGCTCCGCGCCGGGCGCCTCGCTGCTGCTCGCGATGAACATGGCGCGCCGCCTGTTCGGCATGACGAGCGAGGAAGTGCTGCTCGGCGTCACTCGCCACGCCGCTCGCGCACTCGGACTCGCCCGGCAACGCGGCTCGATCGCGCCCGGCAGCGCGGCGGACTTCGCCGTGTGGTCCGTCGACACGCTCGACGAACTCGGCTACTGGGTGGGCTTCAATCCATGCAGCATGGTCGTCAAGGACGGCGCGATCGTGCTCGAGCGCCCGATCTGAAGGAGGCACGGTGCCGCATCGCGACGACATGAGCTCATGGACCGGCCGGGTGGACGCCGCGGACGGCGAGCTCGGCCGGCGCTGGCACCAGGTCGTCCGGCCCGTCGCGGCCGCCGACGGCAAGGGTGTCGCGCTGCTCGGCTTCGGGTGCGACGCCGGCGTGCGGCGCAACCATGGCCGTCCGGGCGCCGCCGACGGCCCGCGCGAACTGCGTCGCGCGCTGGGCAATCTGGCGTGGCACGGCGGCGACGTCGCGAGGCTCTACGACGCGGGAGATGTCGTCTGCGAGGGCGATGCGCTCGAGGTCGCGCAGCAGGACTACGCAACCCGCCTCGCCGCACTGCTCCGGGCCCGGCACCTGCCGATCGGGCTCGGCGGCGGACACGAGATTGCCTGGGCGGCATACCAGGGTGCGGAACTCTCCCTTGCCGGCGATCCCCGCCTCGATCGCCTGGGCATCATCAATTTCGACGCGCACCTCGATCTCCGCCGCCCGGAAACGGCGGGGCGCGGCACGTCCGGCACGCCGTTCCTGCAGATCGCGGAAGCGCGGGCTGCTGCCGGGCGCGAGTTCCGCTATCTCTGCATCGGTGCGAGCCCTGCATCCAATACCGAGGCCCTCCTCCGCAGGGCGGCCGCGCTGGGGACCGAGATCATCTACGACGTGGACGCCGCCGAACGCGAAGCCGAGGATCGGCTGCGCCGCTTCGTCGAGGAGTCTTCGGCGATCTACCTGACGTTCTGCCTCGACGTGCTGCCACCCGCAGTGGCCCCCGGCGTGAGCGCGCCGTCCGGCCTGGGCCTGGCGCTGCATCGCGCGATCGGGCTCCTGCGTGGAGTGCTTGCCGCGTGCCTCCACGGCACGGCGTCCAGCAAGCTGCTGCTGGCGGACGTCGCGGAACTCAACCCGGCCCACGACGTGGCCGGCCGGACCGCGCGCACCGCGGCCCGCATCATCTACGAGATCGCGGCGTTCAGTCGCTGACGTCGGGCTCGACGAAGCACCAGCCGACCTCCGGCGCCTCCTCCTTGATGCGCCGCTCGAGCTCGTTCAGGCGCTGCACGGCCGTCTCGATGCTGAGACCCGGCTGCATCTTCACCTTGGCGGCGAGCACGACCTTCGGCCCCATCTGCAGGGTGATCGTGTTGAGCAGCTTCTCGATGGCCGGGTCGGCCGCGATCAGCGCGTCGATGCGACGCTCGAGGTGCGGCTCGGCCGACTTCCCGATCAGGAGCGCGCTGATGCGCACCGCGATGAACGCCGCGACCAGGATCAGCACCACGCCGATGGCGATCGAACCGATCGCGTCGAAGCGCGTGTCGCCGGTCCAGGCCGCGAGCGAGACGAACACGAAGGCGAGCGCGAGTCCCGTCAGCGCCGCGATGTCCTCGCCGAGTACGACGACGAGTTCCGCGTTGCGGGTGTGCTCGAGCCACGTGCCGAACCCGCGGTCGCGCCGGATCTTGCGTATCTCGTTCAGGCATCCGACCAGGCTGCCGGTTTCCAGCACGATCGCGATGCCGAGCACGGTGAGCGCGACCCAGGCCTTGTTGAGTGCCTCCGGCTGGTGCAGCTTGTGCCAGCCTTCGTAGATCGAGAACAGGCCGCCGATGCTGAAGAGCAGCAGGGCGACCACGAAGCTCCAGAAATAGGTCGCCTTGCCGAAGCCGAGCGGGTGTTCGGCCGTGGGGGGCTTGTCCGCCTGCTTCAGGCCCAGGTACAGCAGCACCTGGTTCGTGCAGTCGGCGTAGGAGTGGATCGCTTCCGCGAGCATGCTCCCGGAGTTCGTGAAAGCGGCCGCCGCGCTCTTCGTGATCGCGATCCCCAGGTTCGCGAGGAACGCATAAAGGATCGCCTTGGCGGAGGAGCCGTGGTCGGACGACATCGCGGGAGCCCTTGGGTGTGCGATTCACGATAGTCGTCGCCGCGAAGATGCGCAATGCGCGCGCTTTGCCCGCGTTCGACCGGATCAGTATCCTGACAGGATGCGACCGAATACCTCTTCCATCCACGCGACCGCCGTCGTTGCGACGTTGGCCCTTGCACTCTCCCTGGCTGCGTGTTCGCGCAAGCAGACGCCCTCGTCGGCAACCGTGCCCGCCAGCGAGAAGCCGCCCGCAGCAGCCGCAGTCGGGGCAAAGACCGACTCGCACCTGCCACCCGGCATCGCCTGGTTCGACGGCGACGTGGACGCCGCGTTCGCCGCGGCCAAGGCGGCGCCGAAGCCGCTCTTCCTGTACTGGGGCGCCGAGTGGTGCCCGCCCTGCGCGCAGATCAAGGCGACGATCTTCAACCGCCGCGAGTTCCAGGAGCGCAGCCGCCTGTTCGTACCCGTCTATCTCGATGGCGACACGCCCAGCGCCCAGAAGCAGGGCGAGCGCTTCGGCGTCGTGGGTTATCCCACGATGATCCTGTTCCGGCCGGACGGGACCGAGATCACGCGGCTGCCCGGCAACGTCAACATCGAGCGCTACGCGAAGATCCTCGACGTCGCGATTGCGGACGCGCGGCCGGTGAAGGAAATCCTCGCGGCCGCCACGGCCGGCGGGGACGTCACGGCCAACGACTGGCAGCTGCTCGCCTATTACTCCTGGGGCTCGGACAACGGTCGCGTCCTGCCGGCGAAGGACCGGCTGAAGACGTTCCGGACGTTGAGCCAGCGCTGTCCGGCCGAGATGAAGGGCGACTGCGCGCGACTGTTCTTCGAATACCTCGGCGCCGCGGCGGCCGAAACGACGGGCGGCAAGTCGCCCCTCACAGGCCTCGATCGCGCCGCTGCGCGCAAGCAGCTCGTCGATCTCCTCGCCTCACCGTCCGTGGACCAGGCGAATCTCGACAACCTGATCTACGGCTCGCGGGACGCGATCGGACTGCTGTCGAACGCCGGCACGCCGGAGCGCGCGGAGCTCACCCGCGCGTGGGGAGCCGCTCTCGATCGCCTGGTCGCCGACAAGGCGACCCCGCTCTCCGCACCCGACGAGATCAAGGTGCTGCGCGCGCGAGTGCTGCTGGCCCAGCTCGATCATCCGGGGGCCCCGCTGCCGCCGGCGTTGCTCGACCAGATCCACTCGACGATCGCGCGCCTCGATGCCGAGACGAAGGATCCCAATGCGCGACAGGCGGTCATCAATGCCGCTGCCAACGTGTACTGGGAAGCGGGGCTCGACGAGGACGCCAACGCGCTGCTCGTGGCCGCGCTCGAGAAGTCGCCGTCGCCGTATTACTTCATGCTCGATCTCGCCGACCTCGCGGAAAAGGCAGGTCGCAAGGACGAGGCCGTCCAGTGGCTCGCGCGCGCCTACGACGGTGCGCAGGGGCCCGCAACGCGGTTCCAGTGGGGCTACAGCTATCTCGTCGGGCTGCTCGAGATGACGCCCGACGACACCAAGGCGATCGAGCAGACGGGGCTGAAGGTCATCGGCGAGCTCGGGAGCTCGCCGGACGCCTTCTACCAGCGCACGCGGACCCGACTCGAGCAGTTGAGCGCGAAGCTGCTCGAGTGGGGCAGGACGGGCGACCGGGCCGCGGTCGTCGAGACGCTGCGCAAGCGGACCGGGGACATCTGCCGCGGCCTGCCCGCAGGCGACGAGGGAAGGAAGAACTGCGAGCGCTTCCTCAGCCCTGCCGCGCCAGCCACGCAGGGCGCGTGATCGAGTACTTGACGGCCGCGCGCTCGATCTCCGACCGGCCGGCGATCACGTCCTCCGGATAGACGAAGTCCTTTTCAAAGGCGAGACCGCACTTCTGCATCACGCGCTGCGACGCGAAATTGTGCGAAAGCGTGCGCGCAGAGATCTTGTCTGCGCCGACGCGCAGGAAACCGTGCTCGATGACGGCCGCGGCGCCCTCGGTGGCGATCCCGCGGCCCCACGCGGAGCGCAGGAAGCGGTATCCGAGTTCCTGCTCGTCCGGGTCCATGCGGTCGGGCCGCAGGTGGAACCAGCCGAGGAATCGACCGCTGTCGCGTTCCTCCGCCGCCCAGTAGCCGAGCAACGGCGTAGCCTCGTAGATCGCAAACCACCGGGGCAGGATCACGTCCTCGTAGGTGGAGCGCGGCGTCGGCACCCCGTAGGTGATGAATCGCATCACTTCCGGGTCCGAATCGAGTTCCACCAGCCGATCGACGTCACTGCGATCGAATCGCCTCAGCCGCAGGCGCTGCGTCTCTAGTAGGATCATCCCCCAATCCCCTGGTCTGCCGTCACACCATGCCCGAGACCGTCCACGACTTCCGCAGCGACAACGTCGGCGGCGCGGCGCCCGAGATCCTCGAGGCGATCGTCGCGGCCAACACAGGCACCGCCGCCCCCTACGGCGACGACGACTGGACGCGTCGCATGATCCAGCGTTTCAGCGACGTTTTCGAGCGACCCGTGCAGGTATTCCCGGTCGCCACCGGCACCGGCGCGAATTCCGTCGCTCTGTCCGCGCTCGCCAACCCGTACGGCGCAATCTATTGCCACGAGACGGCGCACATCAACGTCTATGAGTGCGGCTCGCCGGAGTTCTTCACGGGCGCCAAGCTCGTTGGCCTGCCGGGCCGCGACTGCAAGCTCGACCCCGCCGCCCTCGATGAAGCGCTCGGGCTCGCCGGCCGGGGCAACCCGACCCGGGTGCAGCCGTTTGCCCTGAACATCACCCAGCCGACGGACTTCGGCACGCTCTACACGGCCGGGGAGGTCGCCGCACTGTCCGCCGTCGCGCACCGGCACGGGCTGCGCGTGCACATGGACGGCGCACGCTTCGCCAATGCCGTCGCGGCGCTCGGCTGCAGCCCTGCCGACCTCACCTGGCGCAGCGGCGTGGACGTGCTTTCGCTCGGCGCGACCAAGAACGGCGCGATCAATGCCGAAGCGGTCGTGGTCCTCGACCCGGGACTCGCCGCCGCGATCCCGTATCGCATGAAGCGCGGCGGACAGGTGCTGTCGAAGGCGCGGTTCGTCTCCGCGCAGCTCGAGCGCTATCTCGCGGACGGTCGCTGGCTCGAGCGTGCCGGCCGTGCCAATGCGCTTGCGGCCGACCTCGCCCGGCGATTGGAGGCGATCCCCGGCGTGAGGCTGGTCGCGCCGGTGCAGGTCAACATGCTGTTCCTGCGCCTGCCCGACGTCGCCGTGCGGGCACTCGACTCCGGGCCATTCCGCTTCTACAAGCTGGGCCGGGACGTACGCTTCGTCTGCCGCGCCGACCAGGAGCCCGAAGGGATCGACGCGCTGGTGAAATGCGTGCGCGAGGCCGTCGCTGCAGGACGCTGACTCCATGACACGCTTCTTCTGGGCGCCCTTGGCCCTGCTCACCGCGTCCGCCGCCTTCGGCCAGGAACTTCAGGTCATCGACCTGCACTATCGTCGCGCCGACGAGGTCCTGCCGATCGTGCAGCCGCTCGTCGCGCCGGGTGGCGTGGTGAGCGGACTCGACGACAAGCTGCTGGTGCGCACGACGCCGTCCAATCTCGAGCAGATCCGGACTGCCGTTGCAGCCATCGATCGCCCGCGGCGCCAGCTGCTCATCACCGTCGGCCAGGGCACGGTCTCGGATCTCGACGCAGCGAGCGTCCGGGGCTCCGCCACGATCGGCGGCGGCGACGTGCAGGTGGGCGTGAATCGTCCGCCCGCTCCGCAGGCCGGCGCGCAGGTGAGCATGCAGGGCCGCCGGCAGCAGGCCAACCTGCGCAACCAGAGCAGCGTGCGCACGCTCGAAGGCAGCGAGACCTACATCGCGATCGGGCAGTCGGTGCCGATCACGTCGACCCAGGTCGTGACCAACGGCTGGGGAGGTACGGTGCGACAGTCCACCACCTATCGCGACGTCGACACGGGCTTCTACGCGACGGCCCGCGTGAACGGCGATCTCGTCACGCTCGAGATCTCGCCGCGCCAGCAGCAATACCGGCCCGCGAACGGCGGCACCATCGAGACCCGCGGCGCGACCTCGGTGGTGACCGGCAGGCTCGGCGAATGGATCGAACTCGGTGCCGTGCAGGAATCGAGTTCGGGCTCGAGCAGCGGGCTGCTGGTGTGGGGCCGCCGCACCGGCAGCTCGCAGTACTCCGCCTGGGTGAAGGTCGACGAAGAGCGCTAGGGCGCGGGCTGCAACTGCAGCTGGGGCGCCGGCGTGACCTCCACGCGGTCGACGAAGTAGGCGGTCTCGCCGAAGCAGCGGGTGGGCAGGCCGGGGTGCTCCGAATAGTGCACCCGCACGTGCTGGCCGACGGCCCTGCTCAGCGCCTCGGCCGTGCCCTGGTCGCGGACGCTGAAATTCCAGATAGTCGGCGCCACGCCGGCCACCACGTACATCGCCAGCTCGCCTTCGTGCGTCTTGCAGATCCAGCCCTTCTCCGAGAACTTCTGCAGGACGCCGGCGCGCTCACCCTGCGAGTAGCTCCACCGGAGCATGAACGTCGTGTACAGGACGACGAGCAGCACCACCGCCGACAGGAAGCCCACCACGTACCACCGCCACGGTCGACGTGGCCGGACGGGCGCGATCGGCGGGACGGGAGTGGTACTCATAGTTGCGACTCCATCGGCAGGGCCCTCATCAAGGTAGCACTCAGGCGGCGGCCGACGCTCGCGTCCGGCTCGTCCTCGAGCGCACGGTCCTGGCCGTTTTCGCGGTCGTGCCATACGAGGCCGTGCTTCTCGTCCAGCTCCACGCGATAGCTCAGGTCGGGTGAGACATTGTGCATGAACTGCTCGCGGAGCTGCTTCGCGAGCTCGGGGCTGTCCACGAGCACGCCCATCTCGGTGTTCAGGTTGGCCGAGCGCGGATCTAGGTTCATCGAGCCGACGAACGCCCAGCGCTCGTCCACCATCATGGCCTTGGTGTGCAGCGTGGCGCCCGACGAGCCCATCAGGCTGATGCGCTTCTGGCCCGCGACATCGTCGGTCCTGCGCTTCATCTCGTAGAGCTCGACGCCGCCCTTGAGCAGCTCGCGCCGGTACCGCGCGTAGCCCACGTGCACGGCCACGACGTCGGTGGCCGCGAGCGAATTCGTCAGCACCTCGACGTGGATGCCCCGGTTCGCGAGCGCCACGAGGCTCTCCGCGCCGCTCTTGCCTGGCACGAAGTAAGCCGAGACGACCAGGAGTTCCTTCTCGGCCTGGCCCATGACCTTCGACAGGCCCTTCAGCACCTGCGACGCCCGCAGTCCTTCCTCCTTCATGCCGATCTTGGAAGGGTCGTCCGCAAGCACCTGGATGTCGCGTACCTTGAGCGGCGCCGGGGCGCTGGCGAGCAGCTCGGCCCGCCGCTTCGGGTCGCGCAGCGCGGCCATGTACGGCGTCTCTCCGGCTTCCTTGCGGAACTCCTGCGCGGCCGTCACGAGCTGCTGCAATTCCGCCTGCGTCGGCTCGTGTGCCTCGAAGCGCGAGACGGGCACCGCGTCCACGCTGTTCCAGTATTCGTCGAACTCGCGACTCACCTGCTCCACGACCGGGCCCGCGAGCAGGATGTCCGTGTCGCTGAAGTTCGACTGGTCCGATGCGCCGAAGTACTCGTCGCCGATGTTGCGGCCGCCGACGATGGCCACGCGGTTGTCGGCGATCCACGCCTTGTTGTGCATGCGGTGGTTGAGGCGCGTGCTGCGAAGCATGAACTCGCTCCACTGGCCGATGAACCCGTAGCGGTCGTAGAACGGGTTGAAGATGCGCACCTCGATGTTGGGGTGCAGGTCGGCGATGGCGAAGATGTCGTGCTTGGCGCGAGCGTCCATGTCGTCCACGAGCACGCGCACCCGCACGCCCCGCTCGGCCGCCCGCATGAGCTCCGCGGCCAGCAGTTTGCCGGTGAAGTCGGCGCTCCAGAGATAGGTCTGGACGTCGAGACTGCGCTCGGCGGCCGCCGCAGTTCCCGCGCGGTACGCGAACGCCAGCGCGTTCTGCTGCAGCAGCTGGACGCCCGACACCCCGGGCTCGTCGCCCAGCCGCTTCAGCACCATCTGGTCGAGGCGCGTCGAGGTCGCCGGCGGAATGGCGTGGCTGGTCTCCACGCCGTCGAGCCGCGGCGCCGACGCGCAGTGCGCCAGCAGCGGGAGGATCCCCAGCAGCAGCCAGCGCGTCGCTGCCCGCGTCAAGGCTGCGGTTCCGCCGCCGTGACGAATCCGTCGATGCGCTCGAGCATGTACGAATGGAACGGGTTGCTGCGCTGGCGCGTCAGCACCCAGTCGGGCACGCGCAGCACGCCGTTCTCGCCGTGCACCTGCACGCGCCCGAGCTGCACGTGCACGTTGTGTCGCGGGTCGGTGGGCGCCTCGTAACCGTACAACGGGTCGTCCGGTGGGAACGGTATGGCGACGTGCGACAGCGAAAAGACCTGCAGGGGCCAGGACAGGTCGAGCAGGCGCGACGACTGGCTGGCCGAACCGGGCTCGGCCCTGAGCTCCTGCACCTGCAGCGTGCCCGGGTTCGCGTTCGTGATGACGGTGAGCGCGAACGAGCGATCGGGCATCGAGAGCAGCCTCTGCGTCAGGGGACCCGGGTCGTTCACGAGCAGCGCCTGGATCCCGGCGTACCGGTTGACGTCGAACAGCACCAGTTCGTGCGACTCGGGCGCGAGATGTTCGAACAACGTGTCCACTACGGCGGGCGCGACGATCGTGGAGTCGACCGTCGAGAGGAACGCGAGCACGGGCGGGAAATCCTTGATCTTGCCGCCGGCCGCGAGCGCCCGGATCCGCTTTGCGAGTCCGCTGGTCAGGCGCTGCGTCTCGCCCGCCGCGTGGAAGCTGAAGGACGAGTACTTGTACGGATCGAACTCGAGCGTCACCACCTGCCACGCCGCGCGCTCGAAACCCGGCACCGAGGAAAGCCCCGTCTTGACGCGTGCCACGACGGCGAATGGCGAGATGCCGATGGCCGGGGACAGGAGCACGAGCCCGGCCGGTCGCGGCAGGTCTGCCCCCTCGAGCAGGGACACCGAGTAGTCCACCGCCAGCGCGGCGCCGTTGGAATAGCCCACGAGGTAGATCGGCCTGTTGGGCCCCATCTGCCGGCGCAGGTCACGCATGGCGACACGCACCGCGGCCTCCATGTCCTCGATCGTGAAGCTAAGCAGGCCCGAGGGCGCCGTGCCGTGGCCCGGCAGCCGCAGCCCCACGACCTTGAGCCCGCGCGCCGCGAGGTGCTCGCCGATCGAGCGCATGCTGTAGGGCGAGTCCGTCAGCCCGTGCAGCAGCAGCGCGGCTCCGGCGGGGTTCTCGGGCGTGATCTCGAACGTGCGGTTCCAGTTGGTCGGCCAGACCGCAGGATCGCTGCGGCTGCCGGCGCTGTAACGGTTGAAGGGGTTGCGATCCCCCGGCTGTACCTTGTCCACGATCTTCGCCTGGAGTTCCGCGAACAGGCGGTCCTCGAGCTTGCGGTAGGCCTCGATCGTGGTCACGTCCATGACCCGGGCCGCAGTGAACTCCTTGTCGAGATGGGCCGTGTGCCAGACCCTGGGCTCCGGGCCGCTGCGCAGGAACCAGACATAGGCCCCGACCAGGATCAGGACCAGTCCCAGCAGGACCGAGCCGATGGCCCAGCGGATCAACCGCAACGTTGACTTGATCATTCGATGGACACCCTCCGGGCGCGGGCCCGGCCAGCGCCGGATCATAGACCGTCCAGGGCGCCTCTCGTAAAACCCGAATGGCCCGCGGCGACCGGGTGGAGCAGCATCCCTGCTGCTCCGTGGCCAGGGGATGCCACCGTCGTGTCGCGCCACCGTCTGCCGCAAGTCCTCGCCTACATGACGCCGTTCCCGTACTCGATCGACGTGGACGCGCCACTGGCCGAGGCGCACGCGTTCCTCCGCGAGCGCCGCATCCGCCACCTGCCGGTGACCGAGCGCGGCCAGCTCGCGGGCGTGCTCACCGACCGTGACATCAAGCTCGCGCTGGGACCCGACCTCGGATCGCCTCCCGAGCGCGAGCTGGCCGTCCGTGACGTGTACCAGTCGGACTCGTACATCGTGGACGCGGGCGCCTCCCTCGAGGACGTGGCGAACCACATGGCGGAACGGCACGTCGGCTCGGCGCTCGTCACCCGCGGCGGCAAGCTCGTCGGGATCTTTACGACGACCGACGTGTGCCGGGCGCTCGCCAAGGTCCTGCGCGAGCAGCATCCGCACTCCGGGCCCGACGAAGTCGCCTGACGCCGATGGACGCCGACTCAGTTCCTGCCGCCCGACCGGCCGCGACCGAGGCACGGGGGCCGGGCAATGCGATGTGTGCGGACCGGCTGCGCGAGGCGGCCGACCTGCTCGAGGCGCAGGGCGCGAACCCGTTCCGAGTCGCCGCTTACCGGCGTGCGGCGGACACCGTCCGCGACCTCGGGGAGGACATCTCGCAGCTGATTGCGCGCGAGGGCGCGGCCGGCCTGGACGCGCTCCCCGGAGTCGGGCGCGGCATCGCCTCGGCGCTGCTCGAACTGAACCGCACCGGTCGCTGGATGCAACTCGAGCGCCTGCGGGGCAGCGCCGACCCGGTACAGCTCTTCACCGCCGTACCCGGGCTCGGGCACCGCCTGGCCGAGCGCATCCACGACGAGTTGCACATCGACACGCTCGAGGCGCTCGAAGTCGCCGCCCACGATGGCCGGCTCGAGACGGTCCCCGGCGTCGGCCCACGCCGCGCGGCCGCCATCCGCTCGAGCCTCCAGTCGATGCTGGCGCGCGGGCGGGCCCGACGCGCAACGGAAGGAGCCGCCCTGCACCCGGGCACTGCGCCTGGTCCGTCGGTCGATGTCCTGCTCGACGTCGATCGGGAGTACCGGGAGAAGGCGGCGGCCGGCTCGTTGCCGACCATCGCGCCGAAGCGGTTCAACCCCTCGGGCGCCGCGTGGCTGCCGGTGCTGCACGCGGACCGCGACGGGTGGCACTTCACCGCGCTCTACTCGAATACGGCGCAGGCCCACCAGCTGAACCGGACCCGCGACTGGGTCGTGCTGTACTTCTACGACCACGAGCACGCCGAGGGTCAGCACACGGTCGTCACCGAGACGCACGGCCCGTTGGTCGGGCGGCGCGTCGTGCGCGGGCGCGAGGCCGGCTGCCGCGAGTACTACGCCAAGAAGGGGACGCTCTGAAAGGGGACGCTTCCCTTTTAGGTCCCCCAGGGGGACCTAAAAGGGAAGCGTCCCCTCTTAGAAGAAGTACGCGAGCGCGAAAACGCCGAGCATCGTGAACACGAGCGCGAGCTTGGCAAGCGTGCCGAAGAGGAGCCCCATCCAGGTCGCGAGGCCCGCCCGGGTCGCCTGGTCCATCTTCCCGTGGGAGATGAGTTCGCCCGCGACCGCACCGGCGAAGGGCCCGAGGATCAGCCCGGGAAAGCCGAGGAAGACGCCGCCCAGCGTCCCGACCATCGCCCCGACGACCGCCAGCCGAGTCGCGCCGACGCGCTTCGCCCCGAGCGCGGTGGCGACGAAGTCGATCGCGAACGACGCGAGCATCAGCAGGCCGAGCAACGTCAGCGTGATCCAGCTGACGCGTTGAAAGTCGTCGGCCCACGCGCCGACGACGAGCCCCGCGAAGACCAGCGGCACGCCGGGCAGCGCCGGCAGGACGGAACCGGCGACGCCGCCGAGCACGAGCACGGCCGCCAGGAACCACAGACCCACGGATCCAGACATCGGACTCCTCGATTGGTCGCGCGATCCGCGGATATTGCATCCCGCCACAGGCGGCGTCACCCGCGGCCGTGACGTTACACTGCGCGACCCATGCCTCGACTCCCCGAGTTGCCGATCCTCGCGGCGTTGCCGGCGCTCCACGAAGCGCTGTCCACGCACCGCAACGTGCTGCTCGAGGCTCCGCCGGGCGCCGGCAAGAGCACCGTGGTTCCGCTGGCCCTGCTCGAGGCCGGGTGGCGCCAGGACGGCCGCATCCTGATGCTCGAGCCGCGACGCATCGCCGCCCGGGCCGTGGCCGAGCGCATGGCCCGGTTGCTCGGGGAGGACACCGGGCAGACCGTGGGCTTTCGCACGCGGCTCGAAACGCGAGTGGGGCCGCGCACGCGGGTCGAGGTGGTCACCGAGGGCATCCTCACCCGCATGCTGCAGCACGACCCCGCGCTGGACGGCACCGCGTGCGTCGTGTTCGACGAGTTCCACGAGCGCAACCTGCAGGGCGACCTCGGCCTGGCGCTCTGTCTCGAGAGCCAGCGGCACCTGCGCGATACGCTGCGGATGCTCGTGATGTCGGCGACGCTGGACGGCGAAGCGCTGCTGCGGCTGCTCGACGACGCGGTCGCGGTGCGCTCCCCGGGCCGCATGTTCGACGTAGAAACGCACTACCTGCCGCAGCCGCGGAGCGATGACGGACGACGGACGCGCATCGAAGGCCCGGTCGTCTCCGCCACGTTGCGCGCCCTGCACGAGCACGAAGGTGACGCACTGCTCTTCCTGCCGGGCGCGGGTGAGATCCGCCGCGTGGTGGAAGGACTGGCGGCAAGTCTCGACGCCCGCGAGTTCAGCCTCCTGCCACTCTACGGGGAGCTGGCGGCCGCGGAGCAGGACCTGGCGCTCCGCCCCGATCCACGCGGACGACGCAAGGTCGTCGTGGCGACGAACATCGCGGAGACCAGCCTCACCATCGACGGCGTCCGCATCGTCGTGGACTCCGGGGTGGAGCGACGCCAGCGATTCGACCCAGCCACGGGCATGGGCCGGCTCGAGACGGTGCGCATCTCGCGCGCATCGGCCGACCAGCGACGCGGACGCGCCGGCCGCACCGCACCCGGCACCTGCTACCGGCTTTGGAGCGAGTCGACGCAAGCGGCGTTGCTGCCGCAGGCTCCCGCCGAGATACTCGAGGCCGACCTTGCGCCCCTCGCGCTCGAGCTTGCATGCTGGGGCTGTCGCGATCCCGCATCGCTCGCCTGGCTCGATCCTCCGCCTGCGGCGCCGCTCGCGCAGGCGCGCGACCTGCTGTTGCGCCTGGAGGCGCTCGACCCAAGCGGGCAAGTGACACCGCTCGGCCGTGATATGGCCGCGCTCGGCCTGCATCCGCGTTTGGCCCACATGGTGCTGCGCGCTCGCGCGCTGGGGCTCGCACGGCTCGCGGCCGAAATCGCGGCGCTGCTCTCCGAGCGCGATCCGCTGCGCCCGACCGGTCCCGGCCGCGACCCGGACCTGCAGGCGCGTCTCGACGTGCTACGCGGCCGGGCGCCGCCGGCGGGCATGCAGGTCGACAGTGGGGCCGTGAGGCGCATCCAGCGCGTGCTTCAGCAGGTCGAGCGCCAGCTCGGCCGACTCGATCGGCGGGCCGCGCCGGCGATCCCCGCGATCGGCGAGGGTGAAGCCGCCGGTCTGCTGGCTGCCTTCGCGTATCCCGATCGCATCGGCCGGGCCCGCGAAGGAGGCGGTGGCCGTTATCACCTGAGCGGCGGACGGGGCGCGGTGTTCGCCGACGCCACGGCGCTCGCGAGGTCCGAGTTCATCGTGGTCGCGGCACTCGACGCCGGCGAACGCGAGGCGCGAATCCAGCTGGCCGCACGGCTCGACCCGGCCCAGCTCGAGGAGCACTTTGCCGCTGCGATCGAGGAATCTTCCAGCGTCGGCTGGGACTCGCGGTCGGAATCCGTGGCCGCGCGCCGCGTGCGCCGGCTCGGCGACCTCGTGCTGCGCGACGAGCCGTTGCGCAACGTCGCCGCAGACGCCTCGGCCGCGGCGATGCTCGACGGCATTCGCTCGCTGGGCCTCGGATGCCTGCCCTGGACTCGCGACCTCGAGCAGTGGCGCGCGCGGTTGAAGCTGGTCCGCGAACACGATCCGCGCGGCCGCGGCCAGTGGCCGGACGTCGGCGATGCCGCATTGCTCGACACGCTCGACGCGTGGCTCGGCCCCTGGCTCGACGGCATCACGCGGCGCGACCAGCTCGCGAAGCTCGACCTGCGCGGCGCGCTGCACTCGCTGCTCGACTGGAACGCCCAGCGCCGGCTCGATGAACTCGCACCGACTCACCTCGCGGTGCCGAGCGGATCACGGATCGCGGTCGACTATGCGGGCAGCGGTCCGAGCCTCAGCGTGCGGCTGCAGGAGGTCTTCGGCCTCATGGAGTCGCCGCGCGTGGTGGACGGCCGGGTCCCGGTGACGCTGGAACTGCTTTCGCCGGCCCGCCGCCCGGTGCAGGTGACGCGCGACCTCGCGAGCTTCTGGTCGCGGGGCTACCACGAGGTGCGCAAGGAGCTGAAGGGCCGCTACCCGAAGCACTACTGGCCGGAAGACCCGCACGAGGCGATCGCGACGCGGCGCGTGCGGCCCAGGGACGGGGACTGAGCCGGCTTACTCCGCCCGCAGCGCCTCGACGGGGTCGAGTCGCGCCGCATTGAAGGCCGGCAGGATGCCAGCGACGAGGCCGATCACGGCCGACAGCCCGAGCGCCAGGCCGATGAACAGCGGCGAGTAGCTCACGGGCAGCTGCTTCACGGCCTGGCTCAGCAGGAATGCGATGCCGCCCCCGGCCGCGAGTCCGCCCAGCCCTCCCAGCACGGACAACACGACCGCCTCCGCGAGGAACAGCCGGAGTACCTGCGCGCGCTCCGCCCCGAGCGCACGCAACAGCCCGATCTCGCCGGTCCGCTCGCGCACCGAGATCGTCATGATCGTGAAGATGCCGACGGCACCGACCAAGAGCGAGATGCTGCCGAGCGCACCCACCGCGAAAGTGAGCACGTTCAGGACCGAGCCCAGCGCGTCGAGCATCTGCTGCTGCGGCGTGACGGTGAAGTCCTCGTCGCCGTGGCGCGCCCCGAGCACGCGCCGGATGCCGTCCTCGACCTCCCGGGCGGGAGCGTTCTCCTCGTAGACGACGTCGATCTCGAAGAGGCTGTCGCGGTCGAAGAGCTCGAGCGTCTTCGCGGCCGGGATGAAGACCGTGTCGTCGAGGTCGAAGCCCAGCATCGTTCCTTTCGGCGCCATCACGCCGACGACGCGATAGCGCTGGCCGCCCACGCGCACGCTGGCGCCGAGCGGGTTCGTCTTGCCGAACAGCTCGTGCGCCATCTTGGAACCCAGCACGGCGAACGCGCGGGGCGCGCGCGGGTCGTCGGGCGGCAGGTAGGTTCCCTGGCCCACCGGGAAGCGCAGGGCCTCCGCGAACATCGGGCCGGTGCCGTACACCGTGACGCGACGCTTGCGGCCGTTGCCTTCGACTTCCGCGTTGCCCTGCACGAGGGGATCGGCGTCGAGCACGTACGGCACGCGCTTCAGCGCCTCGGCGTCGTCGATCGTGAGCGGCCGGACCGTGCCGAACACCCCGATCGATCCGCCCATGGTCTTCGCGGTGCCCGGGCTCACGCTGATGATGTTCGTGCCGAACTGCGTGAACTCGGAGATGACGAAACGGCGCACGCCCTCGCCGATCGACGTGAGCAGCACGACCGCCGCGACGCCGACCGCGATGCCGAGCGCCGTGAGGACCGCACGCATGCGATGCGCCAGCACCGACCGGCTCGTGAAACGCACGATGTCGGAACCGCGCAAGGCTCAGCGCCTCCCGGCCAGTGCCACGACGGGATCGAGCCGCGCCGCGCGCCGGGCCGGCAGCAGTCCGAAGACGACGCCGCTCGCGACCGCGATCAGCACGGCGAGCACCACGGCCCACGGCGGCGGACCGAGCGGCAGCGTCGGGTAGAAGCGCGACACGATTGCGTCGGCGACGAAGCCGATGACGAGCCCGCCCAGCGCTCCCACGATCGAGAGCAGCACGGCTTCGGTCAGGAATATCGCCGTGATCTGCCGGCCCCGCGCACCGAGGGCCTTCATCAGACCGACCTCCGCCGTGCGCTGGCTCACGGCCACGAGCATGACGTTCATGATCAGGATGCCCGCGACGGCCAGGCTGATGGATGCGATGCCGGCAAGCGTGAGCGTGAGTGCGGTGAAGATGCGGTTGAACGTCGCGAGCACGGCGTCCTGCGTGATGACCGTGACGTCCTCCTCGCCCTGGTGACGCTCCTTGAGCATCGCGCGGACCGCCTCGCGGACGCGGGGCATGGCCTCGCGCGAAGTGGCCTGGATCATGATCCGGAACAGCGACTGGGTGTTGAAGAGCTGCTGCGCGCTCGACACCGGGATGATGACGAGCTCCTGCAGGTCGAAGCCGATCGCCCGCCCCGTATCGGCGAGCACGCCGATGACGCGGAAGCGCCGGTCGCCGATCCGCACCGTCGCGCCGACCGCCGGCCCGCGCGGGAAGAGTTCCGAGCGCACCTTGCTGCCGAGCACGCACACCGCCAGGTCGCGATCGAGCTCGCCGGGCGGCAGGAACGATCCCTGCGCCATGCTGAGGTTGCGCACCGCCAGGAAATCCGAGTTGCTGCCGACGACCGGGACCTCGCGCGTGAGTTCGCCGGCCGCGACCGGCACCGAGCCGATGACGAGCGGCGCGATGCGCGCGACACCCGGGATCCGCAGCAGCGAGCGCGCGTCGTCGAGCGTCAGGTCGCGCGGCGTTTCGCCGGCGAACATGCCCGGCTGCACGCCGGTCGTCTCCGAGCGGCCGGGCAGCACGATGAGGAGCTCCGTACCGAGGGCCTGGAATTCGCCGGTCACGTAGCGGCGCGCGCCTTCGCCCAGCGAAGTGAGCACGACCACCGCGGCGACGCCGATCGCCATGGCGAGCCGCATCATGATGCTCCTGAGCCGCGCCCGCACGAGCGATTCGGTCGCCAGGTGCAGCAGGTCGCCGAATCTCACGGTGGCTGCCCCGGCGAGGACCCGTCGGCCACGATGCGGCCGTCTCGCATCCGCACGTGTCGCCGCGCGCGCGCCGCGACCTCGTCGTCGTGAGTCACGACCAGGAGGGTGATGCCGCGCGAATTGAGCCCCTCGAGCGCGGCGAGAACGTCGGCGCCCGAGACGTGGTCGAGGTTGCCGGTCGGCTCGTCGGCGAGCAGTACCGTCGGCTCCATCACCATCGCGCGCGCAATCGCCACGCGCTGGCGCTGCCCGCCGGACAGCTGGTCGGGGCGGTGCTCCGCGCGGTCGGTGAGGTTGAGGCTCGCGAGCATCGCGTCTGCCCGCCGGCGACGCTCGGCCGGCGCGGTGCCGGCGAGCACCATCGGCAGTTCCACGTTCTCGAACGCCGTCAGCCGCGGCACGAGGTGGAAGGACTGGAAGATGAAGCCGATCTTGCGCGCGCGGACGTGCGCCAGCTCGTCGTCGTCGAGCGACGTGGTCCCGCGCCCGTCGAGCAGGTATTCGCCGCTGGTCGGGCGGTCGAGCAGCCCGATGATGTTCAGCAGCGTGGACTTGCCGGAGCCGCTCGGCCCCATGATCGAGACGTACTCCCCGTCGCCGATCGCGAGGTCGACGGCGTCGAGCGCCTTCACGAGCTGCTCGCCGACCTGGAAACGGCGGCTCAAGTCCTTCAGTTCGATCATGCGGCGCCTCGCGGCTAGGACGAAACGGCGGCGACGCCGTCCTTGAGGCCCTCGCGATCGATCGAGACCACGACCCGGTCACCGGCCTTCAGGCCCTCCGTGACCTCGGTGTACTCCCAGTTGCCGATGCCGGTCGTGACCTTGCGCTCGTGGATGCGCCCGCCTTCGAGGACGTACACCTTGCTGCCCTCGACCAGCGCACGCGTCGGCACGCGGATCACGTCCGGGCGCTCGGCGATGATGATCTCGAGGTCCGCGCTGTAACCCGGCAGCAGCGCCGCGTCGTCGCGCTCGTCGATCTCGGCTTCGACCTCGACGGTCCGGGCCTGCTTCTCGACCTCGAGTACGTAGGGAGCGATGCGGCGCACGTGCGCCCGGAAACTGCGATCCTTGAATGCGTCGAGCGTGACGCGGGCCGCCATGCCCTGGCGCACCTTCGGCGCATCCACCTCGTCGATCGGCGCGGTGATGTAGATGCAGCTCGAGTCCACCACGTCCACGGCCGGCGGCGTCGGGATCCCCACCGGGGACGGGGTCACGAACTCACCCACCTCGCCGTTGATCTCGGCCACCGTGCCGGCGAACGGCGCCCGCAGCATCGTCCGCTCGAGCCGGGCGCGAGCCGCGTCGATGCGCGCCTGGCTCACCTGTATCTGTTCCGTCGCCGCACGGCAGGCCGCCGCGCGGCTGTCCGCCTCGCCCGCCGCGCTCTCGGCCTGCTCGACCGAGACGAGCTTGCGGTCGACGAGGCCCTGGAGGCGGTCCGACTCCCGCCGCGCAACCTTGGCCGCGATGCACGCCTCGTCCTTGAGGGCCCGTGCGGCAGCGGCGTCGCGCTCGGCGAGATTGAGTTCGGCGCGGATGTCGTCGTTCCACAGCTCCAGCAGCACCTGGCCCTTCTCGACGCGGTCACCCTTCTTCACCGGCAGGCGCGCGATCTGCCCGCCGGTCTGCGGTGCGAGCTTCGCGCGCTGGCAGGCCTTGACGGTCCCGGCGCGCGTGTTGGTGACCGTCTGATCCACCTTGCCGCGCGTGACTTCGACCGTATCGACGGTGATCGGCTTAGGGCGCCCGAGCCACAGCGTGGCTCCCACGGCGACCGCCGCAACACCCCCCAGCACCGCCCAGGTACGCCACTTCATCCGCGAGAATCCCGGTGTTCCGAAGTCCGGAAGGCATTGCAGCACCTCCCCAGCGGACCTGCAATCCGGGCCACCTGCGCACGACTTTGAGACGCGCTGCATGTCCCGGCGGCAGCTGCGGATCTAGACTCCGCGCATGGCACCCGCCCGCAACACTCTGTCTGCATTGCCCATTGCCGCTCGCCCGGCCGCCGTCGTCGTGCTTGCCGCGCTGCTCGCGGCGTGCGCGCCGTTCCAGCGTGAGACGACAGCGGGCATGCCCGGGACCCCGGGTGCGGCGGCGCTGGTCGCAGCCGAGTCGCGCATCGGCGCGCCCTACCGCTACGGAGGATCCGGGCCCGACGCATTCGACTGCAGCGGCCTCGTCTCGTACGCCTATCGCCAGGCCGGAATCAGCGTGCCGCGCACCGCGGCGGAACAGTACGCAGCCGCACAACCCGTGACTCGCGGCGACCTGCGCCCGGGCGATCTCGTCTTCTTCCGGCTGTCCGGCCGGGACGTGAGTCACGTCGGCATCTACGCAGGCAACGACCAGTTCGTGCACGCGCCCCAGTCGGGCGGCGAGGTGCGGATGGCGAGCCTCGACGACGAGTGGTATCGCAAGCGCTACGCAGGCGCGGGGCGCTTGTACTGACGACGGCGCGCAGCGACTGTCACTGCACCACGAGAGCGGTGCTCGCGGTCCCCACGTCTCCCAGCACCACGCTGGTCGAAGCACTCACCACCGTGAGCGTCGTGACGGCGTTGCGCGAGTTCCAGGCGCGCAGCGACACCCGGTAAGGCACTCCGGTACCGGGCACCAGCCCGGTGCCGGCCGGCAATCCAGCGATCGTGACGATGCCGCTTCCGCGCTCGAGCAGCGCGCCGACGCTCGCCGTCTCCATGAGGCGCGAGCCGGAACTCAGCGCGATGAATCCTGAATCGAAACGGCCGACCGGGGCCTGCACATTGACGGTCAAGGTCCCGGAGATGCCCGCCGAGGCGACCGCAGGATACGGCACCGCAACGATCGTCGGCCGATTGCTGCCGCCGCCGACGTCCACGGAGTTCCTGGCGAGTGTGTCGGAGCGATACTGGCCCGCCGAACCGACGACGTAGCCGCCGCTCCCTTCGGCCGGCGTCTCGGTGGCGAATGCAATCGTATTGCCGCCCGCGTAGGTGCCGACGACCAGCGAGCCCGCCGCGAGTGCGAACGCGTCGTGCGGGAGTTGCCGCGAGATCGGGTCGACCGCCGTACCGTCGACCAGGTACGGGACGCCGTCGCTGCCCGGCCGCGTCTGGTAGAACTCGACGCGGGTACCGGCAGGGAGCGCGGGCGACTGGGTCGTCGCGTTCGCGTACACGGTCCGCGCAGCCGCCAGGACGATCGGCGTCGATTGCACCGTGGTCGGGCTGGCCGCGGAACCGGCGGTGACGGGCACGTCCCGGACGATCACCGTGTCCGCACCGGCGCAGGTGATCACGACGTCGTACTTCTTGCCGCTCTTCGAACCCGGCAGCGGATAGAGGATGAATGAGCCGTCGGCGGCGACCTGGCGTCGCTGCACGACGACGCGGTGACTGCCGGAACTCGTCCGGACCTCGGCGCTCACCGTGATCGGCGGGTGACCGGCCGGAAGCGCGCTCGCATCGACGCTACCCTTCAGGGTCCCGGAACTGTCCTCGTCGTCCACCGACACGTAGGGCGTCAGGAGGTACCCCTTGTTCGAGCCGTAGTCGTACCGGACGACGTCGCGCGCGGCGTCGATCGTGATGGCCAGCGACAGATTCGCGGCCGAGCCGGAGCCCGACGACCCGGAATCGGTGCGGTCCCTGATCGCCAGGTCCACCGGGACCGTGAGGCCCGTACCCGGCACCGGGAGTTCGAGCCGCGCCCTCGACTTCGCGCCGCTGCCGTCCGCCAGGTCGATCTGGGCGTTGTAGTCGAGTCCGGCGTCGCTCGCCGCACCGACCAGCCGGTCCCACGAGTCCGCCAGCTCGAGGTGCATCTGCTTGTAGGTGCCGGACGGCAGGGAGAGGCTCGATCCCAGCGCGACCAGCGTACTCGAGGATGCCGTCGCGAGGTCGAGCACCACCGGTTTCGACAGTGCCCTGCGGGTCCATCCGGTCTGCGAGTCGGGCAGCGTCTCGGCAGCAGTCGCGAACCACACCTCCTGCACCGTGCCCCACAGGTGCGTCGCATCGGCAGGCGCGGTCCCCGTGGCTCCCACGTCCGTTCGACTCGTGCAACCCGCGATGGCCGCAAGACCGCAAGTGGCCGCAGCCACCATGAATGCCGGCCGGAATGGTCGTGGGTGTCGCATTTCGAGACTCCAGTCTGTCAGCGCCGGAAGTGCAGTCGCCACCCGACGACGGACAGCAGCGCGAGCAGCACGAACGCCAGTGTCCGCAGCGGATACTCGATGGCAAGCACGAGCGGCGTCAGGACCCATCGTGTCGCGAGGCGCAGCGAGGGATGCGCCGCGATGACTGCGGCGAGCGGCGGCGAGTGGCGGTAATAGAAGCGGATGAACGCCCGCCCGAGCGCGTTTCGCTGCAGGTAGCGGTCGCGGAACTCGCGCAGGGCGGCGACGTGCGGCTCGAGCGGGGACCCGTAGGCTGCCGTGGCGATGAAGCAGGAGGCCGCGATGAAGGTGCCCTGGCACGCCGTGAATGGCGGGACGACCACGGTGGTTCGGGCCTGGTTGTTCGAGGTGTCGTAGTCGCTGTCGTTGCTGGACGCGGAAACGGTGAGCGTCAGCGACTGCTGCACCGAGTTGGCGAACTGGTCCGAGACCGCGCGCAGCGACACCGTCGCGCCGGCCGGCAGCAGCGCGATCGTGCAGCGCGTCCCGCTGCAGCGGGTGTCCTGGAAGCGGAGGTTCGGCGCCAGGACCGGGTTCTGGCCCAGGTCGACGAAGACGTCGCGTGCTTCCTCCGGTCCGAGGTTGCCGACGGAGACCTGGAAGTCGAGGTTCCGCCACGTGCCGCAGTCGGGGAAACCGATGGCACCGAACGCCACCGCGAGGTCCGCGCAGCGATCGGTCACGCTCCGGCGCACCGCCGCAGTCGCACGGTCGTTGCTGCGATGCGTGTCGCCCGGATCGCTGGTCGTGGCGACGTTGACGATGCACGCCGGCGGGTTGGCGGCCGTGACGATCGCAGGGATGACGAGTGTCGCCGACGCGCCGGCGTTCAACGTACCGACCGTCCACGTCCCGGCGACGGGATCGTAGGATCCGATGCTCGGGAACGCGGCCGTGCCGGCGGGGATGGCCAGTTCCGGTGGCAGCTTGTCGCGCACCACGACGTCGGCGGCTGCGTCGGCGCCGACGTTGCCCAGGCTCACCTTGAATTCGACCGGCTGCCCCGGCCCCGGTGTGGCATCGCTGACGGACTTCCTGAGCTCGAGATCCGGCGCCGCAAACGCGGGGACCGGGGCCATCGCCCAGACTGCCGCCGCAATCACGCAACAAGCGCCGCTCGCGCGGCGGCACCGGAGCCTCACCGCCCGTCCTCCGTCCCGACGATGCGATCGATTCTCCCGCTCCGGCCGCACCGGTCGTGTACGTAATTATCCTGCCCGGAGCAGCGCGACCCGGATGGCTCAGCGCCTGCGCCCGAGCCAACGCTGCGATTTCTCGAGGGCGATCAGGTCGGCGGTCGTCGTCAATCCGAGCCGCTGCGCGCGTTCCAGCGCGATCAGCAGCAATTGCGCGTTTGCGTAGGCGTCCGCAATCGCATGGTGGCGGCCGATCGGCGGCAGCCCGCAGTGCCGCGCCCAGTCGTCGAGGGAATCGTTGGGCGTGCCGGGCAGCAGTGCCGGAAGGATGGCCGCGAGGTCGAGGAACCGGACCCCGACCCGGATGCCGAGCCAGGCGCGCAGTTCGCGCTCCAGGACCGTCGCGTCGAACTCCGCGCGAAACGCGACCGCCACGGCGCCGTCGAGGTACCGCAGGAACGAGACCAGCGCGCCCACCGGGTCCGCCCCGCCGCGCTGCTCCTGCCCGCCGATCTGGTGGATCAGGATGTTGTCGACGCCGCTCTCGCGCTCCTGCCGCACGACGACCTCGAATGCGTCGTCGTGACGGATGGCCCGGGCTGCGACCGCCACCGCGCCGATCGAGATGATCCGGTCCGCGTGCATGTTCGGCCCGGTCGTCTCGAGATCGAGGGCCACGAAGCGCGCCAGCGACAGCAGGCCCGAGTCGCTCCAGCGCTCCTCGGCAATCCGCTCGCGGGCGCGGATCCGCAGCAGGCGCAGGCCGTCCCGCACGGCAGGCGGCAGGGCCCGCCGCGTGCGTCGCGCCTCTAGCGAGCGCTGGAATGGCAACCGCATGGTGCCTTGCGCCCTTGCGTGGCCGTCACTGGCCGACGGTCTGCTCGAGGCGCTGCTGCAGCGAGCGCGCCTGGCGGAACGCTTCCTTCAGCATCCGCTTGTCGAGGTCGTTCAGCGTGTACGGGTCGATGCGGTTGACGACGGTCCGCGGCCGCTCGGCCGCGTCGCCCCTGTCGGGCTCCAGCGCATCGCGCTGCGCGCGCAGCCGCAGCATCTGCAGGAAATGGTAGGCCTCGACCGCCGAGTCGGTCTCGCGCTCGTCGATGTTGAGACGCCGTCCCGCGAGACGGAGGCGCTGCGCCGTGTTGGTGTCCGCGATGCCGAGAGCGAGCGCGAACGCGCGCGCGGCGTCCACGAAGATGCGCGTGCCGTGGGTCTTGAGGTCGATCGTGCCCGCGTGCTCGCCGTCGTCCGTCCTGAAGCTGCGGATCATGCCGAGCGGCGGCTCGGCCTGCAGCGCGTTCGCGACGAGCAGGCGCTGGAAGAGCCGGTTCTCCGGCGTCACTCCCATGAGCCAGTTGCGCAGGCCCTCGCCGAGCGCCAGGTTGCCGAACAGCGCGCGAAAATCGAAGAAGATGTTCGCCTGCAGCAACGCCTCCGGTGTCGGCTCGCGGATCCACACGGCGAATCGGGCCCGCCATTCCTCGGCCGCCAGGCAATGGTCCGGGTTGCGCGCCATGATGTCGCCCGTGCACAACGGGAAGCCGAGTTCTGCCAGCGCGTCGTTCGCAGCCCGTGCATAGAGCAGCAGGCGCTGCCGCACCGCGTCCCGGTCCGCGGCCTCGCAGTCGAACAGGATCGCATTGTCCTGGTCCGTCGCGACGGTCTGCTCACGGCGCCCTTCGCTGCCGACGGACAGCCAGCACCAGTCGATGCCGTCGAGCTCGAAGCGCGGTGCCAGCAGCCCGAACAGCCGGTCCGCGAGCGCGTCGTTGAGCGCGGTGATCGTGTGCGTGAGCGGCTCGGCCGCCGCGCCCTGCGCGATGAGGTTGTCGGTGAGGGCGTCGATGTCGCGTCGCGCGCGCTGCAGGCCCGTCAGGTCGCGGGACAGCCGGATCGACTGCATGATGTTGCGCATCGTCACGCGCTGCAGCGCGAACAGGTCGCGCTCGGAGACCACGCCCACGAGCCTGTTCTCGCGCGTGACCATGAGCTGGTGGTAGCCGAGCTGCGCCATGAGGGACAGCGCCTCCTGCGCGGTCGCGAGCTCGTCCAGCGTACCGGGCGCAGGCGTCATCACCTCGGCCACGGAGGCTGAGAGGTCCACGCCCGGCAGCACGACGCGATCCATCAGGTCGGTCAGCGTGAAGATGCCGCCCGGGCGACGCTGCCCGTCGACGACGGCGATCGTGCCGATCCGTTCCTGGCGCATCGCCTCGAGCGCCTCGCGAACCGTGGTCGTCGTTTCGCAGAACACGGGGTCGCGGCGGACGAGGACCTTGAGCGGCTCGAGCAGGGTCCGCTGCTCGACTGCGCGATGGCTGAAGTTCTGGCGCAGCTGCCCGAGCGACTGCTGCACGATGCTCTCGAGCACCGCCGTGCAGTACTCCGCGAACGGCACGGAGCGCAGGCGCAGCGACTCGAAGTCCTCGCGGGTCAGCTGGTAGCAGAACACGTCCTCGGTGGCCTCGAAGCGCCGGGCACCCGCAGTGCCGGCCGCGAGCGCCGCGACCGGGAAGCACTCGCCCGGGCCGCGCACCTCGTCGTCGGACGCCGTCGTCGTGTTGTGAACGCGGACGTGGCCGCGCTGGATGATGTGGAGCTGCTCGGCAACGCCGTGCGCCGGGTCGACGATCGTCGTGCCTACCGGGAAGTACGCGAGCTTGACGCGTTCCGCGACGAACTCGAGGTCCTTGCGCGCCATGCGCGAGAACGGCACGTGCGACCGCAGGAAGCGGACGGTCGTCTCGGCGATGAGCACCGGGGTCGCCATCGCTCAATTCTAGCCGGGGCCCCCGCCCCGACCCTCACCGGTCTCCCGGGTTCGCCCCCTCCCGCGCGAGCGCGGGAGGGGGTTGGCCGGGACCGAGTGAGGGTACGGCCTTGCGAGCCTCAGTGGCTCGTGGCCTTCGACGCCAGGATGCCGGTGTTCTGGCGGGCATAGACCTCCGGCCACAACTCCTCCGAGCGCTTGTCGCGGAAGAGCAGCGCGCCGAGCAGCACCGCCAGGAACCCGAGCGGGATCGAGATGATGCCCGGGTTCTTGAGCTTGAACAGCGGCTCCTCGAGTCCCATGATCGACACTTCCTTGCCCTCGACCTTCTTCATGTCGTCCTTGGCCTTGGTCACGGCCTTGTCGAGTGCCTTCTGGTCGACCGTGGCCTTTTCGATCGCCGCGGCGTCGCCGGACGCCAGTGCGGCCTCGATCGCGCTGCGCTTCGCCGCCTCGCCGTCCAGTACCTTCTGCGAAGCCGCGCGGACCGCCTTCGGGTAGGTCAGGTTCGGCGACACCAGCGTCAGGCCGACCGCTGCGACCGTGCCGACGACCATGCCGAGCACGATGCCGCCGGTGTTGCAGCGTCTCCAGTACATCGTGAGCAGGACGCACGGGAAATTCGCCGAGGCCGCCACCGCGAAGGCGAGCGCCACCAGGTGCGCCACGTTCTGGCCCTTCGCCGCGATGCCGATCGAGATCGACACGGCGCCCACGATGACCGTCGCAATGCGCGCAGCGCGGACCTGCTGCTGCGGCGGAACGATGTCGCCGCCGTGATACACGCCGACGTACAGGTCGTGGGCGATCGCCGATGCCGACGCGAGCACGAGCCCCGCCACCACCGCTACGATCGTCGCGAAGGCCACTGCGGACACGAACGCCAGCATGAAATTGCCGAGGAACGAGTCCGGACCTCCGCCGAGGTGCTGCGCGAGCAGCGGGCCTGCCATGTTGCCGCCCGCGTCGATCGACGCGATCACGCCCGGGCCGACTTCCTTGGCTGCGCCGAAGCCGAGGAACAGCGTCAGCACGTAGAAGCCGCCGATGATCGCCATGGCCCAGACGACCGATTTGCGCGCCTGCTGCGCCGTGGGCACGGTGAAGAACCGCATCAGGATGTGCGGCAGGCCCGCCGTTCCGAACACGAGCGCCATGCCGAGCGAGATCTGGTCGATCGGCGCCTTGAAGTACAGGCCGGGCTCGAGGAAGCGCTGCCCAAGTTCCTGGGGCGTCATGTTCTTCGCTGCATCGCCGAGCAGGCCCGCCACCTTCGCCTGCACCTTCGTGTCACCGACCACGTCGGCGAGGAAGGCCGGCAGCGAGAACCCGTAGGGCGTCCACACCAGCATCACGAGCACGAGCGACGCGATCACCAGCAGGACGGCCTTGATGATCTGCACCCAGGTCGTCGCGACCATGCCGCCGAACAGCACGTAGGCGAGCATCAGGACGCCGACCGCCATCACCGAGATCTCGTAGTCGATGCCGATCAGCGTCTTCACGAGCACGCCGCCGCCGACCATCTGCGCCGTCAGGTAGAACGTCGAGACCGTGACGACCGAGATCGCGCCGACGATGCGCATCGCCTTCGGGTTGTTGCGGTAGGCCAGGATGTCCGGCAGCGTGTACTTGCCGATGTTGCGGCAGGGCTCCGCGATCACCAGCAGCACCGTGATGTATGCGACGAGCCAGCCGACCGAGTACATGAACCCGTCGTAGCCGTACTGCGAGATCAGGCCCGCGATGCCGAGGAAGGAAGCCGCGGAGAGATAGTCACCCGCAATGGCCCAGCCGTTCTGCAGTCCCGATACCCCGCCGCCGGCGGTGTAGAAGTCGGAGGCCGACTTCACGCGCTTGGCGGCCAGGTACGTGACGTACATCGTCACGCAGATGATGGCCGCGAACACCGCGAACGTCAGCCAGCGATACTGCGCGGCGACCGCACCCTGCGCGAACGCCGCGCCGCTGCCGATGGCGAGCGCGCCCGCGATCCCGTAGACGACGAGTCGTCGATTCGAAGTCAGCATGGCTCAGCCCCCCTTCTCGTAGTCGGCCGCGATCTCGCGGGCCATGCGGTCGAAGTCGCGGTTCGCGACGCGGGAGTAATAGATCGCGACTCCCCAGGCGACCACGAACTGGAGCAGCGCGAACAGGATGCCGAAATTGACGACGCCCCAGACCTTGGTCTTGAACAGGTCCTGGAAATAGGCGGCGCCGATCGGCAGCAGGAAGTAGAACACCACGGAGAAAATCATGAGTCCCGTGAGGAACCCCTGCTTTCTGCGGTGCAGAGCCTGGAAGCGCGGATCGGCAATCACCGCATTCCAGTCGATCTTGGGCGCTGTGGCCATGAATAGTCCCCCGTTTGTAGTCGCCGACGCGGACTGCGTGGGCGGAATCTAGCAAGGGCCCGGTGCGCGCCCACTGCGACATTGGTCGTAGGCGGAGGGGTCGAGGCGCGCGGCGGTCTACGACCTTGGTCGTAGGAAAGGAGGCGACAGGAAAAAGGGGACAGACGAAAAAGGGGACAGTCCCCAATTGGGGACTGTCCCCTTTTTCGTCTGTCCCCTCTTTCTGTCCCCTTCCGTCAGCGGTTCATGCGGTTGTCGACGAGCTGCGCGACGACGGACGGGTCGGCGAGCGTCGAGATGTCACCGAGCTGGTCCGACTCGTTGGCGGCGATCTTGCGCAGGATGCGACGCATGATCTTGCCGGACCGCGTCTTCGGCAGCCCGGGCGCCCACTGGATGAAGTCCGGCGTGGCGATCGGCCCGATCTCGCGACGCACCCACTCGCGCAGTTCCTTGCGCAGTTCCTCGGTCGGCGTCGCGTCCACCACCAGCGTGACGTACGCGTAGATGCCCTGGCCCTTGATGTCGTGCGGGCACCCGACCACCGCGGCTTCGGCGACCTTCGCATGCGCAACGAGCGCGCTCTCGATCTCCGCCGTGCCGAGGCGGTGGCCGGCGACGTTGAGCACGTCGTCCACGCGGCCGGTGATCCAGTAGTAGCCGTCCTCGTCGCGGCGCGCGCCGTCGCCGGTGAAGTACCGGCCCGGGAACGTCTTGAAGTACGTGTCGATGAAGCGCTGGTGGTCGCCGAACACGGTGCGCATCTGGCCGGGCCAGCTGTCGGTCAGCACGAGGTTGCCCTCGCAGGCGC
>VEPJ01000083.1 GCA_012026925.1 Gammaproteobacteria bacterium | reverse complement strand
TACCTGTTCCACCCGGCCGTCCCGCGGCGGCTGCACGACCTGCTGCCGGACGCGAAGCTCGTCGTGCTGTTGCGCGACCCGGTGCGGCGTGCGTACTCGCACTACTGGCACGAGCGGGCCAAGGGACGCGAGAAACTCGAGTTCGAGGACGCGATCGCGGCCGAGCCCGAGCGCATCGCGTCCGCTGACGCGAAATTGGCGGACGGGTCGCTCGATCGCAGCGCCGACCACCAGCACTTCAGCTATCTCGCGCGCGGCAGGTATGCGGAGCAGCTGGAGCGCTGGCTGGCGCTCTATCCCCGCGACAGGTTCCGCGTGGTGCGGTTCGAGGATCTCGTCGAGGATCCCCTCGCGAGACTGAACGAGACGCTCGCGTTCCTTGGCCTGCCGGCTGCGACGAAGGTGGATCTCGAGCCCCGCAACACGCGCCGCTATCCGGCAATGAAGGCTGCGACCGCGGAACGGCTTCGCGAGCATTTCGCGCCGCACAACCGGCGCCTGGAGCAGTTGCTGGGCGTCCCTTTCGGCTGGTAGGCGGACTACTTCCGCGCGTTCACCAATCGTCCAAGTGACTCGAGGTAGGCCGCCTCGTCGGGTGGCAGTCCGGTCCGCTGGCTGCGCCAGAGCGCCTCCCCGAGGCACTCGATCATGCGGTGCTCGGCCGCATGCGGATCACCGAGCCGTCGGCACAGTTCGGCGTGGATCGCGGCTATCCCGGCCGGGCGATTCGTGCTCACCTGCTCGCGGAGCGCAAGGTGCAGGCCCATGTGCAGGAACGGGTTCGACTGCCCACCGTCCGGGGAAAAATCGCGCGAGACGGCGTCGCTCTCGCCCGCGACGAAGGCCTGGTACTCGGGATGCTGCTCGACGACCGTCGCAATCTGGTGCTCGAGCGGCTCCATCGGCAATGACTCGCGCCGCTTGCGCCAGGCTTCCAGGTAGTGCCGGCGCAGGGCTTCGCGATCCTGGTCGTGGAAGAAGGGCATCGAGCCCTCACCTCGCCGTCTTGTCGCCGTACTCGCACAGGTCCGCGATCGGGCAGTGCGGGCAATCCGGCTTCGCCGCCTTGCAGACGTAGCGGCCGTGCAGGATCAGCCAGTGATGGGCGTCGTGCAGGAACTCGGCGGGAACGACCTCGAGCAGCCTGTCCTCGACGGCACGCACGTTGTCCGCGGGCGCGAGGCCCGTGCGGTTGGCGACGCGAAAGACGTGCGTGTCCACGGCGATCGTGGGTTCGCCGAAAGCAGTGTTCAGGATGACGTTCGCCGTCTTGCGTCCCACGCCCGGAAGCGCCTCGAGCGCCGCGCGGTCGCGCGGGACGCGTCCGCCGTGCTCGTCGATGAGCTTCCGGCAGGTGGCGATGATGTTCTTCGCCTTGCCCTGGTAGAGGCCGATCGACTTCACGTACCGCGACAACCCGTCCACGCCGAGCGCCAGGATTGCCCGAGGCGTGTTTGCATCCGCGAACAGCTTGCGCGTCGCAAGGTTGACGCTCTTGTCCGTCGCCTGCGCTGACAGGACGACGGCCACGAGCAACTCGAACGGCGTCGAGTACTCGAGTTCCGTCTTCGGGTGCGGATTGCGCTCGCGCAGGCGCTCGAAGATTGCGCGCACCCGCCGTGCGTTCATGCGACCGGCCTCGAGGCGACGCCCACGCTGCCCGCGCGTGCGCGCGCCACGGGAGAGCCGCTGCGCCAGTTGCGTGCGGCGAGCATCAACCCGAGGACGATGAACGCACCGGGCGGGAGGAGTGCCAGGAGCAGGCCGTGTCCGCCCGGCACGACCTGCAGGCCGCCGCCGGCCGTGCCGCGGCCCAGCAGCAGGCCCAGGTCGGCACCGAGCGTGCCATGGCCGACCAGTTCCCGGGTCGCACCGAGCGCGAGCAGCACCAGCAGGAAGCCGAAGCCCATCCCGACGCCGTCGAGGAATGCCGCGCCGGGCGGCTGGCGCGACGCGAACGACTCGGCACGCGCGAGCACGAGGCAATTCGTGACGATCAGCGGCAGGAAGATGCCGAGCGCGTCGTGCAGCCCGGGCCACCACGCGGCCATCGCGAGTTCCACGGCCGTGACCGTGCCCGCGATCGCCAGCACGAAGACGGCCAGGCGGATCTCGGGCAGCAGCCAGCGTCCGAGGACCGCCGCGAGCAGGTTGCTCGTGACGAGGACCGCCAGCGTCGCGAGCCCGAGGCCGAGCGCGCTGCTGACCGAAGTGCTGACGGCAAGCAGCGGGCACAGGCCGAGCAGCTGCACGAGTGCCGGGTTCTGCGTGCTGAGGCCGTTCCTGAGAATGTCGCTCGCGGACATGGGCGGATTGTAGGGCATGGAGCGCACTCAGCGTCCCGATGCCGGGGATTGCGCGACGACGGTGCCTGCCGGAGCGGCAAGGATCGCGGCGCGGTGGCCGTCGAAGTAGACGAGCGCATTCAGCACGGCATGCACCACGGCCCGGGGAGTCACCGTTGCGCCGGTGAACTGGTCGAAGTCGCCGCCGTCCTTGCGGACGCGCCAGCGCTCCGGCGCCGGATCCTGCAGGGAGCGGCCCGCGAACTTGCTGATCCAGTCGGACTTGCGCTCGTCGATGGCATCGCCGAGCCCGGGTGTCTCCTTGTGCGACAGCACCCGCACTCCGAGCAGCCGTCCGTCCATGCCGACGGCGACGAGCAGCCGGATCGAGCCCGCATACCCGTCCGGAGCGACCGCCTCGATCAGCACGGCAACCGGCTCGCCGCCGAGCCTCGCGCGATGGATGGGGACGGGCTCGTCCGTGCCGAGCAGTTCCGGATCGCGGGCGGTCACGACGTCCTGCAGGAGGTCGTTGTCATAGCGCTCTGCGCCGAGCGCCGCAGCCAGCCGGGCGACGCGTTGCGCGTTTTCGTTCGCCTCGATTCGAGGCTGGGCCAGGTCGTGCACGACGGCGACCAGCCCCACCGCGAGCGTGGCGGCGGCAGCGAGCAGCAGCCCGGCGCGCACGGGCCGCGCGCGCGAAGATTCAGCGCCCTGCGTGTCCATGGATTCTCGGTACGGTGTAGCGGTCGATGAGCGGGGCTGCGAGGTTCATCAGCAGCACCGCGAAGGCCACGCCGTCGGGATAACCGCCCCAGGTGCGGATCAGCCAGGTGATGGACCCGATGCCCGCCCCGTAGAACAGGCGGCCTCGATCACTGGTGGCCGCCGACACCGGGTCCGTCGCGATGAAGAAAGCACCGAGCATCGTCGCTCCCGAGAAGAGCTGGAAGGAAGCGGCTGCGTGGGCGCCAGGGTCGAGCGCGTGCATCGTCGCCGCCGGCAATGCGATCCCGGCCAGCACCGAGGCGGGGATGTGCCAGCGCACGATGCCGCGAGCGAGCAGGTACGCGCCGCCGGCCAGCGCGGCCGCGTTGATCCATTGTGAACCCGCCCCGCCGAGGGATCCGAACGCCTGCTGCGCCAGGATTTCCTCCATCGTGTAGCGCTGGCCAAGCCCGGTCCGCAGCGCGTCGAGCGCCGTTGCGCCCGTGTAGGCGTCCCACGCCCCGGGGCCGCCGACGGGGCCGTGGATGAACGACTGCCAGGTGAGGCGGGCGAGTTCCGACCACTCGATTGCCGCTGTGCCGAGCGGTACCGGCCAGCGAGTCATCTCCAGCGGGAAGGACACGAGCAGGACGGCGTAGCCGACCATCGCCGGGTTGAACGGGTTGTAGCCGAGCCCGCCGTAGGCGTGCTTACCGAGCAGTACCGCGATCGCGGTGCCGAGGAGCATCAGCCACCAGGGCAGCAGCGGGGGTACGGCGAGCGCCAGCAGTGCCGCCGTCACGATCACGCTGCCGTCGCGCAGGAACGGCCGAGCGGCGCGTCCCCGCAACCTCAGGGCAAGTGCCTCGCAAGCGAGTGCGGTCGGCACGCCGACCGCGAGCTGCAGCAGTGCTCCTGGGCCATGGACGAAGACCTGCACCAAGGTGACCGGCAACAAGGCCAGCAGCACCTGGTACATCACGCGAGGCACCGTGTACCCGGCGATGACGTGCGGCGCGGCAGCGGTCTCGAAGCGCACGGTGCTCACTCCGGACCGCCGCGGGCCCGCCGCCGCGCAGCCTCGAAGGCTTCGCGTTCGGCCGCCGCAGCCTCGGCGAGCCGACGCTCGTGGCGGGCGTAACGCTCGCGGGCCTCGGCCGCGCGCCGCTGCTCGTCCAGCCTGAGGGCGCGTGCCGCGCGCGCGGACCGGAAGCGCGCCGTGAGCGGAATCTGGCTCGGGCAAACGTAGTCGCAGCAGCCGCACTCGATGCAGTCCGCGAGCCCGAAGGTCTCGAGCAGTTCGGCATCGTCGGCTCCGGCTGCGCGCAGCAATGACTGGGGCAGGAGACCCGCGGGGCAGACTCCCGCGCAGTCGCCGCAGCGAATGCAGGGCATCTCGCGTCGTGGTGGGGACAGGTCCTCGGCCGTCGCCGCGATTATGCAGTTGACCGCCTGGGTCACCGGCACCGCGTCGCACGGCAGCGCGCGTCCCGTCATGCTGCCTCCTGCGATCAGCCGCCGTGGGTCAGAGCGATAGCCGCCGCAGGCCGCGACGAGGTCGGCGATGGGTGTGCCGTAGCGTGCCTCGACGTTTCCGGGTCGCCCGACGCCGCTTCCCGTAACCGTGACTACGCGACGCGTCGCCGGCATGCCGGTGCGTACCAGGCTCGCGACCGCGGCCGCAGTACCGACGTTCTGGCAGAGCAAGCCGACGTCGGTCGGATAGGCGTCGTGCGGAATCTCCGTGCCGGTGACGACGGCGAGCAGCTGGCGCTCCGCTCCGGCCGGGTAGGTTGCGCCCAGCAGGCGCAACTCGAGGCGCGGATCCGCCGCAGCAGCCAGCGCGGACTCGAGTGCGGCGATCGCCTCGGGCTTGTCGTCCTCGACTGCGATCGTGCACCGCGCCGCGCCGCTCGCGCGGAGCATCACCTGGCCGCCGAGCACGACGTCCGCGGCCCGCTCGCGCATCAGCGCGTCGTCGCAGCAGATCCACGGCTCGCACTCGGCGCCGTTCAGCACCAGGTGAGTCGCCGGCCGCCTGGACGCGGCCGCGAGCTTCGCGGCGGTCGGAAACGCGGCGCCGCCGAGCCCGGCGATGCCTGCAGCCCGGATTCGATCCACGAGCATCTCGGGCGAGAGCGAGTCCCATTCAACCATTTCGAGACCGGGCTCGTTCTGGTCCGACCCGTCGTTCTCGATGACGATGCACAGGCCCTGGCCGGCACGACTTGCCGTCTCGCGAACCTCGATCGCGCGCACGATGCCGGCGATCGACGCATGTACGGCGACCGTCCCTTCGTCCATCGCACGACCGATCAGCGTGCCGACGCGCACGCGGTCGCCTGCAGACACAGTGGGTCGCGCCTCCCGTCCGTTCCCCTGTTCCAGCGCTACGGTCGCGAGCGTCGGGGCGGGGGCCTCGAATATCGCGCGCTCGAGGGCGGCCGCCTTGTGCGGCACCAGCTGCAGTCCTGACGGGAACTCTCTGCGGTCGAACATGGGCTGCGCCTAAGCCGCGCGACGGCCCCCGGGTGGCTCGGCGGCTCGCGGTGCGCGCAGTTCGATGCAGTCGACGGGGCAGGGCGGCAGGCACAGCGCGCAGCCGGTGCACTGCTGCTCGATGACGGTGTGGACGAATCGGGGCGCGCCGACGATCGCATCTACCGGACAGGCGGGGAGACAGAGCGCGCAGCCGATGCAGCGCGCCTCGTCGATCACGGCGACCTGCCGCGGCGCGGTGACGCCGAACGCGGGATCGAGCGAACGGGGTTCGCGGCCGAGCAGTTCCGCGAGGGCGCGTACGGTGGCATCGCCCCCGGGAGGGCACTGGTCGATCTCGGCGTCGCCGCGCGCGACGGCCTCGGCGTACGGGCGGCAACCGGGATGGCGGCACTGCCCGCACTGGGTCTGCGGCAGCAGCGCATCGATGCGTTCGACCAGCGGATCCGCGTTCGGGCGCAAGCGCACCGCGGCCCAGCCCAGGGCCGAGCCGACCGTCACGGCGAGGCCGGCCGCCACGAGCATCGCCGGGACGAGGCTCGGGTCGCTCATCGCGCGCCGAGACCGGTGAATCCCATGAACGCCAGCGCCATCAATCCCGCCGTGACGAGCGCGATCGGCGCGCCACGGAACGCGGTGGGGACGTCTCCCGTGTCCAGGCGCTCGCGCAGGGCCGCGAAGAGCAGGAGCGCCAGCCCGAAGCCCGCCGCCGCCGCGGCGCCAAACACCAGCGACTCGACGAACCCGTGGCGGCGATCGAGGTTCAGCAGGGCGACGCCGAGTACGGCGCAGTTCGTCGTGATGAGCGGCAGGAACACCCCGAGCAGTTCGTGCAACAGCGGGCTCGTGGCCCGAACCACGAGTTCGGTCAGCTGCACGACGGCCGCGATCAGCAGGATGAAGACGAGCGTGCGCAGGTACCCGAGCCCGAGCGGCTCGAGGAGCCAGTGGTAGGCGCAGTAGCTCAGGCCCGACGCGAGGGTGAGCACGAAGAGCGTCGCGAGTGCCATGCCGGCGGCGGCCTCGAAGCGCCGGCTCACGCCGACGAACGGACAAAGGCCGAGGAAATTCGTGAGCACGAAGTTGTTGACGAGACTCGCGCCGAGCGCCAGCAGGAGCAGGTCCGTCATGAGGGAAGCGGATAGCGGTTAGTGATCAGCGGATAGGGAAAGCGCTCACTTCACCTTCATGCCCGGTTCGGCGCCCGCGTCGGGCGCGAGCAGGAAGATGTCCTTGCCGCCGGGGCCTGCCGCCAGCACCATGCCTTCGGACACGCCGAAACGCATCTTGCGCGGCTCGAGGTTGGCCACGACCACCGTCATCCGGCCCACGAGTCGTTCCGGTGCGTAGGCCTGGCGTATGCCGGCGAACACGGTGCGACGCTCGGTGCCGAGGTCCACCGTCAGCTTCAGGAGCTTGTCCGCGCCGTCGACGAGGTCCACGGCGACGATGCGCGCGATGCGCAGGTCGAGGCGGGCGAAATCCTCGATTGAAATTCTAGGCAGCGGCGCCTCCGTCGGACCCGTCGAGGCCGGTGCTGCCGACTGCGCCACGGTCGAAGCTGCCGCCGCCGACGGCACACCGGACGGCTTCAGGCTCTCGCTCGACGCAGCCAGCAGCGCCTTCGTGGCCGCGGGATCGACGCGCGTCGCGAGCGGTTCGTACGTGCCTATCTGCGCGCCGAGAAGCGGCGTGGCGATGTCGTGCCACGCCTGTGCTTCGAGACCCAGGAACTTCTCCGCGCCGGCCGCGAGCCTCGGCATGATCGGCTTAAGGTACGACGCCAGAACCCGGAACAGGTTCAGGCCGAGCGTGCACACGCCCTGCACCTCGGCGGCGCGCGCCGGGTCCTTGGCCATGAGCCA
>VEPJ01000139.1:22312-32386 GCA_012026925.1 Gammaproteobacteria bacterium | reverse complement strand
CCCCGCCGTCGGCGTCTCGAGGGAGAGCCACGTGCGCGTCTGCGAGGAACTGGCCTCGGCCGCGCGCACCGAGTTCAAGCACCTCGAGTACTTCTACTTCCACAATTTCCTTTACGAGTCGGTGTGGAAGGACAGCCGCCGCCGGCATTCCGAGCGCACGCCGATGCTCGAGATCCTGCGCACCTACCCGCCGGACTATCGCGTCATCTTCGTCGGCGACGCGAGCATGAGTCCCTACGAGATCGTGCAGCCCGGTGGCAGCATCGAGCACTGGAACGACGAGTCGGGCGCGGTATGGATGCAGCGGATCACGCAGCGCTTCCACCGGCACGTGTGGCTCAACCCGGAGCCCGAGGACCGTTGGGACTACACCGCCTCGATCGGGCTCGTACGGCAGCTGCTGCCCGAACGGATGTTCCCGCTCACGCTCGACGGCCTCGATCGCGCGATCCAGGCACTGAAAAAATAGGTGCCACGCACCGATTTTCCGGCTGCGGCGGAAAATCGGTGCGTGGCACCTATTTTTCAGCTGGGCTTGTACGCCGCCTTCAGCGCCTTCAGGTCGTCCAGCACGACTTTCGAGTGGCCGTCCGGGTTCACCGACTCGTAGTGCTTCGCGACGCGACCCTGCGGGTCGATGATGAACGTGTCGCGGCGGGCCATTTCCATCACGCCCATGTACGTCTTGAGGACGCCGTATTCCTTCGTCACCTGCTTGGTCGGGTCCGCCAGCAGCGTGAACGGCAGGCTGTGTTTCTCGGCGAACGCCTTGTGGTCGGTGATGTCGTCCACGCTGATGCCGAGCACGACCGCGCCTTCCTTGTCGAACGCGAAGATGTTGTCGCGGAACGCGCAGGCCTCTGTGGTGCAGCCCGGCGTGTCGTCCTTCGGGTAGAAGTACAGCACGATCCACTTGCCCTTGTAGTCGGACAGGCTGTGCCACTTGCCGCCCTGGTCCTGCAGCTTGAAGGCCGGGGCCGGGCTGCCGACCGTGGGCGTCGCCGCAACCGCCAGGCCCGCGAAGGCGAGGAGGGAGGCGAACAGGAAGACGAGACGCGACGCGAGGACGTTCGACATGGTTGTCTCCAGTGGGCGGGGTGCCTCCGGTCCGGCATGCCATACTAATCCCGGCCTCGAACCCTGTCAGCGAGGACCTCGGGTTGGCAGAGCCGGATTCCGGTACCAACTACCTCTTCTTCGAAAACCGCGAGGCTTTGGTTCTCGCCGGCGGCGGTGCGCGTGCCGCCTACCAGGTCGGCGTGCTCAGGGCGATGGCCGACTGGCGTCCGGCCGATGCCACCTGTCCGTTCGAAGCGCTCGCGGGGTCGGCGGCAGGCGCGATCAATGCCGCGGCGATCGTCGCGAGGGCCGAGGGGTTCCGGGTGGCCGTCGCGGCCCTCGAGCGCGTCTGGGCGGAGTTCAGTGTCGAGCACGTCGTGCGATCCGATCCCGTCACCATGGTACGCGCGGGCCTGCACTGGGTGCTGTCGCTTGCGTCCGGCGGCTGGCTGCTGCCACCGCCGCGCTCGCTGCTCGACACGACCCCCCTGCGCGACCTCCTGACGCGCGTGATCCCGCTCGATCGCATCGCGCCGAACGTGGCTGCGGGCCGCGTACAGGCGCTCGCGGTCGCCGCGACGAGTTATTCGACCGGACGCGCGGTCGCGTTCTTCGAGGCCGTGCCCGCCGTGACCGAATGGTCGCGGGTGCGGCGACGAGGCGTGCGCCGGACGATCGACGCCGAGGTCCTGATGGCGACGTCCGCCATCCCGTTCATCTTTCCCGCCGCGCAGGTGGACGGCGATTACTACGGCGACGGCGCAATGCGCCAGCTCGCGCCGCTCAGCCCGGCGGTGCATCTCGGTGCGAACCGGTTGCTCGTCGTCGGCACCCGCGCGGACTCGCCGGCAACTCCCGCCGACGCGGTCGCCGGCACGCCGCCCAGCCCGGGGCACCTGCTCGGCTTCGTACTCGACTCGCTGTTCACGGACGGGCTGTCCATCGACCTGGAGCGACTGCGCCAGATCAACGAGATCGTGCTGGAGGAGGGTGCCGCGGCCCATCCCGGCCGGCGCCCGATCGAGACGCTCGTGATCCAGCCGAGCGACGACCCGACCGCCATCGCGCGTCGCCACCTGCGCGCGATGCCGCGCAGCCTGCGCACGCTGCTGCGCACGATCGGCGCGCTCGAGGCACGCGGCGGGCTGCTCGCGAGCTACCTGCTCTTCGAGTCGGAGTACACGACGGAGCTCATGCGCCTCGGCGAGGCGGACGCGATCGCGCGCCGCGAGGAGATCGAGTCCTACCTGCGCTAGCGGCCGGGACCGCTACTCGTGCCGGCGGCTGGCGAGGTCGCGGTGACGGATCAGTGCCTGCCCGAACCGGCCGTTGAAGTGCGCCGCGAGCTTCTCGGCGAGATAGACGGAGCGGTGCTGGCCGCCGGTACAGCCCACCGCGATCGTCAGGTAACTGCGGTTCGAGCGCACCAGCGACGGCAGCCACCGCTCGAGGAGGCCGACGAGGTCGGCGAGGAAGGCCGCCACCTCGCCGTGCTCGTCGAGGAACTTCACCACCGGGGCGTCGCGTCCGGTATGGTCGCGCAGCGACGGATCCCAGTACGGGTTCGGCAGCGCGCGGGCGTCGAACACGAAGTCCGCGTCGTCCGGCACGCCGTGCCGATAGGCGAACGATTCGAACAGCAGCGAGGGTCCGGCGCCTGGCCGGTCCACCACTCGCGCGCGCACCATCTCCCGCAGCTCGTGCACCGAGAGCCGCGAGGTGTCGATGGTCAGGTCCGCGGCGCCCGCGACCGGCTCGAGCAGCCGCTGCTCCTGCTCGAGGGCCTCCTGCAGTCCGATGCCCTCGCGGCTCAACGGGTGGCGGCGCCGCGTCTCGCTGAAGCGCTTCAGCAGCACCTCGTTCTCGGCCCGCAGGAACACCACTTCGCAGCCGATGCCGCTGCGCCGGAGCTCCGCCACGAGCCGCGGCACGTCCGCGAGGTCCTCGGGGCGGTTGCGGGCGTCAACGCCGACCGCGGTCAGGCGGTAGGCCGGTTCGCTGGTCCGGACGGTGTAGGCGATGAATCCCGGCAGCAGCCCCGCGGGGATGTTGTCCACGCAGTAGTAATCGAGATCCTCCAGCATGTTGAGCGCGACGCTCTTGCCGGATCCCGAGAGGCCGCTGACGATGATCAGCCGCATCGGTCACTGCGCGGGCACGGGCCCGTGCTTCTGCGCCTCGAAGGCGTGGTGGTCGCGCACCCGCTCCTTGTGCTTGCGGACGCGGCGGTCGAGCTTGTCCGCGAGCGCGTCGATGGCGGCGTACATGTCCCCGTCGGTCGATTCGGCATACAGGGTCGTGCCGCGGACGAAGATCGTGGACTCCGCCTTGTGGCGCAGCTTGTCCACCGAGAGGATGCAGTGGACCTGGATCATCCGGTCGAAGCGTCGCATCACGCGCGTCAGCTTCTTCTCGACGTAGTCGCGCAGGGCCGGGGTGACGTCGACGTGGTGACCGCTCACAGACACTCGCATGTGGTTCTCCTCCTGGCTGTCGGCTTCTTCTGTTTCGACTCCTCGCGCCGCGACGGGTTCCGCTACGCCTGGGCCCGCGCGCCCGCCTGGCGGCGCTCGCTCGAGGAGGCGAGCCCGAGCGCCTCGCGGTACTTGGCCACGGTGCGCCGGGCGACCTTGACGCCCTCGCGCGACAGCACGTCGGCGAGCTGCGCGTCGCTCAGCGGCTTTTCAGGCGTTTCGTCGGCGATGAGCTTGCGGATGCGCGCGCGGATCGCGATCGAGGAGACGTCCTCGCCGTCCGCGCCCGCGACGTGGCTCGAGAAGAAATAGCGGAACTCGAAGATGCCGCGCGGCGTGTGCATGTACTTGCCCGTCGTCACGCGGGAGATCGTGGACTCGTGCATCGAGACCGCCTCCGCCACGTCGCGCAGGATCATCGGCTGCATCGCTTCCTCGCCCCTTTCGAGGAAAGCGGCCTGTCGCTGCACGATCGTGCGCGCGACCTTGAGCAGCGTCTCATTGCGGATCTCGAGGCTGCGGATGAGCCAGCGCGCCTCCTGCAGCTGCGCGCGCAGGGTCGCGTAGTCCGACGAGCGCGCGACCAGGCTGGCGTAGCCCTGGTTGACCTTGAGCCGCGGCACCGAGGCCGGGTTGATCTCGACCGCCCAGCCCTGGTCCGTGCGGCGCACGAACACGTCGGGAACGATGTACTCGGGCTGCGCACTCTCGAAAGCGGCGCCCGGGCGCGGGTGGCAGGCGCGGATCAGCGTGAGCGCTTCCTGCAGCGCGTCCTCGTCCACGTCCAGGCCCTTGCGGAGGCCGCCGAGATCGCGATCGGCGACTTCCTGCAGGTGGTCGCGTGCGATCCGGAGCGCGAGATCGCGCCCCGGGGTTTCGGGCTCGAGCTGCGCGAGCTGCAGGCAGATGCACTCGGAGACCGTCCGCGCGCCGACGCCGGTCGGGTCCAGGGTCTGGACGAACGCGAGCACCTGCTCGACGTCCTGCTCGGTCACGGGCAGGTCCGCGCTCAGGCTGCGGGCGATGTCGGCGGGCGTCTCGGTGAGGTAGCCGTCGTCGTTCAGCGAGTCGACGATCGCCTCGCCGATCCAGACCTGGCGCGGGTCGAGCTTGCTCACCTCGAGCTGCCAGACCAGGTGCTGGTGCAGGTCGCGCTCGCGCTCGTCGGTGAACTCGAGCGGGCGGTCGTCGTCGTCCTGGGCGCGGCCTTCGCCGGCTGGCGCGGCGGACTCGGCCCACGGGTCCTCCATCTCGACGACGACTTCCTCCTCCGCGCGCTCCTCGGCGCCTTCCTCGCCCTCGCCCGCGGGGGCGGGCTGGTCGAGCGAGGTGAGGTCGATCTGCTCGTCCTCCTCGGCCTCGAGCATCACGTTGCTCTCGAGCGCCTGCTGGACCTGGGCCTGGAGTTCCAGCACCGGCAGCTGCAGCAGCCTGATCGCCTGCTGCAGCTGCGGCGTCATGGTCAGCTGCTGACCGAGCTTGAGCTGCAGGGCCGGCTTGAGCATTTGTCTTAGAGTCGGAAATCCTGGCCCAAGTAGACCTCGCGCACCTTGGGATTGGCAAGGATCTCTTCCGCCGATCCGGACGCGATCACACTTCCCGAGCTGACGATGTACGCACGGCCGCAGATGCCGAGCGTTTCACGGACGTTGTGGTCCGTGATCAGCACGCCGATGTTGCGCGCGGCGAGGTGTCGCACGATGCGCTGGATGTCGTCCACCGAGATCGGGTCGACGCCCGCGAACGGCTCGTCGAGGAGGATGAAGCGCGGCTCCGCCGCCAGCGCGCGGGCGATCTCGACGCGCCGCCGCTCGCCGCCCGAGAGGCTCATGCCGATGCTCGTGCGGATGTGACCGATGTGCAGTTCCTCGAGCAACGCATCCAGGGCGGCTTCGCGCGCTGCGTCGTCGTCCAGGTCGTCGCGGACCTCGAGGATCGCGCGGATGTTGTCTTCCACCGTCAACTTGCGGAAGACGGAGGCCTCCTGCGGCAGGTAACCGAGGCCGAGCCGCGCGCGCCGGTACATGGGCAGTCCCGTGAGTTCGCGCTCGTCGAGCCAGATGCGGCCATCGTCGCAGGGAACGAGGCCGACGATCATGTAGAAGGCGGTGGTCTTGCCCGCGCCGTTCGGCCCGAGGAGCCCGACGACCTCGCCGGAACGGACCTCGAGCGACAGGTTCGCGACGACCCTGCGCGAACGGTACTGCTTGCCCAGCGATTCGGCGCGCAGGATGCTCATTGCGACGGCTGTCCCTTGGGCGGCGCCGTCTCGTCGGGGGCCGGGGACTTGGGCTTGTCCTTCGATCCTGGCTTGTCCTGCGACTTGGGATTGATCGTGATGCGGACTCCGCCCGGATCGGTGCCGCCGGGGTTCGCGGCGACGCGCTGCTTCGCGACGTCGTAGACCAGCGTGTCGCCCTCGATGACGTTGTCCCCGTCGGTGAGCCAAGCTGCACCGGTCAGCTTCACGGTGCCCGCCTGCACGTTGTACTCGATGGTGTTCGCATGGCCCCTGGCGAGCTGCTGGGTGTCCTTCAGCTTCTGCTCGAACTCGGCGGGCGTGCCGTGGACGGTGGCCTGCGCGATCTCGTTGTTCCGGAACGTCACCTTGGCGTCCGAGGACGCGAGCTTGCCGTCCGGCATCGTGATCCGCACCTGCCCGGTCAGCGTCCAGTCGGAGTTATCGAAGTCGAGCCCGGTGGCCGTCGCCTCCTGGGCCTCGACCTTGAGCGGCCCCTGGGTGATCTTCACCTGGCGGAAAAGCAGGGTGTTGTTCTTGTAATCGACGTCGGAGGAGGCCGCGACGAGGTCGATCGGCTGGTCCTTCGACGGCCGGGGCAGGTCGAGCCTGGGCGTCGGGGCCGCGACCGCCGCACAGCAGCACAGGAACGCGGCCGCAGCGGCCAGGCGCGCGGCGTCAGGGAGAAAAGCGGCCATTGACGTTGGATTCTAGCTTGAGGGTCTGCGCCTTCAAATCGGCGCGCAGTCCGCGGGCCTTGAGCACGTGCGGGCCAAACTGCACGTCCACGACGTCCGGGGTCTGTACCACGCCTCCGTCGATGTCGTAGTCGAGCCGGTCGGTGCGGATCACGGCCGCGCCCTGCTTCTGCGCGCTCGTCATGACGACGTCGCCGGCGAGCTGGATCGTCTTGCGGTCGGCCGGCATGTGCCCCGTGCGCGCCGTGGCGTGCCAGTCGCCGTACTTCTGCGTCGGGTAGTCGATCGCGATGTCGGTCAGGTTGACGCTCTGGTCCGACAGCTGCTGCTCGGCGGCGCGTGCGTGCACGATGCTCTTCACCCGCCCGTCGGGGCCCATCTCGGTCATCGTCGAGTCCAAGAGGTAATAGCCGCGCTGGGGCTTCGCCTCGCCGGTCTCGACGTCCGTGCCGTCGTGCGACGCGAGCAGCACGTAGAGTGACGCGAGGCCGGCCAGGCTCGCAGCCACGGCCACGACGCGCTGCGTCAGGCGCTGGCGGCGCTGAGCAGGAGATCGCATACGTCCCGGACGGCACCCCGTCCGCCGGAGGATGGAGTGACCCAGTGCGCCGCGGCCAGGAGCGCCGGATGCGCGTCGGCGACGGCGATGGCGAGACCCGCCGCCCGCAGCATGGGCAGGTCGGGCGTGTCGTCCCCGACGCACGCGGTCTGGTCGGGCGACGCGCCGAGCTCGTGCATCAGCGCCTGGAGTTCCCGATCCTTGTCGGCCACGCCCTGCCGGACGTGCCGGATGCCGAGTTCCGCGGCGCGTCGCGTCACGGCCTCCGAGTCGCGGCCGGAGATGATCGCGACGGTAACGCCCGCGCGCTGCACGGCCACCAGTCCCGAGCCGTCGCGCACGTGGAAGACCTTGAACTCCTCGCCCGAGGGCGAGATGAAGAGCCGGCCGTCGGTCAGGACGCCGTCCACGTCCAGCACCAGCAGTCGGATGCGCCGCGCGCGCTCGATGACCGCGTCCACGGCTACATCACCCCGGCGCGGAGCAGGTCGTGCACGTTGAGCGCGCCGACGAGGACGCCCGCGTCGTCCACGACGGGCAGTGCGGTGATGCGATGCTCCTCCATGATGTGCACCGCCTCGGCGGCGAGCATGCGCGGCTTCGCGACCTTGCAGTGGGTCGTCATGACCCCGCTCATGCGCGTCGCGTGGACGTCGAGCTGGCGGTCGAGCGCGCGCCGCAGGTCGCCGTCGGTGAAGATCCCGAGCACGCGCCGCTGCGCGTCCACGACCGTGGTCATGCCGAGGCCCTTGCGGCTCATCTCGAGCAGCCCGGCGCTGAGCAGCGTGTCGGGCCCGACGGCGGGCAGTTCGTCGCCCCGGCGCATCACTTCCTCGACGTGCAGCAGCAGCCGGCGGCCGAGGCTCCCGCCCGGGTGCGAGCGGGCGAAGTCCTCCTCGGTGAACCCGCGTGCCTCCAGCACGGCGACGGCGAGCGCGTCGCCCATCGCGAGCGTCGCGGTCGTGCTCGCGGTCGGCGCGAGGTTGAGCGGGCAGGCCTCCTCGGGGACGCTCACGTCGAGCGTGACGGTCGCGTAGCGGCCCAGCGTCGAGGCGCCGTTGCCGGTGAGGGCGATGAGCGGCACGCCGAGACGCTTCAGCAGCGGCAGGATCGTCAGGAGTTCTTCCGTCTCGCCCGAGTTCGACAGCGCAACCACCACGTCGCGTGCGGTGATCATGCCGATGTCGCCGTGGCTCGCCTCGGCGGGGTGCAGGAAGAAGGACGGGGTGCCGGTGCTCGCGAGCGTCGCGGCGATCTTGTTGCCCACGTGGCCGGACTTGCCCATGCCCGTGACCACGACGCGGCCCTCGCAGGCGAGCAGCAGATCGCAGGCCCTCGCGAAGTCCTGGCCGAGCCGGTCCACGAGCGCGGCCACGGCCCCCGACTCCGTTTCGAGCACCCGGCGACCGCGGGCGATGAGCTGATCTGACGACGCCATGGGGCACAGTCTACAGCGTGGCGCAGGCCGGCCCGCGGCGTCCCGCAATCGCCATCACGGGCGGCCGGTCGGGTTAAACTTGCTGACCGACTTTGCGAGGCTGACATGCATGACCGCCGATGAGGTGACCCGGATGATCGTGGCGGGCCTCCCCGAGGCCCGGGTGCGGGTCCTGACCGACGACGATACGCACTTCGAGGCGGTCGTGATCGCGCCCCAGTTCGAGGGCCGGCGCTCCCTCCAGCGCCACCAGCTCGTGTACGCGACGCTCGGGGCGCGCATGGGGCGCGAGATCCACGCCCTCACGATCGAGGCCTACACGCCGGCCGAATGGCAGGCCGCGCGCGGCGGCCCGGGTCCCGCCTGAGCGGAGTCCAGGCCATGGACAAGCTGCAGATCCGGGGCGGGGTGCCCCTCGACGGCGAGGTGCGCATCTCGGGCGCCAAGAACGCGACGCTGCCGATCCTGGCGGGGGCGCTGCTCGCGGATGGACCCGTCACCATCGGCAACGTCCCGCACCTGCAGGACGTCACGACCATGATCGAGCTGCTCGGCCGGATGGGTGCGAGCGTCACGCTCGACGAGCGCATGCGCATCGAGGTGGACCCGCGGACGACGCGCGAGACGTTCGCCCCCTACGAGCTCGTGAAGACCATGCGCGCGGCCATCCTCGTGCTCGGCCCGCTGGTCGCGCGCTACGGCTCGGCCGACGTATCGCTGCCCGGCGGCTGCGCGATCGGCGCTCGTCCGGTCAACATCCACGTGGCGGGCCTGCAGGCGATGGGTGCGGACGTCCACATCGAGAACGGCTACATCAAGGCGCGCGCGGGGCGGCTGAAGGGCGCGCGCATCGTGCTCGAGACGGTCACCGTGACCGGGACCGAGAACCTGATGATGGCGGCGGCATTGGCGGAGGGCCGCACCATCCTCGAAAACGCGGCCCGCGAGCCCGAGATCGTGGACCTCGCGCTGTTCCTGAACGCAATGGGGGCCAGGGTCTCCGGTCACGGCACCGACACGATCGTCATCGACGGCGTGGAGTCCCTGCACGGCACGACCTACGAGGTGCTGCCCGACCGCATCGAGGCCGGCACGTACCTGGTGGCCGGCGCGATCACCGGCGGCCGCGTGCGTGCGCGGAATGCGCGCGCGGAGCACCTCGACGCGGTGCTCGCGAAGCTGGAGGAGGCGGGGGGCAAGGTGCTCCGCGGCGAGAACTTCGTCGAGGTGGACATGGGCGGCAAGCGGCCCCGCGCCGTGGACATCCGCACGGCCCCGCACCCGGGCTTCCCGACGGACATGCAGGCGCAGTTCGCCGCACTGAACACCGTCGCGGACGGCGTCGGGACCATCATCGAGACGATCTTCGAGAACCGCTTCATGCACATGCTCGAGATGCGTCGCATGGGCGCGGAAATCCGCCTCGAAGGCAACACCGCGATCATCAAGGGAGTGCCGCGGCTCACGGCCGCGCCCGTGATGGCCACCGACCTGCGGGCGTCCGCAAGCCTGGTGCTCGCGGGGCTCGTGGCCGAGGGCACGACCGAGGTGGAGCGGATCTATCACATCGACCGCGGCTACGAGTGCATCGAGGAGAAGTTGCAGGG
>VEPJ01000139.1:0-22302 GCA_012026925.1 Gammaproteobacteria bacterium | reverse complement strand
CGACTGGGCCGGGGGCGGAAGTGAGCGGGCGCGGGCGGTCGCATACGTAGAAACCACTACTCCACCCGCCCGGTGCCCGTTCCCGATTTCAACGCTGCATCGGTTCGCGCACCACGCCCTACCGTCGTTACCCCTTACCCCCTTCCATCCTCCACGCAGCGCTTCGGCCTGAGCCGGCCGCCCCGATTCGTTATAATTTATCGTTGCCCGCGGCGGCCGCTCTGTCCGCCACAGCAAGCACCCGAATCCGCCGAGGAGATCGCTGGATGACCGAAGAAGTCGATACGGGCAGGCGTCACTTCCTGACCGTCGCCACCATTGCGACCGGTGCCGTGGGTGCCGCGTTCGCAGCCGTCCCATTCCTGGCTTCCTGGCAGCCGCGCGCCCGCGCGAAGGCCATGGGCGCCCCGGTCGAGGTCGACCTGAGCAAGGTCGAGCCGGGCGCGATGGTGAAGGTCGAGTGGCGCGGCAAGGCGATCTACATCGTGAACCGCACGCCGCAGATGCTCGAGCAGTTGAAGGGTCACGACGACCGGCTGCGCGACCCCGAGTCGAAGGAGTCGGACCAGCCCGCTTTCGCGAAGAACGTCGATCGCTCGATGAAGCCCGAGTGGCTCGTCCTCGTCGGAGTGTGCACGCACCTCGGCTGCGCGCCGCTCGACAAGTTCACCGCGGGTGACGTGACCGTTGCCGCGGACTGGCCGGGCGGCTTCTTCTGCCCGTGCCACGGCTCCAAGTTCGACCTGTCGGGCCGCGTCTTCAAGGACGTGCCCGCACCGACCAACCTGCCGGTGCCGCCGTACAGCTTCCTGAGCGATACGCGGATCCTCATCGGCGCCGAAGCGGGGAAAGCGTGATGAGCAGCACCAGCCAGACCGTCAAGGCCGGCGGCGGGCGCCTCGCGGCGCTCACGGCGTGGATCGACGCGCGCTTCCCGATGACCAAGCTCTGGAAGGAGCAGGTCTCGGAGTACTACGCGCCGAAGAACATGAACTTCTGGTACTTCTTCGGCTCGCTCGCGATGCTCGTCCTGGTCATCCAGATCCTGACCGGCATCTTCCTCACGATGAACTACAAGCCCTCGGCCGCCGAGGCGTTCGGTTCCGTCGAGTACATCATGCGCGACGTGAACTGGGGCTGGCTCATCCGGTACATGCACTCGACCGGGGCGTCGGCGTTCTTCATCGTCGTGTATCTGCACATGTTCCGCGGCCTGCTGTACGGCTCGTACCAGAAGCCGCGCGAGCTGCTGTGGATCTTCGGCATGCTGATCTACTTCGCCCTGATGGGCGAGGCGTTCTTCGGCTACCTGCTGCCGTGGGGCAACATGTCCTACTGGGGCGCGCAGGTGATCGTGTCGCTGTTCGGCGCCATCCCGTACGTGGGCGACTCGCTCATGGAGTGGATCCGCGGCGACTTCTACATCTCGGACGTCACGCTGAACCGTTTCTTCGCGCTGCACGTGGTCGCGCTGCCGATCGCGCTGATCTTCCTCGTGATCGCGCACCTGATGGCGCTGCACGAGGTCGGCTCGAACAACCCGGACGGCGTCGAGATCAAGAAGGTGAAGGGCCCGGACGGCATCCCGCTCGACGGCATCGCCTTCCACCCGTACTACACGGTGAAGGACATCGTCGGCGTCGGCGTGTTCCTGATCGCCTTCTGCCTGATCATCTTCTACGCGCCGACGATGGGCGGCTATTTCCTCGAACGCGCCAATTTCGAACCGGCGAACGCGCTGCAGACGCCGCCGCACATCGCCCCGGTGTGGTACTTCACGCCGTTCTACGCGATCCTGCGCTCGGTGCCGAGCAAGCCGATGGGTGCGGCGCTGATGGGCATCGCGGTGCTGCTGTTCGTGTTCCTGCCGTGGCTCGACCGCGGCAAGGTGAAGTCGATCCGCTACCGCGGCCCGATCTTCAAGTTCTTCATCATCGCGTTCGCGATCAGCTTCCTCGCGCTCGGCTACCTCGGTACTCAGCCGGCCACGCCGACCTACACCACCGCCGCGCGGGTGTTCGCGGTGGTGTACTTCGCCTTCTTCCTGCTGATGCCGTGGTACACGAGCATCGACAAGACCAAGCCCGTGCCCACGAGGGTCACCTACCATGCGCACTAAGCTTCTCGTCCTAATCGCCGCAATCGCTCCGGTGGCGGCGTTCGCGGCCGGCGAGGCGCATCTCGAACGCGCGGGCAACGACGTGGGCAACCGGGCGTCGCTGCAGCGCGGCGCCCGCAATTTCGTCAACTACTGCCTCGGCTGCCACTCCGCCAAGTACATGCGCTACAACCGCATGGCGGCGGACCTCGGCATCAGCGAGCCGCAGCTGATCGAGAACCTGATGTTCACGGGCGAGCGGCCGCACGACACGATGCGCATCGGCATGAATCCGGACGACGCCAAGCGCTGGTTCGGCGTCGTGCCGCCGGACCTCTCGCTGATCGCGCGCGCCCGCGGGACGGACTACCTCTACACGTTCCTGCGGTCGTTCTACGCGGATCCGGCGAGGCCCACGGGCGTCAACAACATCGTGCTGCCGGGCACCGCGATGCCGCACGTGCTCTGGGAACTGCAGGGCGTGCAGGAGGCGGTCTGGGAAGGCAGCGTGGACGCGGCCGGCAACGCGCAGAAGCACTTCAAGGAGTTCAAGCCGGGTGCCCCGGGCAAGATGTCGCCCGAGGAGTACGACCAGTTCGTGCGCGACACGGTCAACTTCCTCGATTACATCGGCGAACCGGCCCAGCTGCAGCGGACCCGGCTCGGCTTCCCGGTGATCGCGTTCCTCGCCTTCTTCTCGCTGCTCGCGTATGCGCTGAAGAAGGAGTACTGGAAGGACGTGAAGTAGGACGGGGAAAAGGGGAAAAGGGACGCTTCCCTATTTCCATGATGTCGAGGAAATAGGGAAGCGTCCCCTTTTTCCCATTCCCTTCGGAGGTCCCCCGGCGTGATGACGCTGTTTTCCCGCGGGGATGATCCCAGCTGCCACCGCGTGCGCATCGTCGTCGCGGTGAAGAGCCTCGAGGTGCGCATCGTCGAGGTCGACCCGGCGCACCCGCCCGAGGACCTCATCGACCTCAATCCCTACCAGACCGTGCCGACTCTGGTCGACCGCGACCTCGTCGTGTATCACGCCGGGATCATCTGCGAGTACCTGGACGAACGGTTTCCCGCCCCGTCACTGCTGCCCGCGGATCCGGCCGCGCGAGCGCAGGCGCGGGTGGCCCTGCACCGGGTCGAGCAGGACTGGTACTCGCTCGTGCCCGCCCTCCAGTCGGGCGATCGTCGCGAGCAACAGCGTGCGCGGCGCGATCTCCTCGAGAGCGTCGTCGCCTCCGAACCGCTCTTCCGCCTGCGTCCATGGTTCCTTTCGGACCAGTTCTCGCAGCTCGACGCGGCCGTCGCCCCCATCCTGTGGCGACTCCCGCACTGGCAGGTGGAGCTGCCCGCGTCGGCACAGGCCGTGGACCGTTATGCCCGGCGCGTGTTCGCTCACCCGGCCGTTCGCGGAAGCCTCAGCCGGGCCGAACGTGAGATCCGCGCGTGAAGTCGCGCAAGCCCTACCTGCTGCGCGCGATGCACGAGTGGATCAGCGACAGCGAATGCACGCCGCACATGGTGGTCGACGCGAATGCCGCGGGCGTGGACGTGCCGCGACAGTACGTTCGTGACGGCAAGATCATCCTCAACGTGAGCTGGAACGCGACCGCGCAGCTGCGCATGGACGCCGACGAGGTCAGTTTCAGCGGCCGCTTCGGCGGTGTCGCGATGACGGTGCGCGTCCCGATCGATGCGGTGCTCGCGATCTACGCGCGCGAGACAGGGCAGGGCATGATCTTCACGGAGGACGAGGGCGGGCCGGCCCCGAAGCCGCCCGAGGGCGCGCCGCCCGAGCCCGCGCCCAAGCCGCCGGGGGGCCGCGCGAAGCTCAAGGTGGTCAAGTAATCGGGCGTCGCCGCGTCTTCGCCGCTCAGCCGGCGACGCGGAAAGCATCCCGGATCCAGTTCACCCGGGTCTCCCCCGGGCGGCCGTCCGCGTCGATCGCGATGACGTCGAATCGGGCGCGCAGCCTGCGCAGATCCGGGCGGGTGAGCAGCAGGTGTTTCGCCGCGCGCGCGAAGCGCCGTTGTTTCGCCGATCCGACGCTCGCGGCCGCCCCGCCGAATTCGGCCGAGCTTCGCGTGCGGACCTCGACCAGCACGAGCGTGTCGCCGTCGAGCATCACGAGGTCGATCTCGCCGCCGCGGCAGCGGTAGTTCCGCTCGAGGAGAACCAGACCCCGGGACTCGAGGTGGCGTGCCGCCGCGTCCTCGCCGCGGCGCCCGGTCGCAGTGGTCGTCTCAGGGCACACTGGGCAAGGGCGCTGCGACGACCCCGGCCGGTTGCGGCCGGCCGCCCTCGATGCGCGCCCAGTCGAGCTCGCGCTGCACGCGGCCGTCCGCGTCGAACGTGAGCCGGCCGGTCAGGCCGTCGATGCCGGTCTGCATCCGGCCCGAACGGATCTGCTTCATCAGCTCGATGGCGTCGTAACCGAACGCGTAGAGCCGGAGGCGGCTGCGGCCATCCGCGCTCCATTCGTGCTGCAGCACCTCCCAAAGCGCCGGGGCGCCTTGCCCTTCGTGGAGGATCCACGGCATCTCCGGAAAGGTCATGCCGTCGAGATCGGCGGCTGCACGCGCGCCGGGATCCCACGCGTCCGAAGTGGAATACACGGGTACGTCGTACGTCATCTGGAACCGCAGCTGCGGACGCAGCGCGCGCGCCGTCTGCGGATTCGCCGCGAGAAAAGCGAATTGGGGTCCCGTGCGCGCCTCGGCAGCGGCGTCGCGGCGCGGCGCCGGCTTGCCATCGATGCGGGCGCCGGCGCCGCCGAACCGGCCGAGCGCCGCGCGCAGCGGACCGGAGAAGTCTCGCGCGCCGGGTTCGTAATACTGCGCGCCCATGAGCTCGACGCCGGCCGCCTGGAGCTCGCTGGTGAATGCGCCGTAGAGGCGCTCCCCCCACGGGCTGCGCGGGAACAGCGCGATGCCGCGCGCGTAACCGTCCGCGGCGATGCGCCGCGCTGCTCCGCGCGCCTCCTGCTCGGGGTCGAGGCTGAACTGGTACAGGAAGGCCGGTTGCGCGCCGCCGTAGGCATTGAGCGCGAGCGTCGGCACGGGTAATGGTTGCGCCGCGACCAGGCTCGCAACGTCCTCCTTCGTCAGCGGTCCGACCACGAACTGAGCGCCGTCGGCGATGGCCTTGCGGTACGCGGCGTCGGCGCCGAGCGCGGCGGTGTCGTAGACGAGGACGCGCGGCGCTGCATCCGGCTGCGCGAGGTAGGCCGCGATGAAGCCGTCCCGCACCGCGACGCCCGCGGCCTGCTGGCGTCCCGACAGCGGCAGCAGCAGGGCGACCGCCGCCGGAGGTCCCGCTGGCAGCGGGGGCTGTCCGTCACGCGCCGCCGCCGTCCCGGCTGCCGTCCGCGGCAGCAACGCGACGCCCGGGTGATTGGGGTGCCGCACGCGCCAGTCTGCGGCACGCTGCTGCGCCACGGCGGAGTCACCCGCTGCACGCAGCTGCGCGAGTTCGATCCACGCGCGGTCACTGTCCGTCGCGCCGGCAGGCATTGCCGCTGCGCCGCTCTTCTGCAGGGCATCGACCAGCAACTCGTCGTTCCGTGCTCGTTCGTCGGCGCCGCCGAGCACGCGCGAGCGCTCCTCGAACGCGCGGATGCCGTCGAGCGTGCGACCCGCGGCGAAATCCGCCTGCGCCTGCAGCAGGAGCAGCTCGGACGCGAGCGGCGCAGGCCACGGCCTCGGGATGGCGCCGAGCGCCGAGAGCGCAGCCGCGCCGTCGCCCCGCGCGAGTGCGACCTCCGCCTGGATGCGCCGGTACAGGACGGCGTCGTCGCCGCGCGGTGTTCCGTCCAGCTTGCCGAGCAACCGCTCGGCGTCGGCCGTGCGACCGGCCGCGAGGTATTCGCGCGCCGCCAGCAGCGTCAGGCGCGTGTCCCAGGAGCGGAAGAGTCGCCTGGCCTGCTGCTCGTAGAGGCGCGCCGCCTCGGCATGCTGGCCGCCGCGCGACAGGACTTCGGGTGACGGGCTGTCTTCCGCGGCGGCCCGCGCGGGCGACTGCGGCACCAGCACGACGGCCGCCGCGAGCAGCGCGGCGAGCAGGAGACCTCGAACTTGCCGGCCACGAAGGCGAGCGTGCAGCATGGGGCACCGGAGGAGGAGCGCGTGGCGAACGAACGGAACGATTCTATAGCGCGGCTGCGGCCGGGCGCACTGTTCCTGGTTTCCACGCCGATCGGCAACCTGGGCGACCTGAGCCCGCGCGCCCGCGAGGCGCTGCGGGACGCGGACCTGCTGCTTGCGGAGGACACCCGGCACACGCGGCAGTTGCTCGGCGCCTGCGGGATCGAGCGGGCCGGCGGCGCGATCGAGTCGCTGCACGAGCACAACGAGCGGTCGCGCGTCCCGCACGTACTCGAGCGATTGCAGTCGGGCGCGAGCGTCGCGCTCGTGAGCGACGCCGGGACGCCGCTGCTGAGCGATCCGGGCTCGACGCTCGTGCGAGCCGCGATCGAAGCCGGCATCGAAGTGATTGCCGTGCCGGGACCTTGCGCCGCCATCGCCGCGCTTGCCGTGGGAGGACTGCCGACCGAACGGTTTGCGTTCGAGGGATTCCTGCCCGCGAAGTCGGCCGCGCGCCTCAAGGTGCTGCAGGAGCTCGCCTCGGAGTCGCGCACGCTCGTCTTCTACGAGGCTCCGCACCGGCTGCGCGAATCGCTCGAGGACCTTGCGCGGGTCTTCGGCGGCGCGCGGCGCGCGGTCGTCGCGCGCGAACTCACCAAGCGCTTCGAGAGCGTATATCGCGGCGCGCTGGCCGAACTCGCGACGCGGGCCGCACAGGATGCCGACATGTCGCGCGGGGAGGTCGTGATCGTCATCGAAGGTTCGACGGCGCAGGCCGTTGCAGCCTCCGCGGACGTCGACGGCCTGTTGCGCGCGCTGCTGGTGGAACTGCCGGTGGCGCAGGCGGCGAAAATCGCGGCGCGTGCCACGGGCCTGCCGCGCAGGGAACTCTACGACCGCGCGCTCGCGCTCGGGTCACCGCGCGGATAGCAACGCCGTCGCCGCCCGGGCGCGCTGTATACTGCGCGTGGGAGTCGGCCAGGCAACCGCTGCGATTCGTCGCGGAGGAAAGTCCGGGCTCCACAGGGCAAGGTGCCAGGTAACGCCTGGGGGGCGCGAGCCCACGGAAAGTGCAACAGAGAGCAGACCGCCCAAGCGCCGCAGCAATGCGGCGACGGCAAGGGTGAAAGGGTGCGGTAAGAGCGCACCGCGCCGGTGGCAACATTCGGCGGCACGGCAAACCCCACCTGGAGCAAGGCCAAATAGGGAAGCGCGCGGGCCTTCGGGCCCGCACCCGCGGCTCGCGGGGGCTTCCGGGTAGGTCGCTCGAGGCTCGCGGCGACGCGAGTCCCAGATGGATGGTTGCCCTCGACAGAACCCGGCTTATCGGCCGACTCCCTTTTCTCGGGCGCCAATCATAATTTCCATCGACTGTCAAGCGCGCCCTGCCGCGGCTTCCGCCGCGACACGCTCGAGCGCCGATCGTCCCATTTTCTCCCACCGCGCCTCGGCGCCGGCGCCTGGCTGTCTTCCGGGCGGCCGAGGCGGTCGGCGTCCCACAAGTTCCCGGGCAAAAAAAGCCCTGCGCGCCCCGTCCGGCACAAGCCGTTGCTTATGCACACCAGCGGCGGCGCGATTTCCCACGTCCGGCTATTTCTAAGCCGTCCATCAAGAACATTCAGTAACCGATTGATTAGAATCAGGATACACCTGTCCCGGCTGGGTCCGCGCTGCGCTTGCGTGACCTAAGTCGCTGTGCCTCATGGAAAAATCTTCGGTCGGGCCGTTGACTCGCCGCGCGCGCGCGACCTATATTCCCGCGGAGTGGGACAAAGTGGGATGAAATGGGCTGCCAGCCCAATCCAGTGACCTGACATGTTTCGCGGCGCCAACAAAGTCACGCTCGACACCAAGGGGCGGATGGCCATGCCTGCGCGGTACCGGGACACCCTGGTCGAGCGCAGCGAGGGCCGTCTCGTCGCCACGGTCGACCGGGCCGACCGGTGCCTGCTGATCTATCCGCTCCCGGACTGGGAGGAGATCGAGCGCAAGCTCATGCGGCTGCCGACCCTGAATCCGCAGGCGCGGCGGCTGCAGCGGCTGATGGTCGGTCACGCGACCGACCTCGAGCTCGACTCCCACGGCCGGGTGCTCGTGCCGCCGAAGCTGCGCGAGTACGCGGGCCTCACGCGTCAGGCGATGCTGATCGGGCAAGGCAACCGTTTCGAGCTCTGGGACGAGCAGCACTGGAACGAGCGTCGCGACGCGTGGCTGCAGGCGGGCGAGGAAACGGGCGCACTGCCCGCCGAGCTCGAGCAGCTGTCGCTCTAGGCGCTCAGGTGACGGAGCACACGCCGGTACTTCCCGACGAAGTGCTGGCCGGGCTCGCCGTGCGGGCCGACGGTCGGTACTGCGACGCGACGTTCGGGCGTGGAGGACACACCGCCGCGATCCTCGGTGCGCTCGGGCCGGCCGGCCGCGTGGTCGCGATCGACCGGGATCCCGAGGCGATCCGGGCGGGGCGGTCGCGGTTTGCGGGGGAGCCACGTCTCACGTTGGTACGGGGGTCGTTCGGCCAGCTCGAGGAGCGGGTCCGGGCGGCGGGTTTGGAAGGGGAGCTCGACGGCGTGCTCATGGACCTCGGGGTCTCATCGCCGCAGCTCGACGAAGCGAGGCGCGGCTTCAGCTTCATGCAGGACGGGCCGCTCGACATGCGCATGGACAACGAGGCGGGACAGAGCGCGGCGCAGTGGCTGGCGCGGGCCAGCGAGCGCGACATCGCGACGGTCCTGCGCACGCTCGGCGAGGAGCGCTACGCCGGCCGCATCGCCCGCGCCATCGTCGCCGCCCGCGCCGTCGAGCCGCTCGAGCGGACCGGGCAGCTCGCGGCGATCGTCGCCGCGGCCGTGCCGACTCGCGAGCCCGGCAAGCACCCGGCCACGCGCACGTTCCAGGCCATCCGCATCCACGTCAACGGCGAGCTCGAGGCGCTGCAGGCGGCGTTGCCGCAGGCCGTGCGCCTGCTCGCGCCGCGCGGGCGCCTCTGCGTCATCAGCTTCCACTCGCTCGAGGACCGCATCGTCAAGCGCTTCATCCGGCGCGAGGAGCAGGGCGACCCCGTGTACGCGGGCCTGCCGCAGATCCCGCCGCACGCGCGTCCGCGCCTGAAGCGCGTGGGCGGCGCGATCGAGGCCGGCGAGGCGGAAGTGGCGCGCAATCCGCGGTCCCGCAGCGCCGTCCTGCGCGTGGCCGAGAGGATCGCCGCATGAGCGCGCAGGCCTGGCGGTTCGCCGTGCTGCTCCTGGCACTCGGGCTGCTCGCGTCGTCGCTCGGCGTCATCTACGGCAAGCAGGAGGCGCGCAACCGCTTCAACGAGCTGCAGCGCCTCACGCGCGAGCGTGACGAGCTCGACATCGAATGGGGCCAGCTGCAGCTCGAGCAGAGCACCTGGGCCACGAACGGGCGCGTCGAGAGCGTCGCCCGCGACGACCTGCACATGATCATCCCGCAGGCGACCGACCTGCGCATCGTCCGGCCATGAAGCGCGGCAGCACACGCGAGCGGGAAGCCGGACCGCAGCGCTGGCGGCACTGGACGGTGCTCGTCGCGCTCGCGGCGTGCGGCGTGGCCCTGCTCGCGCGCTCGGTCTACCTGCAGGTCATCGACCAGGCGTTCCTCGAGAAGCAGGGCGACGCGCGCATCCTGCGCGAAGCCAAGCTCTCGGCGAACCGCGGCATGATCGTCGACCGCAACGGCGAGCCGCTCGCGGTGAGCACGCCGGTGGACACGGTCTGGGCCGACCCGCGCAAGCTCGCCGAGGTGCCGCAGGAGTTTCCGCGCCTCGCCAAGGCGCTCGACCGCGACCCGCAGTGGCTCGCGCGCAGGGTCACGAGCAGCCTCGACAAGGAATTCATCTACCTCGTGCGGCACATGCGGCCGTCCGACGCGGCCAAGGTCAAGGCGCTCGGCATCCCCGGCGTCGACACCCTGCGCGAGTACCGGCGCTACTACCCCGCGGGCGAGGTCACCGGGCACCTGCTCGGCTTCACCAACGTGGACGACGTCGGCCAGGAGGGCCTCGAGCTCGCCTACGACCAGTGGCTCGGGGGCGTGCCGGGCAGGAAGATCGTGATGCGCGACAGCCTCGGTCGCACGATCGAGGACATCGAGCAGCTGAGCGCGCCGCGGCCCGGCCAGGACCTGCGCACCAGCATCGACGTCCGCGTCCAGTACCTCGCCTACCGCGAGCTCAAGGCGGCCGTGCAGGCGAACAAGGCGCGCGGCGGCTCGATAGTCATCATCGACATCGCCACCGGCGAAGTGCTGGCGATGGTCAACCAGCCGGCGTTCAACCCGAACGACCGCGAGCAGTACGCGGCGTCGCGCTACCGCAACCGCGCCACGAACGACTTCCTCGAGCCGGGCTCGAGCATCAAGCCGTTCGTCGTGGCGGCCGGCATGGAGACCGGCCGATACCACGCCGACACGCTGATCGACACCTCGCCGGGCATGATGAAGGTCGGCATCAAGACGGTGAAGGACCACAACAACCTCGGCACCATCGACGTGACGACCGTGCTCGCCAAGTCGAGCAACGTCGGCACGGCCAAGATCGCGCTGTCGCTCAGGCCACAGGAGATGTGGGCGACGCTCGATGCGCTCGGCTTCGGCCGGGTCACCGGCTCGGGTTTCCCGGGCGAATCGGCGGGCATCCTCACGGGTTACGAGCACTGGCGGTCGATCTCGCAGGCGACGATGGCCTACGGCTACGGGCTGTCGGTCACGCCGATCCAGCTCGCGCAGGCCTACGCCATCCTCGGCGCCGGCGGCATCAAGCGGCCGATCAGCCTGCGCAAGGTGGACACGCCCCCGGCCGGCGAGCGCGTGATCCCCGAACCGGTCGCGCACGAGCTCGTCGGGATGCTCGAGAGCGTCGTGAGCGACGCGGGCACGGCGCGTCGCGCGGCCATCATGGGCTACCGCGTGTCGGGCAAGACCGGCACTGCGTGGAAGGCGTCCGAGACGGGCGGTTACTCCACCAACAAGTACATGGCGATCTTCGGCGGCGTCGTGCCGGCGAGCAACCCGCGCCTCGCGGCGGTGGTGATCATCGACGAGCCCAGCGACGGCGCCTACTACGGCGGCGAAGTCTCGGCGCCGGTATTCGCGTCCGTGATGTCGGGCGCGCTGCGCCTGCTCGCGATTCCGCCCGACGACCTGCAGCGCGTGCCTGCGACGACCCTCGTGCAGGCGCAGGACCCATGGTGAGCCGTGGGTCCTCGAGCCCGATGAGCGCCGTGACCGGGTCGGGCAACGCTCCCGTGTATCGGCTGTCGCTCGCGGCGCTGCTCGAGGGCATCGTGCATCCGCTGCGCGACGTGCAGGTCATGGACCTCACGCAGGACAGCCGGCAGGCCGTTGCCGGCAGCGTCTTTCTCGCCTGCCCGGGGCGCACCTCGCACGGCGTGGCGCACGCGGCCGCGGCCGTCGAGCGCGGCGCGGTCGCCGTGCTGTGGCAGCCCGCACCCGGGGTCGAAGCGCCGCAACTCCCGCCGCACGTCGTCGTGCACGCCATCCCGGATCTCTCGCAGCGGGTGGGGCAGCTCGCGGACCGCTTCTTCCGCGAGCCCTCGCGGGAACTCGAGGTGGCGGGCGTCACCGGCACGAACGGCAAGACCACGACCGCCTACCTGCTCGCCCAGGCCGCCGACGCCGTCGGCCGGCGCGGGTCGTACCTCGGCACGATCGGCTTCGGTCGGCCGGGCGCGCTGCGCGATGCGGGGCTCACGACCCCGGACTGCGTCACCGTGCACCGTCGGCTTGCGCAGGCACGCGATGCCGGCGCGAAGACACTGAGCCTCGAAGTGTCGTCGCACGCGCTGGACCAGGGTCGCGTGGATGGCGTGCGCTTCGACACGGCCGTGTTCACCAACCTGACGCGCGACCACCTCGACTATCACGGCACGCTCGAGGCGTACGGCCAGGCCAAGGCGCGGCTCTTCCGGGCTCCGGGCCTGCGCTGCGCCGTCGCGAACGTGCGGGACCCGTTCGGCCGAGAGCTCGCCGACACGCTCGACCCGTCGCTCGAGCGGGTGCTCTTCTCGACGTCGAACGAGATCTGGGCGCCGGCCGGCTGCGGCTGGATCCGCCTGCCCGAACTGCGCGCGACGACGGCGGGCCTCACCTTGCACGTCGAGAGCAGCTGGGGCGCGGGTACGTTGCGGTCGCCGCTGGTCGGCGAGTTCAATGCCGAGAACCTGCTCGCCGTGCTCGGCGTGCTGCTCGGCTGGCGCGTGCCGCTGCAGCAGGCGCTGGTCGCGCTCGCTAACTGCGTCGCGCCTCCGGGCCGCATGGAAGCCTTCGGCGGCGGCGCGCAGCCGCTGGCGCTCGTCGATTACGCGCACTCGCCCGATGCGCTCGCCAAGGTGCTGGATGCTGCTCGTGCGCACGCGCGCGGCCGCCTCATCTGCGTGTTCGGCTGCGGCGGCGACCGCGACCCGGGCAAGCGCCCGATGATGGGGGAGATCGCCGAGAGCCGTGCCGACCTCGTCGTCGTGACCGACGACAATCCGCGCACCGAGGACTCGCGCGCGATCATCGAGCAGGTACTGGCGGGGATGCGCCGGCCCGATGCGGCGCACGTGATCGTCGACCGTGCGGAGGCCATCCACTTTGCGCTGGCCGAGGCCGACGCCGGCGACGTGGTCGTCATCGCCGGCAAGGGCCACGAGGACTACCAGGTCGTCGGCCACGAGGTCCGGCCGTTCAGCGATCGTGCCGTCGTGCTCGACGCGCTCGGGGAGGAGGCATGATCCGCGATCTTGCCGAACTCGCCCGCGTCACCGGTGGCGTCCTGCAAGGTGCCAACTCCGCTTTCGGCGTCGTGACCACGGACAGTCGCACCGTCGCGCCGGATGCGCTCTTCGTCGCGCTGCCCGGCGAGCGCTTCGATGGTCACGACTTCGTGACCCAGGCCGCGGAGCGCCGCGCCGCGGGAGCGCTCGTGAGCCGGCGCGTCGCCTCCCCGATCGCGCAGGTCGTCGTGCCCGACACGCTCGAGGCGCTCACGCGGTTCGCGAGCGCCTGGCGGCGGGACTTCGCCGGCATCGTCGTCGGCATCACCGGCAGCAACGGCAAGACCACCGTCAAGGAGATGACGGGCGCGATCCTCGCCTCCTGCGGCCCTTGCCTCGTCACGCAGGGCAACCTCAACAACCACATCGGCGTGCCGCTCACGCTCGCCCGCCTCGACGCGGGACACCGTTACGCCGTCATCGAGATGGGTGCGAACCACCAGCGCGAGATCGCGCACCTCGCGTCGATCGCGGAGCCCGACGTCGGGCTCGTGATCAACGCGGGCCCGGCGCACCTCGAGGGGTTCGGCGGCATCGAGGGGGTGGCCCGCGGCAAGGGGGAGATGTTCGAGGCGCTCGGCGTCGAGGACACGGCCGTCATCAACGCCGACGACCGCTTTGCGGCCTTCTGGCACGGCCTCGCGCGCGCGGCGGGCCGGGTCGTGACCTTCGGCATGCGCGAGCGGGCCGACTTCGCTGCGTCGAACGCGCGCGGCAGCCTCGCGCAGGAAGGCTTCGCCACGGAGTTCGACCTCGAATGTCCGCTCGGGCGCCGGCGCGTGCGAATCGCGCTTGCGGGCGAGCACAACGTGATGAACGCGCTCGCGGCAGCCGCGGCTGCGTACGCGGCCGGCGCAGGGCTCGACGCGATCGTGCAGGGGCTCGAGTCGATGCGTCCCGTCTCCGGGCGGCTCACGGTACGCCCCGCCGTCAACGGTGCGCGGCTGATCGACGACTCATACAACGCGAATCCCGGCTCGATGCGCGCCGGGCTGCAATCGCTCGCGACGGTGCCGGGCGAGCACTGGCTCGTGCTCGGCGAGATGCGCGAGCTGGGGGAGGATTCGCCGCGCCTGCACTCGGAAATCGGCGAGTTCGCCCGCCAGTGCAGCGTGCAGAGGTTGCTGGCGGTGGGCGACGAAGCGCGCTACGCGGTGGACGCGTACGGCCCGGGCGCGACCTGGTTCGCATCCGTGGACGACCTGATCGAGGTCGCGAAATCAGGTTTGCGCGAGGGCGTGACGGTCCTCGTGAAGGGATCACGCTCGAACCGCCTCGAGCGTGTCGCGGACGCACTTTCCACCGGCGGTGCGTCGTCCCACGGAGGTAGCCACTAGCATGCTGCGCTACCTGACGGAGTGGCTCACCCACTACTACACGGGTTTCAACGCCTTCAGCTACCTCACGCTGCGGGCGATCCTCGCGGCGCTGACGGCGCTCACGATCTCGTTCCTGGTCGGCCCGTCGATGATCCGCAAGCTTGCGGAGCACCAGGTCGGGCAGCGCGTGCGCTCCGACGGCCCGCAGAGCCATCTCTCCAAGGCCGGCACGCCGACGATGGGCGGCGCCCTGATCCTCGTGGCGATCGTGGCCGGCACGCTGCTCTGGGCGGACCTCGCCAACCGCTTCGTCTGGATCGTGCTCGGCGTGACGGTGGCGTTCGGCCTGATCGGCTTCTGGGACGACTACCTGAAGCTCGTCGTCGGCGACTCGCGCGGCCTCATCGCCCGCTACAAGTACTTCTGGCAGTCGGTGGCGGGACTCGGCGCGGCGATCGCGCTGTACGCGACGGCGAAGACCCCGGTCGAGACGACGCTGATCGTGCCGTTCCTGAAGCACATCGTCGTGCCGCTCGAGTGGCTGTTCGTCGTGCTCGCGTACTTCGTGATCGTCGGCTCGTCGAATGCCGTGAACCTGACCGACGGCCTCGACGGGCTCGCCATCATGCCGGCGGTGCTGGTCGCGGGCGCGCTCGGCGTGTTCGCGTACGCGTCGGGCAACGTCGTGTTCGCCAACTACCTCGCGATCCCGTACGTCGCGGGCGCGGGCGAGGTCCTGGTGATCTGCGCCGCGATCTTCGGCGCCGGTCTCGGCTTCCTCTGGTTCAACACGTATCCGGCGCAGGTGTTCATGGGCGACATCGGCGCGCTGGCGCTGGGCGCCGCGCTCGGCGTGATCGCCGTGATCGTCCGCCAGGAGATCGTGCTGTTCATCATGGGCGGCGTCTTCGTGATGGAGACGGTGTCCGTCATCCTGCAGGTGGGCTCCTTCAAGCTGCGCGGCAAGCGCATCTTCCGCATGGCGCCCATCCACCACCACTTCGAACTCAAGGGCTGGGCCGAGCCGAAGGTGATCGTCCGCTTCTGGATCATCACCGTGATCCTCGTGCTGATCGGCCTCGCGACGCTGAAGCTGCGATGAGCGCCGTCACCCCGAATCCCGCCGCTCTCGAACCGGGAACCCGGGCGCTCGTGCTGGGCCTCGGTCGCACGGGGCTCTCAAGCGCGCGCTACCTCGACCGCAAGGGGCTGAAGGTGCGCGTCGCCGATACGCGCAGCCAGCCGCCCGGCATCGCGGCGCTGCGCGAGCAGCTGCCGCAGGCCGAGGTGCGCACCGGCGCATTCGAGACCGGGCTGCTCGACGGCGTAGCGCAGGTCGTGATCTCCCCGGGCCTGTCGCTGCGCGAGCCCATCGCGGCGGAGGCGATGAGCCGCGGCCTGCCGGTCGTGGGCGACATCGAGCTCTTTGCGCGCGAGGCGCGCGCACCGGTTGCAGCGATCACGGGCACGAACGGCAAGAGCACCGTCACCGCGCTGCTCGCCGAGCTCGCGAACGCGGCCCGCTGCAGCGCCGTCGCGGGCGCCAACCTCGGCGAGCCCGCGCTCGACCTCCTCGAGCGGCCGGTGCCGGACCTGTACGTGCTCGAGCTCTCCAGCTTCCAGCTCGAGACGACCCATTCGCTCGAGACGGCGACCGCCACCGTGCTCAACGTGACGCCCGATCACATGGATCGCTACGACTCGCTCGCGGACTACGCGGCGGCCAAGGCGCGCATCTACGACCGGTGCGAGGTGGCCGTCGTCAATGCGGACGATCCGGTCGTGCGCGAGATGCCGCGTGCCGGCCAGCGCGTGATCTCGTTCAGCCTGGACGACGCAGGCGCGGACTACAGCCTGGCCCGCTCGCCGGTCCCGACGCTGGCGTGCCGAGGGGAGCCGCTGCTGCCGGTCGCCGGCATGCGGCTGCAGGGGCTGCACAACGTCGCCAACGCGCTCGCCGCACTCGCGATGTGCGAAGCGCTCGAACTGCCGCGCAGCCCGGTCCTCGAGGCGCTGTGCAACTTCGGCGGATTGCCGCACCGCGCCCAGTGGGTCGCGGACGTGGCGGGCGTGCGCTACGTGAACGACTCCAAGGGCACGAACGTCGGGGCGACGATCGCCGCGGTCTCCGGCATGGCCGGGCCGCTCGTGCTGATCGCGGGCGGTGACGGCAAGGGCCAGGACTTCGCGCCGCTGCGCGAGGTGTTCCGCGGCAAGGTGCGGCACGTGGTCCTGATCGGCCGTGACGGTCCGGCGCTTGCGGCCGCGCTCGACGGCGTCTGCAGCACGGAGTTCGCCGGCGACATGCGGGCCGCGGTGCGCGCGGCGCGCGCCGTGGCCACCGAGGGGGACACCGTGCTCCTGTCGCCCGCGTGCGCCAGCCTCGACATGTTTCGCGATTACGCCCAGCGCGGCGACGAGTTCGCCGCGGCCGTGAGGAGCCTCGCCGGATGACGACGACGACCATGTCCTACGCACGCTCCACCGGGCAGCCGCGACGCTTCGTGTTCGACGGGTGGGTGATCGGCACCGTGGCGGCGCTGCTGCGCGTCGGGCTGATCATGGTCGCCTCCGCGTCGGTCGGCGTGTCCGAGCACGAGACGGGCAACCCGTTCCTCTACTTCGAGCGCCAGCTCGTCTACGTGCTGATGGGGCTCGTCGCCGCGCTGATCGCGATGGCGATCCCGACGAGCTTCTGGGAGAAGCACTCGATCTTCCTGCTCGGCGGCGCGTTCGTGCTGCTGGTGCTCGTGCTGGTGCCGGGCATCGGCCACGAGGTGAACGGCAGCCGCCGCTGGGCCCGGCTCGGCATCATGAACTTCCAGGTGTCGGAGCTCGCGCGCGTGATGCTGCTCACCTACATCGCGAGCTACGCAGTGCGCCGCTCCGAGGAGCTGTGCTCGAGCTTCAAGGGCTTCATGAAGCCGGTCGCCGTGCTCGGCGCGGCCGCGGTGCTGCTGCTCGCGGAACCGGACTTCGGCGCGGCGACGGTGCTGATGGCGACCGGACTCGCGGTGCTGTTCCTCGCGGGCGTGCGGCTGCCCCACCTGCTCGTGCCGGTCGTGCTCGGCGTCGCGGGCATGGCGGTGCTCGCGGTGACGTCGTCGTACCGCATGCGCCGGCTCACGGCCTTCCGCAACCCGTGGGAGGACCCGTTCGACAGCGGCTTCCAGCTCGTGCAGTCACTGATCGCCATCGGTCGCGGCGAGTGGTTCGGGGTGGGGCTCGGCTCCAGCGTGCAGAAGCTCTTCTATCTTCCCGAGGCGCACACCGACTTCGTGTTCGCCGTGCTCGCGGAGGAGCTCGGCTTCGTGGGCGTCGTCGCAGTGGTGGCCCTGTTCGCGCTGCTCGTCGGCCGCGCGCTCGAGATCTCGCGCAAGGCCGCCGACGCCGGGCTCGCCTTCCAGTCGTACATCGCCGCGTCGATCGGCATCTGGCTCGGCCTGCAGGCGTTCGTGAACATCGGCGTCAACACGGGATTGCTGCCGACCAAGGGCCTGACCCTGCCGCTGCTGTCCTACGGCGGCAGCAGCATGCTCGTCACGCTCGCGTGGCTCGGGCTGCTGCTGCGCATCCATCACGAGACCCAGCAGACGGGGCGGTCGGCCGTCACGCGCGAGGATCGCAGGCCATGACGCGCGTCGCACTCGTCATGGCGGGCGGCACCGGCGGACACGTGTTCCCGGCGCTCGCGACCGCGCGCGTCCTGCGCAGCCGCGGCTTCGACATCGTCTGGCTCGGCACGCAGCGCGGCATCGAGTCGCGCCTGGTCCCGGCCGAGGGCATCCCGGTCGAGTGGCTCAGCGTGAGCGGGCTGCGCGGCAAGGGGATCCTGACGCTGCTCGCCGCGCCCTTCCGGCTCGCGGTGGCGCTCGTCCAGGCATTGCGCGCCGTGCGCCGGCACCGGCCGGCCGTGGTGCTCGGCGCCGGCGGATTCGCCTCGGGCCCGGGTGGCGTCGCGGCGTGGCTGCTCCGGCGGCCGCTCGTGGTGCACGAGCAGAACGCCGTGGCCGGCCTGACCAATCGCGTGCTCGCGCGACTCGCGGATCGGGTGCTCGAAGGTTTCCCCGGCAGCTTCGGCGCAGGGGTGAAGGCCGAGCGCGTGGGCAACCCGGTGCGTCCCGAGATCGCCGACGTGGCGCCGCCCGAGCGGCGCTATCCGGGCCGCGAAGGCCGTGCGCGACTGCTCGTCTTCGGCGGCAGCCAGGGCGCGGCGCGGCTGAACGCCGTCGTGCCGGCCGCGATCGCCGAACTGCCGGCCGCGCTGCGCCCCGACGTGCTGCACCAGACCGGCGCGCGCGGCGTCGAGGAGACAACGGCCGCCTACCGGTCGCGCGGCATCGAAGCGGACGTGCGCGCATGCATCGATGACATGGCGGGCGCGTACGGCTGGGCCGACCTCGCCGTGTGCCGCTCCGGCGCCCTGACCGTTGCCGAACTCGCGGCGGCCGGCGTTCCCGCGGTGCTCGTGCCGTTCCCGGCCGCGGTGGACGACCACCAGACGCGCAACGCGCGCTACGTCGTCGGCGCAGGCGCGGCCGTGCTGCTGCCCGAATCCGGGCTCACGCCGCTCACGCTCGCCTCGAAGCTGCGCGAGCTCCTCGAGGCGGGGCGTCCGCGGCTGATGCAGATGGCGCTGGCGGCGCGGGCCACGGCGATCACCGATGCGGACCAGCGTCTGGCGGATGCCTGCGTCGCGGCGGCGGGAGGTGCTGCGTGAAGGACAGCATGCGTCGCATCCACAGGATCCACTTCGTCGGCATCGGCGGCAGTGGCATGAGCGGCATCGCCGAAGTGCTGCTCAACCTCGGTTACGCGGTGCAGGGGTCCGACCTCAAGGCCGGCGAGGCGACTCGGCGGCTCGAGAAGCTCGGCGCGCGGGTCATGGTCGGTCATCGCGCCGAGAACGTGGCCGGCGCCGACGTCGTCGTCGTGTCGAGCGCGATCAACACGGAGAACCCGGAGGTCGCGCAGGCCCTCGCGCAGCGCATCCCGCTCGTGAAGCGCGCCGAGATGCTCGGCGAGCTGATGCGCTTCCGGTACTCGATTGCCGTGGCCGGCACGCACGGCAAGACCACGACCACGAGCCTCGTCGCGAGCGTGCTCGCCGAGGGCGGCGAGGATCCGACGTTCGTGATCGGCGGGCGGCTCAAGAGCGCCGCCGCCAATGCGCGGCTCGGGGCGGGACGCTACCTCGTCGCCGAGGCCGACGAGAGCGATGCCTCGTTCCTGCACCTGCAGCCGATGATCGCCATCGTCACCAACGTGGACGCCGACCACCTCGGCACGCATGGCGGCGACTTCGGCCGGCTCAAGGCGAGCTTCGTCGAGTTCCTGCACAACCTGCCGTTCTACGGTCTCGCGATCGTCTGCGCGGACGACGCGGAGGCAGCGGCGCTGATCCCGCAGATCTCGCGCCCCTACCTCACGTATGGATTCGCCGAGTCGGCGGACGTGCGCGCCGCGAACGTCGTGCGCAAGGGCGGCCAGTCCTCGTTCGACGTACTGCGGCCGGGCCGGCCGCCGCTTGCGGTCACGCTGAACCTGCCCGGCCGTCACAACGTGCTGAACGCGCTCGCGGCGATCTGCGTGGCGACCGAGCTCGAGATCGACGACGCCGCGATCCAGCGCGCGCTCGCCGGCTTCCAGGGCATCGACCGCCGGCTGCAGTGGCTCGGCGACGTGGACGGGCCGTCGGGCCGCGTCACGATCGTGGACGACTACGGCCACCATCCCACCGAGGTCGCCGCGACCCTGGAAGCGGCGCGGCAAGGGTGGCCCGAGCGGCGCATCGTGCTCGTCTTCCAGCCGCACCGCTACACGCGCACGCGCGACCTGCTGGACGATTTCGCACAGGTGCTGTCCACCGCGGACTCGTTGCTCGTGGCCGAGGTTTACCCGGCCGGCGAGGCGCCGATTCCCGGCGCCGACGGCAAGGCACTGTGCCGCGCGATCCGCTCGCGCGGGCGCGTCGAGCCGGTGCTGCTCAAGTCGCTCGACGAGCTCCCGCAGGCGCTCGCGGGCGTGGCGCGCGATGGCGACGTGGTGCTGATGATGGGTGCCGGCAGCATCGGCGCAGCGGCGCAGGAACTGCCGGCCGCGCTGCAGAAGCTCGCGGCACAGGGAGGCCGGAAATGACGTTCGGGACGCATCGAATCCGGGATCCGCGCGAGTTCGGTCGCGTCGCCGTCCTCATGGGCGGCACCTCGTCCGAACGCGAGGTCTCGCTCGACTCGGGACGCAACGTGCTCGAGGCGCTCCTGCGTCGCGGCGTGGAGGCGGCCGCGGTGGACGGCATCCCGGAGCTCGTGCGGCAGCTCACGGCGCCGGAGGGCCGCCGCTTCGACCGCGTCTTCAACATCCTGCACGGCCACCACGGCGGCGGGGAGGACGGCGTCGTCCAGGGACTGCTCGAGGCGCTCGGCGTGCCCTACACCGGATCGGGCGTGCTCGGCTCGGCGCTCTCGATGGACAAGATCCGCACGAAGCAGGTGTGGCTGTCGCTCGGGCTGCCCACGCCGGGCTACGTGAGCCTCGAGCGCGGCGACGACGTCGTCGCGGCCGCGCACAAGCTCGGCCTGCCGGTGATCGTGAAGCCGGCGTGCGAGGGCTCGAGCGTCGGCGTGACGCGCTGCTTCCGGGACACGGACCTGCCGGCCGCCGTCGAACTCGCCGCGCGCTACCCCGGGCCGCTGCTCGTCGAGCAGCTGATCGAGGGCGACGAGTACACCGTCGGCATCCTCGGCGTGGATGCGCTGCCCTCGATCCGCATCGTGCCTGCGGGCGAGTACTACGACTATCACGCCAAGTACGTGGCCGAGGACACGCAATACCTCTGCCCGGGCGCGAGCGGCGCGGCCGAGCAGGAATTCGGCAGCCTCGCGCTCGCCGCCTTTCTCGCCGTCGACTGCAGCGGCTGGGGCCGCGTGGACTTCATGCGCGACCGCGCGGGGAAACCCTGGCTGCTCGAGGTGAACACGGCGCCCGGCATGACGAGCCACTCGCTCGTGCCGAAGGCCGCGCGGCAGCGGGGCGTCGAGTTCGACGACCTGGTCTGGCTCGTGCTCGAGACGAGCCTCGAGCCGCGCAGGAGCTGAGGGCGACGCATGACACTGCCCTGGAAGAAGCGCAATCGCCGGCAGGCAACGCAGGGGGAGCCGGGCCTCCTCGAGCGCCTGAACTGGCGCGCGCTCGCCGCGTCCGCCGCCATCGTCGCCGGCTGCGTGGTCGTGGCCATGCTGCTCATGATGGCGCTCGACCGGCCGGTCCGTCGCGTGCTGGTCGAAGGCGCGTTCCTGCGCGTCTCGCCTCCCGAGATCGAGAGCGCGGTGAACGACGTGGTCAAGGGCGGGCTCGCCTCGGTGGACCTCGACGCCGTGCGCGACCGCATCGAGCGCATCGACTGGGTGGATCGTGCCGTCGTGCAGCGGCGCTGGCCCGACGCGCTGCGCGTGGTCGTCACCGAGCAGGTCGCGGCTGCGCGCTGGAACGAGGCGGGGCTGCTGAACGCGCGCGGCGAGCTCTTCATCCGCAACGCCCGTTACCTGCCGCCCGAGCTGCCGCAGCTCGAGGGGCCCGAGGGCACCGAAGGGATGGTCGCGCAGCTCTACCTCGATTCGCAGGGACGGCTGCTCGAGGCGGGACTGCGCCTCACGGGCGTGCGCCTCGACGAGCGCGGCGCATGGGAGCTCGAGCTCGCGAACGGCGTCGTCGTGAAGCTCGGCCGGCAGGCCGTCACGGACCGCCTCGACCGGTTCATCCGGCTCGCGAGCTCGCTCGTCGCGAAGCGGCTCGCGGAGATCAACTACGTGGACATGCGCTACACCAATGGATTCAGCGTCGGCTGGAACGCGCGTTCCGCCGTCGCCGTCGCCCCGCAGGAGGACGCGACACCCGATGCCTAGGAAACCAGAACGCAACCTGATCGTCGGCCTCGACATCGGTACCTCGAAGGTGGTGGCGATCGTCGGCGAGCTCGGCGCCGACGGCACCATCGAGGTCGTCGGCGTGGG
>VEPJ01000058.1 GCA_012026925.1 Gammaproteobacteria bacterium | reverse complement strand
CGGTGTGGTCGATCACGATGCTGCCGCCCGAGGGCAGCGTCACCTTGTGCGAGTACGCCGACTCGATCTGGCTCTCGATCTGGTAGCGCGTGAAGACGGGGACATGGTCGTCGTAGAACTTGAGCTTGCGCAGGTTCCCCGGCATGAAGCGCTGCATGTAGTCCTGCGCCTCGGCGAAGATCTCCTGCTTGTCGATCAGGATCTCGCCGATGTCGTCGGACAGGTAGTCGCGCAGCGCCCTCAGGATCGCCTTCGACTCCTGGTAGATCAGGAACGGGGCGGCACGGCCCTCGGAGGCCTGCTTGATCGCATTCCAGATGTCGACCAGGTTATTGAGGTCCCACTGCAGCTCCTCCGGAGTGCGGCCCACGCCGGCGGTGCGCACGATGGCGCCCATGCCGTCGGGGATCTGCAGGTTGTCCATGGCCTCGCGCAGCTGGTCGCGGTCGTCGCCCTCGACGCGGCGGGACACGCCGCCGGCACGCGGATTGTTCGGCATCAGGACCAGGAAACGGCCCGCCAGGCTCACGAAGGTGGTCAGCGCGGCGCCCTTGTTGCCACGCTCTTCCTTCTCGACCTGGACGATGAGTTCCTGGCCTTCCTTGATCAGGTCACGGATGCCCGGACGGCCTTCGCCGCCCTCGACGGACTGGAAGTAGTCGCGGGAGATCTCCTTGAGCGGCAGGAAGCCGTGGCGCTCCGCGCCGTAGTCGACGAACGCAGCCTCGAGGCTCGGCTCGACCCGGGTGATCCGGCCCTTGTAGACGTTGGCCTTCTTGGTTTCCCGGGACGGGATCTCGATGTCTAGGTCATAGATCCGCTGGCCGTCGACCAGCGCTACACGCAACTCCTCTTCCTGGGTTGCGTTGACGAGCATTCTCTTCATCGGTCCTCGCTGAATACGAGCTGGGGACCGTGAACGCACGGACGGGTGGTGCCTTGGGCCGGCGGAGAGGTCTTGCAGCGGCTTGGGTCATGCGGCTGTGTTTTGATCGCCTGCACCGTCTCGGCGCAAGACGTTCGACCGAATCCTGGTTATCTGGCATCGATCCCGCCGCGGTTCGCGTCGGCCCGCCGCCCGCCCGGGCTGCGGCACCTGCGCGTGTTCACGGCAGTGCGATGGTCTGACGTATCAGAACCAACTAAGATGCGCGCGCCTCGAGCCCATGGGCCCGCGGTCACGACGCGGAATCGGCGCTGAGGCCGCCGCAGGGGCGGACGGACAGCGCTTCTATGGCCGACTGTAACAAGCGATCGCCGGTAAATCAATGGCTTACGAGAATTCCAAGGCTGGAAGCGAGCAACCGGCCGCGCCCCGGGGTCCCGGAGTGCAATACGTGGAGGCTGGCGAGGGCGACGACGGCCAGCGGCTCGACAATTTCCTCGTGCGGGTCCTGAAGGGCGTCCCCCGCACGCATATCTATCGCCTGCTCCGTAAAGGTGAGGTCAGGGTCAACAGCAAGCGCGCCAGGCCCGACCAGCGAGTGGCGGCCGGCGACCGCATCCGGTTGCCGCCCGTCCGCCGGTCCGAGGTCGTAGAGGGCGCGGGCACCCGGCTACCCAGCCGCGGGCTGCAGCAGCTGCTCGCCGACGCGATCGTCTACGAGGACGACGACCTGATCGTGCTCAACAAGCCGGCTGGCGTCGCGGTCCACGGCGGCAGCGGCATGTCGCATGGCGTGATCGAGGCCCTGCGCGCGGCGCGGCCCGAGATCCGGGAACTCGACCTCGTGCACCGGCTCGACCGCGAGACGAGCGGCTGCCTGATCGTCGCCAAGCGGCGCGCCGCGCTCCGCGACCTCCACGCCCAGCTCCGGGAAGGGACGACGGAGAAGCGATACCTCGCGCTCGTGTGCGGCAAGTGGGACCTCGGCCACAAGCGCAGCGAGCTGCCGCTGGCCACCGGCGAGCGGCGGGGCGGCGAGCGCCACGTCGCCGTGCGTGGCCACGGACAGATGGCGGTGAGCACGTTCCGGCCGGTGCAGTTCTTCGGCAACGTGGCCTCACTCGTGGAGGTCGCAATCGACACCGGCAAGACGCACCAGATCCGCGTGCACGCCGCGTATGCAGGCCACCCGGTCGCGGGCGACGACAAGTACGGTGATCGCGAGAAAAACGCGGCATTGCGCCAGTACGGGCTCAACCGGATGTTCCTGCACGCCGTGTCGATCGGCGTGAACCGTCCCGGTTCGCACGAACCATTGCACGTGAGCGCGCCGCTCGGGGAGGACCTGCGCGCAGTCCTCGACGCGCTCGTCAAGGCACCGGGATCCCCGCGCGGCGAAGCGCGCCGCAGAGCCAGATCAAGGGCAGCCCGGTGAGACCGGTCGGGTCCCCGGACTCGATGCGCTCGAAGAGGGCGATGCCGAGCGACTCTGCCTTGAAGCCACCCGCGCAGTCGAGCGGGTCGTCCGCCGCGACGTAGCGCTCGATCTCCTCCCGCGCGAGGTTCCTGAACCGCACGATCGTGCGGTCGACGTGCGACTCATTCACCGCGGCAGGGCCGCCTGCCACGTGGACGGCCGTGAGGAATACCACGTCACGGCCGGAGGATTGCGTGAGCTGCTCGATGCAGCGTTCGGCCGTCCCTGGCTTGCCGAGCGTCTGCGCGCCGAGCATGGCCACCTGGTCGGAGCCGATGACGACTGCGCCGGGGTGGCGGATCGCGACGGACTCGGCCTTGGCGCGTGCGAGGCGCCGTGCCAGGGCCACCGCCGACTCGCCCGGAAAAGGCGTCTCGTCCGTGTCGGGACGGATGCACTCGAACGGCACGGTGAGTCGTTCGAGCAGCGCCCGTCGGTAGGGCGAGGTCGACGCGAGGATCAGCCGGGGTCGGGGCGCGGTGCTCATGCGAGCTCCGCCGCGCTCTGGTCCTTGAAAAACAAGGGTTTAAGCTCGAATTCGTTTTGACACGGGGGAGGGCCGTCACTATTATACGCGGCCCATGTCGGCAGCCCGGTCCGATCTCGTCAATGCGGTCGAGCTTGCCGGCCGGTCCGCCACGCTGGAGCGCGAGCTCGAGCGGACGAAGTTGCCCCGCCTCGCCGAAGCAGGCGCGCTGGACGGAACAGTCGTCCACGCCAGGCTGACGTTCGGCTTGTTCGAGGCGCGGCCGACGGTCGAAGTGAGTGTCGCGGGCCGGGTGATGCTGCCTTGCCAGCGCTGCCTTCGCCCGTGCGCCTGCGAGGTGGACGACACCTCGCAGGTCGTCGTGGTAGCGGACGACGCCGAGGAAGCCCCCGGCGGCTTCGACCCGGTGGTCGGCGATGCCGAGCACCTGTCCGTGACGGAGTTGATCGAGGAACAGATCCTGCTTGGCATGCCGCTGGTGCCAATGCACGAGGACGCCGCGGAATGCGGCGAGAGCGCGGCCGACGAGCACATCGTCGCGGCCGGTGCGCCGGCGGAGGAAAAGCAGAGACCCTTTGCGAATCTGCGGGAGCTGCTCGACAAGGGCGAGCGCTGACCCGCGACAGGAGTAGAGATCATGGCAGTCCAGAAGAGCCGCAAGTCGCCCTCGAAGCGGGGCATGCACCGTTCGCACGACTTCCTCACGAAGCCGGCGCTGTCGGTGGATCGCACGAGCGGCGAGACGCACCTCCGCCACCGCGTGACTCCGGATGGCTTCTATCGCGGCAAGAAGGTGATCGAGAAGCCGGTGGCCGAGGAAGGCCAGGAGTAATCCGGCCGCGCCGCGCCCGCGCATGACCGCCGGGCCCACCATTGCCGTGGACGCGATGAGCGGCGACCACGGCGCCGAAGTCGCCGTACCCGCAGCGCTCGATGTCCTCGCTGCAACGCACGACCTGCGGCTGATCCTCGTCGGCCGCGGCGAGGTCATGCGTCCGCTCATCGGCTCGCCGCTGCCGCAGCGCTGCACCATCGTCGAGGCGAGCGAGGTCGTCGGCATGGACGAGCGCCCGCAGGACGCGGTCCGCCGCAAGAAGGACTCGTCCATGCGCGTCGCAGTCAACCTGGTCAGGAAGGGCGAGGCGGCGGCCTGCGTGTCGGCGGGCAACACGGGCGCGCTGCTTGCGACGGCGCGCTTCGTGCTCGGCATGATTCCCGGCATCGATCGCCCCGCCATCGTCTCCGCCGTCCCCGCGGCGCACGGCCACACCGTGATGCTCGACCTCGGCGCGAACCCCGACTGCACGGCGGACCACCTGGTGCAGTTCGCCGTGATGGGCACGGTCATCGCCTCCGACCTGCACGGGACGGACCGTCCGCGCGTCGGCCTGCTGAACATCGGCGAGGAAGACATCAAGGGCACGGACGAGATCCGCGCAGCCCACCGGAGGCTGGCCGCCGCGCCGATCAATTACTGCGGATTCGTCGAAGGCGACAAGATCTTTTCCGGCGGCGTGGACGTCGTCGTCACGGACGGTTTCGCCGGCAACGTCGCGCTCAAGACGCTCGAGGGAGCGGCGCGGTTCATCACGAGCGTGATGAAGGAAGAATTCACGCGCAACCCGCTGCGCAAGGCCGGCGCGCTCGCGTCCGCGCCTACGCTGAAAGCGCTCAAGACGCGGCTCGACCCGAGCGCGTACAACGGCGCGAGCATGGTCGGCCTGACGGGAGTCGTGATCAAGAGCCACGGGGGCGCCAGCCGGGCCGCGTTCGCAAACGCGATCCGCGTGGCGATCGCCGAGGCGCGCAAGGGCGTGCCGGCGCAGATCGGCGAATTGATGGCACGTGTCGCCGCGGCGGCCCCGCCAGGCGACGGCGCGCACTAGGCGAGCATCAGCCCCGTCCGCGCCGGCGGGCCTCGGCGCGCCGCCGGTGCAGCCGTTCCATGAGCTGGCTGCGGCGCCGGGCGAGCTTCGCGGTGAGCGTCGCCGAGTCGCGCTTCAACAGGAAGCGGCGCGGCAGCGACTTGCGGTAGCTCCGGAAATCCTCATACGCCGCGATCTCGTGCCGCAGCTCGCGGAAGGCGAGTTCGATCATCACCGCGTCGTCCAGGAGCCCGATGCCGGGAATGTCGTCCGGGATGATGTCCTCCGGGTCGCACAGGTAGGCGAGCGCTGAGAGCACCGGGTTGCGTTCTTCCTCGTCGAGCTTCCAGTCCGCGTCGCCCAGCATCTCGAGCACCGTCTCGAGCTTCTCGAGGCGGTCGGTCACGAAATCCGGCAGTTCCGTCTGGCGCAGCGAGGCGACCAGCTCTGCGGCAGCGCTCAGGATCTCCTCGTCGTCGGCGATGCCCACGGCCTCCCGGGCCCGGCGCAACTCCCGGCGGAAGTGCTTCAGGTCCCGTTCCGAGAGTTCGATGGTCAGCTTGTAAGCCATGGACGTCCCCTTTTGCGCCGCGAAGGCTACTGGCCGGACCGGCACGCGGTCAACGCGGATACCCCCGACACTCGTTAGAATGCGCAACCCGGTGGCAAGGTTTCACGGCATGGCTCGCGTAATCCACGGTCTCGGCGCAGCGTTCGCCGCAGCGGCCGCACTGCTCGTCGCAAGCGCGGCGTCCGGCGCCGAATACCTGCTGCCGACGAACGGTGACACGGCCATCGGCGCCAATTCGACCGCCGTCGCCGAACGCGAGGACACGCTTTTCGATGTCGCCCGGCGTAACGGCATCGGCTTCGAGGAAATCGTCGCGGCAAACCCGGGCGTGGATCCGTGGCTGCCGGGCGAGGGCACGGAGATCCTCATCCCGTCGCGCTTCATCCTCCCGGATGCGCCCCGCGAAGGCATCGTCGTCAACCTGCCGGAGCACCGGCTCTACTACTACCCGCCCGCGAAGAAGGGCGAGCCGCGCGTCGTGCGCACCTACCCGATCAGTGTCGGCAAGATGGACTGGAAGACCCCGATCGGCGTCACGAAGATCGTATCCAAGCAGGAGCGGCCGAACTGGTATCCGCCGGAGTCGGTGCTGAAGGAACACGAGGAGCGTGGCGACCCTCTGCCGAAAGTCGTGCCGCCGGGGCCGGACAACCCGCTCGGCGAGTACGCGATGCGGCTCAACATCCCGGGCGGCGCGTACCTCATCCACGGCACGAACAAGCCGGCGGGTGTCGGCATGCAGGTGACGCACGGCTGCATCCGCATGTACCCGGAGAACATCGCTGAGCTGTTCCCGCTCGTGCCGGTGAACACGAAGGTCAATCTCATCGACCAGACCAACAAGGTCGGCTGGCAGCGCGGCACGCTCTATGTCGAGCGCCACGCGCCCCTCGAGGGGACGGACAATCCCGCGGACATGGACCCGGGCCAGATGACCGCGCTCATCAATGCCGCGATCGAAGGGCGCAGCGTCGCGATCGACTGGGATGGCGCCCAGCGCGCGTACCTCCAGGCCACGGGTGTGCCGGTCCCGCTCTCGACGCCCGTTCGCGCGTCGCTGCGCTGACTCCGGAAAAGAAAACGCCGCGGGGTCGCCGCGGCGTCTTCGTTCGAACTGCGCCTGGAGCGCCGCTCGATTACTTGCCCATCGACTTCTTGAACGCGCGGTCGATCTTCTCGCTGTTCGCGTCGCAGCAGGCCTGGGCGGCCTTCGCGGCGGCGGCGGCCTGGTTGGCGGCAGCCTGGGCGGCGTTGGCGGTGTTGGCAGCGGCCGAAGCAGACGCGGCGGCGGAGTCGGCGGCGGCCTTGGCGGCGGCAGCTTCCTGCGCGGCGGCCTTGATGGCGGCGTCCGAGGAGGCGACGTGCTTCTCGAACTCGTCCTTGCTGACGCAGCCGGCGAGGGCGACGGTGGCAGCAGCGGCGATCATGACCTTGGCGATGGTGCGCATGGATTTCTATCCTTGTGGTTGGGGGCTGGGAATCGAAAAAGGCGATCATCCACCCCGAGCGGGCAGCGCGGGGATGAAAAATGTTCGCACGCTTGGATGCTACCGGATCCGTGCGGGATGTAAAAGCACGACACCGGCCGGCGCCGCGGGGCCCGGGATCGGCAAAAAAGCCTGTTCCACCCTTGCAATGCGGGCCGCAGCTGTATATAAAAACAGCTACTGTAAATTCATACAGGAGCCGCCATGGACGACCTCACCCCGCGCCAGCGCCAGGTCCTGCGCTTCATCCAGGACGCCGTGATCCGGCAGGGCATGCCGCCCACCCGGGCCGCGATCGCCGAGGCGCTCGGTTTCAAGTCGGCGAACGCAGCCGAGGAACACCTGCGCGCCCTGCAGCGCAAGGGCGTGCTCGATCTCCGGCCCTGTGCCTCGCGCGGCAGCCAGCTGCGCGACTCGCTGCGCGAGCAACTCGGCCTGCCGCTCATCGGTCGCGTCGCCGCCGGTCGCCCGATCCTCGCGGAGGAGAACATCGAGGCGCACTACCAGATCGACCCGCAGCTCTTCCAGCCCCGGCCGCACTACCTGCTCAAGGTGCGCGGCATGAGCATGAAGAACGCCGGCATCCTCGACGGCGATCTCGTCGCCGTGCACCGCACGCCCGAGGTGCGCAACCGGCAGATCGTCGTGGCGCGCCTCGAGA
>VEPJ01000106.1 GCA_012026925.1 Gammaproteobacteria bacterium | reverse complement strand
GCGCAGATCCTTTCGCTGCTGGCCTCGGGCATGGCCAACAAGGAGATCGCGCGCGCGATGGACATCGGCGAGCAGACGGTGAAGTGGCACCTGAAGAATGTGTTCTTCAAGCTGAACGCCGCCAGCCGGCGGCACGCGGTCGACCGCGCGCGCGTGCTCGGGTTGATCAGCGCCTGAACGGCTGTGTGACCCGCCGCGCCAGGTCGAGCGTCCTGTGGACCAGCGCCGCGCACGCCTCGATCAGGTGCTCGGTCTTCTGCCTCACGGCGTTCCTGCGCCCGAGCGATTCGCCGCGCCCCGTCACGCTGCGCTCGGCCTCGGCGAGGCGCGCTGCCAGGCGCGGGTAACGGGTCGCGAGGCGGTTCAGGTCCAGCGCCGGGTCGCGCTGGCTCGCGCCCTCCATCAGCGCGGCCCAGTCGGACGCGCGCAGTACGCGCTCGGACCCGGTGTAGAAAACCGCCTCCTCACGCTTCATGTGCTCGCGCGTGTGCACGACGTACTGCTGCAGCTGTCTCGCCAGCCGCAGCCCGGCCTTGCCGCGCAGCTGAGCCATCGTCGTTCGCGCGAGTTCGCCCGCGAGCACTTCGGCACGCTGCTGCCCGCTGCGGTGCTCCCGCACCAGGCGGTCCATGTTCCGGTACAGCCCCGGCTCGCGCGCACGGATGCGTGCGAACAGCCGGTCTTCCCGCGGATGGTGGACCGAGTGCTGGTAGACCAGCAGGTAACGCATGGCGTCCGCGAGCACCGGCCGCGCCGTCTCCGGAGAGGTCTGCAGCATCGACTGCTGGGCATCGACTTCGCGCATCACGCGCGACAGCCCGGCGTGATCGTCGCGCAGCAGCCTCATGAAAGTCGCCGCGGCTTCCTCGGGACGTACGCGGCTCCGGCGGCCTGCGGAACGCCTGCGGCTCATGGGCAGCGCTCGCGGATGAAGTCTGCGCAGTGATCGATGGCGCGCCCGGATTCCGGCACGAATGGCAGCCCCTGCCAGCCATGGGGCATCTCCTTCCACACCTCGAGCTCCGCCGCGACGCCCGCCGCCCGGGCTCGCTCGACACATCGCCGGCTGTCGTCGAGCAGGATCTCCGTGCTGCCCGCCTGGAAAAACAGGGGGGGCAGGCCCGCAAAGTCGCCGTACACCGGCGAGACGTAGGGGTGAGTCATCTTTTCCGTCTCGCCCCCCACGTACATCGCGCGCATCTCCACCCCGCGCTTGTGACTCAGGACGGGATCGCGGACGGCGTTCGTGACGCGGGAGCCGTCGTGAGGGTCCGTCAGGTCCGTGAGCGGCGACATCAGGATCGCGCCTGCCGGCAAGGGCAGCCCGCGGTCGCGCAGTGCCAGAAGCACGCCGAGCGCCATGCCGCCTCCCGCCGAGATGCCGCTCACGACGATGCGGTGGGGAGCGACACCGAGCTCGAGCAGTTGCTCGTAGGCGCCGACGCTGTCCTCGTGCCCGGCAGGGAAGGGGTGCTCCGGCGCGAGCCGGTAGAAGACGATGCGTGCGCGTGCGGTGGCCGCGGTGCACAGCCTCGCCAGCATGGCGCGTTCCATGTTGGGCAGGCGCGCGACGTACGCTCCGCCGGGAAAATGCAGGACGACGCGATCCGTCCTGCGGCCCCTGGCTCGCAGCCAGTCCGCATCGCAGTTCGGCAGCGGGTGATCGTGAGCCACCTCGAACCCCGGCGGGTGGTCGGGAAACAGCCGCTCGATGGCGCCGATCTGTCCACGCAGCTTCTGCACCGACACGTCGCGCTGCAGGAGTTGCTTGACCGTCAGCCGGCTGAACAGGCTTGCGGTCGTGATTTGCCAGCTGACCATCGTCGGCGTTATTGCGTCCGTTGCTCCGCCAGCGCCCGGGCCGCCTTGTAGTCGGCCTTGCCGTTCGGCATGCGCGGGATCGAGTCGACCTCGATGAATGCGCGCGGGCGCTTGTACCCCGCCATCTTACCCTGCACGAATTCGGTGAGTTCGGACGCGAGCGACGGGCCCGTCGACTTCGAAGCGACGAGCGCGACGACGCGCTGTCCGAAGCGCTCGTCCGGCAGCCCGATGACGAGGCAATCGGCGACGGCCGGGTGCGCGGCGATGACGTGCTCGACTTCCTCCGGGTAGACCTTTTCGCCCCCGGTGTTGATGCACGCCGAGCCGCGGCCGAGCAGCTGCATCGTGCCGTCCGGGTTCCACTGCCCCCAGTCGCCAATGAATGCGTAGCGCCTGCCGTCGACGACGCGGAACGTCTTCGCGGTCTTCTCCGGGTCCTTGTAGTAACCGGCGGGCAGCACGTCGCCTCCCGCGGCAATCAGGCCGGCTTCGCTGGAGCCTTTCGGGATTTCACGCCCGTCCTCCGCGAAGAGCTTCGTCTCGGCCAGCGGGATGAACTTCGCCGCGGCGCCCGTCGCCCCGCGACGGCTCATCTGCAGCGCCATCGCCCCTTCGGTCGCGCCGACGCCGTCGATGAGCGTGGCGTCCAGCCACTCGAGCATCTTCTCCTTGACGCCCTGCGACCAGATCACTCCCGAGGAGACGACCAGCTTCAGGCAGGAGAGGTCCAGCGTCTCGCCGCGCGCCTTCGCCTCGTCGAGCGCCGCGAGCATCGGCCGCGCGAATGCATCGCCGACGATGATCATGCACATGACGCGTTCGCGCGCCACGGTGCGCCAGATCTCCATCGGGTCGAAGTTGCGGTTCGGCAGCGTGACGCAGCGGCCGCCGAGCATCTGGAATGGCAGGCTGTTCGCGAGCCCGGCGGTATGCATCAGGGGCGAGGAGGGCATCACGACCGGGACGACGCCCTTCGCGCGCAGGGCATGCACGGTCGCGACCAGCTGGTCCACGTCCTGCGGGGCCGGCAGGCCGAGCACGTTCGTCGCGAACATCGCCGTGAGCCCGGTGCTCCACGGCGAGACGTGGCAGATGACGCCCTTCGGCAGGCCGGTCGTGCCGCCCGTGTACATCAGGTGATAGTCGTCAGGCAGCCGCGGAATCCGTGGCGCCGGCGCCGTCGCGGCGAGCAGCGGCTCGTACGATTGCGCGCGCTCCCAGCCCTCGCCGCCGTCGTCGACCTCGACCGCCAGCTTCACGAGCGGAAGCCCGGGCAGCACCTCGCGCACGACTCCGGCCAGCGAGCGGTGATAGACGAGCGCCTCGCAGTCCGCGTTGGCGAGGAGGTACTCGAGTTCTGTGCCGACGTACCGGTAATTGATGTTGAACGGCACCATGCGCATCTTCAGCGCCGCGAGGAAGGTCTCGTAGTACTCGCTGCAGTTGTAGAGCAGGAGGCCCACCTTCGAACCGGGTTTCAGCCCCGCAGCGGCGAACGCCTGGCCGAGGCGGGCGGCACGCTCGTCGAACTCGCGCCACGTGCGGCTCGCGCCCGCGTGCGTGAGGACGTCGTCGTCGCCCAGCCGGTCGGCGAGGGCCTCGATGGCGTCTGCATAGTGATACATCCCGTGACTCCCGTTGATGATTCGCGCGGCGACCGCGTCGTTGCGTCAGGCGGCGCGCGCCCCGGCCTGTGCAGCTGCCTCGAGCTCGGCGAGGCACGATTCGAAGCGGTCCACGAACCGCCACGCGTCGTCCAGCACCTTCGGATCGGCGAGCACCGAAAGGTTGAACTGGTCCACGTAGCTCCAGGCCGTGACGTTCAGCGATGCGCCGTGCGCGACCTGGCCGATCGAGTACCACTCGACCAGCTTCAGCTGGCCGAGCCTCAGCGGCGCGCGCGGGCCCGGCACGTTGGATACGACGACGTTCCAGAACGGCAGCAGCCCGCCGCCCTTCATCTCGTTGATCCTGTCGACGACCTTCGGCACCAGCGGTGGCAGCAGGTTCAGGATCGCGGAGACGTTCGCCTCGCGCGTCGCCTCGAAGTGCGCCTTCATCGTGTCGGCGGAGGTCTTGCACGCCTGCAGGCGCTCGACCGGATCGGCGACGTCCGTGCGCAGCAGGGCGTGATCGGTCGTCGAGAAGTTGCCGTCGCGCGTCCGTTCGGCGAGCGGCACCAGCGCGAACGGGACGGTGGCGATCATCGGGACGTCGGGTGCGGCGCCGGTGCGCTCCTCGGTCAGCGTGCGGATCGCCCCGGAGACCGTCGCGAGGAACACGTCGTTGATGGTCACGCCGAGCGACTTGCCGAGATCGCGGATCCTCGCGAGCTGGAACGAACGCACGGCGAACGTGCGGTGCGGAGAAAGTCGTGCGGCATAAGGCGCCGGGAACCTTGGGTCGCCGGGCGATGGCGGAAGGGGCCGGCCCTCGCGACGCCACTCCTTGACGATGCGGCGACCGGCCCGCGATCCGCGGACCGCTCCCGGCAGGTTCGCCGCGATGACGCCCGGCAGGTCGCGGATGCCATCGAAGAACAATCGCCATCGCGAGGGGAGTGGGGCCGGATGCCATTCGGCCGGTTCCGGGTGTTCCACCGACTCCGGCCGGGTGCCCCAGAAGTTGTTCAGCATCCTGAGGATGCCGATGCCGTCCGTGAGCGCGTGGTGGATCAGCAGCAGGACGCCGACGCGTCCACCCTCGAGGCCCTCGATCACCCACACCTGCCACAGCGGCCGCGAGTGATCGAGCGGGTGCGAGTAGAGCTCGCAGATCAGCTCGCAGAGCTCGATCCTGGAGCCGGGCGCCGGGCAGCCGACGCGGCGGAGGTGATAGTCGAGGTCGAACTCCGGGTCGTCCACCCACACCGGGTGGTTGATGCCGAGCGGGACACGCAGGTACCGCTGGCGCAGCCGCGGCACGAGCCCGACACGCGTGGCCCAGGCCTGCTTGAAGCGCTTCCAGGACCAACCCTCGGCATCGTCCGTCGGATCGATGATCTGCAGCTTGATCGTGTGGTTGTACGCCTCGGCCCGGTCGAGATAGAGCATCAGCGCGTCGCCACCGCTCATGCGCTCCATGGTCAGCTCCTGGCGCGCCTCGGTCCCGGGCGTTTGGCCTGCTTCGCCGGGCGCCGGCCCTTGCTGCGCGCATCACTCCGGCTGGCGGTCGCCCTGAGTTCCTCGTAGGCCGCACGCTCGTGGCCCGCCAGCGTCGGCAGGGCGTGCATGGTCGCGCCGCAGCGGACGAAGCCGATGTCCATCCGGGCGTGATAGGAGGTCAGGGTCGCGTTCAGCCCGACGGACGCGGCAATCGCGGACACGGGGAAGGTGCCGACGAGCGGCGCGCCGTTCAGGTACATCCTCTCGCGCGCACCGGGCACGTTCGAAATGACGAGGTTCGCGAGCGGCGACGTCACGCGGTCGACGAGCGGGGCCGACCGGAGCTCGGCGACGCCGAGTGTCGCGACGGCGTACACCATCGCGGCATCCTTCGTCATCGACCGGAGCTCTTCCTTCGCCGTGGCCATCGCGGCGACGACCTGGTCGATGCGCTCGACGACGGCCGCGTCGTGCTCGCCGAGGTGCACGAACATCGCGGAGGCCTTGGTTGCTCCTTCCGTATCGCCCTCGTCGCGCAGCGACATGGGAACCATGGCCACCAGCCGGTGCGGAAAGGACCGGCCGGTCGCGCGGAAGTAGCGGTGCGTGCCGGCGTCCACGACGGTGACCGCGAGGTCGTTGCGCGTGGCGCCGAAATACTTGCCGACGGCGCGCATCTCGTCGAGCGGCAGCGACAGCGTCGCGAGCGACCGCGACATCTGCAGCGGGTCATTGGTGGGCGCATGGCGCGCCGTGAATGGCTGGCTGCCGCCCGGGTCTTCGCCGAGGAGAGCGGCCAGGCCCTTCTTGAGCGCCCCGATCGACACATCACGGAACGCCAGGGTCCGCTTGGTCGCCGATACGCCGAGCTCCGCCAGCCGGTCCACCACGGCCTGCGGCGCGCGGGCCCGCCGCACCGGCTGCTCTGCCGCGAAGGCGGCCTTCGGCACGCCGCGGCCAGCCTTCGTGCTCAGGCTCGCGTAAAGGCGCCGGGTTCCGGATACGCCGTCGATGATGGCGTGGTGGACCTTGGTGTAGAACGCGAACTGGTCGCCCGGGACGCCGTCGATGAACCAGTCCCTGAACAGCGGACGGTGGCGGTCGAGCGTCGGCTCGTGCAGGTCGGCCACCAGGCGCAGCAGGTCGTCGTAGGACGCGCCCGTGGGCAGCGCGATGTGCTGCACGTGGTAGTACGGGTCGTAGCTCTCGACCTCCCGGAAATGCGGACGGCCGGCGCTGGCGAGCTCGGGCACGAAATTGAAGGGCTCGGTCGGCTCCTGCGCCCGGTAGGCCGCGACGATCTCGCGGACGACTTCGGGACGTCCCTTCGGCTTCTCGAACAGGAGCAGCGCGCCGACGTGCGTCGGGCTCGCCTGCGTCTCCATGATGAACCACATCAGGTCGAGCGGCGGGATGGGCTTGGTCATGGGTCCCCCAGTGGTGTGTTGCCTGTCGCTGCCGGCCTGCACGGTCCGGCGCGCCAGGTCGCGCGTCGTGTTCTCGGGCTACAACTCTAGTCGGTCGGGAGGCCCGCGACCCCCCGCCGGATGGGGGGTCGCGGGGGTGGTGCAAGGCCCCGGAACCTGCGCATCGCCAGCGATATTTTTACGGCTGCCGGCCCCGCCCGGGCCGAGGGTATCCTCGGGTCCTCGTTCGGGCTTGCCGGGGATGACCATGCTGTTCCAGCTGCAACTGCTCCTCTTCCGCCTCATCAAGCCGTTCATGAAGCCGCTGTCGTGGATCATCCCGATCCCGCGGCCGGTGCTGTTCGTGGGTCCCGGATCCACCGGGCGCCTGTGCAAGCTGGTCGGCGGTTCGGGGGCGCGGCGGACGTTGATCGTGACGGACGCCGTGCTGGCGAAGCTCGGGGTGATCGAGCCGGCGCGCCAGGCGCTCCGGGCCGAGGGCATCGACGTGGCGGTGTTCGACGGGATCGTCCCCGATCCGACGCACGACGTGCTGCGCAAGGGGCTCGAGGCGGTCCGCGCGCACGGCAGCGACTCGATCGTCGCGGTCGGTGGCGGCTCCTCCATCGACGCCGCGAAGGTCATCGCCGCGATGGCGAGCACCGGCAAGACCTCGGAGCAGCTCATCGGCAAGCTCAAGGTCAGCAAGCCGCCGTTGCCGCTCTACGCCGTGCCGACGACGGCGGGCACCGGATCGGAGGTGACGGTCGCCGCGGTGGTGACCGATCCGGTCGGTCACGTGAAGGCGGTGGTCGTGGATCCGAAGCTCGTGCCGCTCGCCGCGGCGCTCGATCCCGAGATGATGCGGGGCATGCCGGCACCGATCACGGCCGCGACGGGGATGGACGCGCTGACGCACGCGGTCGAGGCGTACGTCAATCGCTGGCCGCACGCCGAGACGCCGATGTTCTGCGTGTCGGCGGTGAAGCTGATCTTCGCCAACCTGCCGCGGGCCTGCTCGAACGGAGCGGACCTCGAGGCGCGCGAGGCGATGGCGCTCGCGTCGCTCTATGCGGGACTCGCCTTCACCAAGGCGTACGTGGGCTACGTGCACGCGTTCTCGCACAAGATCGGCGGCGTGTACGGCGTGCCGCACG
>VEPJ01000168.1:16862-33155 GCA_012026925.1 Gammaproteobacteria bacterium | reverse complement strand
ACGACGCGTTCTCGACCGGGTCCCAGAACCACCAGCCGCCCCAGCCGAGCTCGTAATAGGCCCACCAGCTGCCGAGCGTGATGCCGACCGTCAGGAACATCCACGCGACGGTCGTCCACGGCCGGGTCCAGCGCGCCCACTTCTCGTCGAGCTTGCCCTCGAGGAGCGCCGCGACCGCGAACGCGAACGCGACCGAGAAGCCGACGTAGCCGATGTAGAGCATCGGCGGATGCACCGCGAGCGCCGGGTCCTGCAGCAGCGGGTTCAGGTCGCGGCCGTCCTGCGCGGCCGGGATCAGCCGCTCGAAGGGGCTCGACGTGAATAGAATGAACGACGTGAAGCCGACGCCGATGACGCCGAGCACGCCGAGCACGCGGGCGGCGAACGTCTGCGGCAGGTTGCCACTGAAGACACCGACCGCCACGGACCACGTTGCGAGCGCGAACGCCCAGAGGAGGAGCGAGCCTTCGTGCGCACCCCAGACCGCCGTGAACCGGTAGAAGGTCGGCAGCGCCGAGTTCGAGTTGCTGGCGACGTACAGCACCGAGAAATCGTTCTTGTAGAACGCCCAGCAGAGCGCACCGAACGACAGCGCGACGAACACCCACTGGCCGACCACGGCCTGCCGCGCCGCGGCCATCCAGCGGTGATTGCCGAAATGCGCGCCGGCCAGGCCGAAGAATGCCTGTGCCCCGGCGAGCAGCAACGCGATGACCAGCGAGAAGAGTCCCAGTTCGATGACCATTCGATCCTCCCTTGGCGCCCGGCGCTCAGGTACTGCCCTGGCCGGCGGCCTGGGTCGCCCCGGTGGCCTGTGCATGCGGCTTCAGGCTCTGCTTGACCTCGGGCGGCATGTAGTTTTCGTCATGCTTGGCGAGGACTTCCTCCGCCACGAACGTACCGTCATCACGCAGCTTGCCGCGCGCGATGACGCCCTGGCCCTCGCGGAACAGGTCCGGGAGGACGCCGGTGTAGCTGACGCCGACTTCCTGCGCGAAGTCCGTCAGCGTGAAGCGCACTTCGAGGCTGCCCGGCTCGCGCTTCAGGCTGCCGTTCTCCACCAGCCCGCCGACGCGGAATGAGCGGCTGGTCGGCGCCTCGCCCGACTTCACCTGCGAGGGGCTGTAGTAGTAAAGGAGGTTCTTCTGGAAGGCCTGCAGGGCGAAGGCCGTGGCGATTCCCACCCCTACGAGGATGGCGGCCACGGTGACCATGCGTTTCTGGCGCGGCGTCATGTACGGTTCTCCTTGTCGGACAGGCGGCGCTGGGCGCTCTCGAGCTGCTCGGCCTCGACGCGACGCGCCGACAACCAGTTGGCGACCAGCACCACGGTGGTTAGACCATACGAGGTCCACACAAATCCCGCGTAACCACCCATATTAAGAAATTCCCGCAAGTCCATGATTTAATTCGCCTCCTTGAGCCAGCTGGCGTTGCGCTCGCGGCGCAGGATCTCGGCGCGCAGACGCCGGCAGATGAGCCAGCCGAAATACAGCTGGAAGCCGGCGATCATGATGAAGAGCGGAATCAGCATCGGCAGCGCGATCGACGGCTTGTCGAGCTTGGTCACGCTCGCCGCCTGGTGCAGCGTGGACCACCAGACGACCGAGTAGTGGATGATCGGCACGTTGATCACGCCCACGATCGCGAGCACCGCGCTCGCCCGGTCGGCCCGCTGCGGGTCGTCGAACGACGCCCGGAGCGCCATGTAGCCGAGGTACAGGAACAGCAGCAGCAGTTCGGAAGTGAGACGGGCGTCCCAGACCCACCACGTTCCCCACATGGGCTTGCCCCAGATGGAGCCGGTCACCAGCGCCAGGAACGTGAACGCGGCGCCGATCGGCGCCGCCGCCGCCGCCGCCGCGTGCGCGAGCTTGATGCGCCAGATGAGCCCGATGCCCGCTGCGACGGCCATCACGACGTACGTGAACATGGACATCCAGGCGCTCGGCGCGTGGACGTAGAGGATGCGGAACGCGTCGCCCTGCTGGTAGTCGGCCGGGGCCTTCACGAGCCCCCACCACGTCGCGAGCAGGATCAGCCCGAGCGCGGGCCAGCCGAACCACGGGGCGAGCTTCCCGAGCAGCCGGTAAGCGTGCGGGGGAGAACCGAACTTATGAATCCAGAGCCACATGCAGTTCCTTTGGCCGGGTCGTACCCGTGCTTGGTCAACTCTCGACGCTGATCCGGATTGCCGCCGACATGGCGAGCGGCCCGAGGCTCAGCACCAGGAAGAAAATCGCGGCGAGCAGCTGCAGCGGGCCCGCCGGCGAATCGCCGTCCATCGCCATCGTCACGGCGCGCGAGCCGAAGATGAGCAGCGGCATCGCGAGCGGCAGCACGAGCAGCGACAGCAGCACGCTGCCGCGGCGCACGCCCACCGTAAGCGCCGCACCGATGCCGCCCAGCACGCTGAGCGTAGCGGTGCCTAGCAGCAGCGAGACGATGAGCGTGCCCCATGCATCGAACGGGAGGCCGAGTGCCGTGCCGATGATCGGCGAGATCACGACGAGTGGCAGGCCCGTCAGCACCCAGTGGCACGCCACCTTGGCCAGCAGGAGCCAGCCGAGCGGCTGGCCGGACAACACCCATTGCTCCATGGTGCCGTCTTCGACATCGGACCGGAACAAAGATTCCAATGCGAGCAGCGACGACAGCAGCGCGGCCACCCACAGCACGCCGCCCGCGATTTTCCGCAGTTCCGTGAGGTCCGGCGTCGTTGCCAGCGGGAAGAGAGTCGTGACAACTACGTAGAAAATCAGGGGTTGTGCGACCTCGTCCCAGCGCCGCCATGCGAGCGTGAGATCGCGCGTGAAGACGAGACGGGCCGCCGCCGACACTGCCGCACGACGCATCAGCGCATCTCCAGTCGACGCAGGTTCGGCGAATGATCGAGCAGCCGCTGGTGCGCGGCCGCGAGCGCGAGGCCGCCGCGCTGCACGTGCTCCTGGATCAGTTCCTCGACGAGCGTGATACCCGCCGTGTCGAGGTTGGTCACGGGCTCGTCGAGCACCCAGAGCGAGGCCTCGGCGAGCAGCAGGCGGGCGAGCGCGAGGCGCCGCTTCTGCCCCGCGGACAGGGAGCGGGACGGCAGGTCGCCCCGCGAAAGGATGCCGCAGCGGTCGAGGGCGGCATCGATCTCCTTGTCGGAGAGCGCCTGCCGCAGGCCGGCGAGGAACCTGAGGTTCTCACGGGCGGTAAGGTCGGCCTTGAGCGAGTTCGGGTGGCCGAGGTAGCCGAGCTGGGCGTGGAACTCGTCGCTTGCGCCGCGCACGGGCCTGCCGCACCAGTGGACCTCGCCGCTTTCGGCGGGCAGCAGGCCGCAGACCACGCGCAGCAGCGTCGTCTTGCCTACGCCGTTCGGTCCCGTGACCTTCAGGAACTCGCCCGCGTGCACGGTGAACGACACGTCCCGCAGGATGTGCCTTTCGCCACGCCACGCGTTGATCGCTCGAGCCTCGAGCACCGCCCCTTCGGGCACCATTGATCCTCCGCCCACAAACGAGTCGTTCAGTCGCCCGGAGCCCGTCCCGGCGGGGCGACTAAGTGGCCGCGGAGTCTAGCAAATTGGCGATCAGTCCTGTGCTACGGGTTGCCGTAGCGTGGACTCCTCGAGGGGCTCGAGGAGTACGAGGCCCGCCCCCTCCTCTACGCGATCACCGGGCTTGACCGAGACCGACTTGATCGTTCCGGCCCAGGGTGCAGCCAGGGAGTGCTCCATCTTCATCGCCTCGAGCACGACAAGCACTGCTCCCGCCGCGACCTCGGCACCCTCGATGGCCCGGACGTCGAGGACGTGGCCCGGCATCGGCGCACGCAGGTGCCCCTCGTGCTCCGCGGAGGCGTGGTGCTCGGCGCCCGTGTCCGCGACGAACTCGAACCGCAGGCATTGCCTGCGCACGACGGTGGTCTCGGGGCCGAACTCGACCCGGGCCGCGACGAGACGCCCATCGATCGTGCCGGCCAGCCCCCCGCCCGCGTCCTGCGCCAGGGTCACCTCGTGGAGATGCCCCGCGAGGCCGATGGTCGACACTCCGTTGGTGCGCGTGACCCGCATCCAGTGCCGTTCGTCCCCGAGCGCGAGGGGCAGGCGGATCGTGGCCGAATCGTTCAGGCGGAAGCCGCCGCCGGCCGCCCAGGGTGAGCTTGCATTCGGCACCGCCCTGTCGGCCGACACCGCGGGATCCATCAGCGCGGCGGCGGCAATCAGCCAGGCATCCGTCCGTTCGGCTGCCGTCTCGCCGACGGGCTGCAGCGCCTGCTCCAGGAGGCGCGTACTCACATCCCCTTCCCGGACGGCGACCGCACCGAGGATCTCCCAGAGGAACCGCGCGTTGGTGCGAACGCCCTCGACCTCCGTCACCTCGAGCGCGGTGCGCAGCCGGTCGAGTGCGCCGGACCGATCCGGCGCCCAGGCAATCACCTTGGCGAGCATCGGGTCGTAGTGGACCGTGACCTCGTCGCCTTCGCGTACGCCGCTGTCCACGCGAACGTGCTCCCGGCCCTCGGCGAACCGCAGGCGGCGCAGCCGCCCGGTGGACGGCAGGAAGCCGCGCTCCGGGTCCTCGGCGTAGAGCCGCGCCTCGACGGCGTGGCCGTTGCGCCGTATCGCCTGCTGCTCGAGCGGCAACGGCTCGCCGCTCGCTACCCGCAGTTGCCACTCGACGAGGTCGATGCCCGTGATCATCTCGGTCACCGGGTGCTCGACCTGCAGGCGCGTGTTCATCTCGAGGAAGTAGAACTCGCGGCCGTCGTAGAGGAATTCGACCGTACCCGCGCCCTGGTAACCGACGGCCCGGGCGGCGGCGACCGCGGCTGCTCCCATGGCACTCCGCGTCCGTTCGTCGAGGCCCGGGGCCGGCGCTTCCTCTATGACCTTCTGGTGGCGTCGCTGCAGCGAGCAGTCGCGCTCGAAGAGGTGCACGGCCGACCCGTGCGAGTCAGCGAACACCTGGATCTCGACGTGGCGGCCCTTCTCGACGAAGCGCTCGAGCAGCACCCGATCGTCGCCGAACGACTTCGACGCCTCGCGCCGTGCCCCGGCCAGCGCCTCCGCGAAATCCGCCGCCGTGCGCACGACGCGCATGCCCTTGCCCCCGCCGCCCGCGGTCGGCTTGATGAGCAGCGGGAAGCCGAGTCGCTTCGCCTCGGATTCGAGCTTCTCCTGCGCCTGGTCGTCGCCGTCGTACCCGGGCAGCACCGGCACGCGCGCCGACGCCATGAGACGCCGGGCTTCGCTCTTGGAGCCCATGCGCAGGATCGCTTCCTCGGGCGGACCGACGAACACGACGCCGGCCTCGCGACAGGCGCGAGCGAACGCCGCGTTCTCCGACAGGAAGCCGTAGCCCGGGTGAATCGATTGCGCCCCGGTCTCCTGCGCCGCGGCCAGGATGCGATCGACGTCGAGGTAGCTCTCGCGCGCGGCCGCCGGCCCGATCGGCACCGCGACGTCGGCCAGGCACGTGTGCAGCGCGCCACGGTCCGCCTCGGAGTACACCGCAACGGTGCGCAGGCCGAGGCGCCGCGCAGTGCGGATCACGCGGCAGGCGATCTCGCCGCGGTTCGCGATCAGGACGCTTTCGAGCATGCGCGCTCCCTACATGCGGAAGATGCCGTACGGGGCCTCGCCCTCGTCCGGCCGACAGGTGGCAGCGGCCAACGCCAGCTTCAGCACGTCGCGCGTGTCCACGGGATCGATGACGCCGTCGTCCCAGAGGCGGGCGCTCGCGTAATACGGGTGGCCCTGGCTCTCGTACTGCGAACGGATCTCTTCGCGGAAGGCTTTCTCGTCCGGTTCCGGCCAGTCCTCGCCGCGACGCTGCATGCCCTCTCGCTTGACGATGGCGAGCACCGTCGCGGCCTGCTCGCCGCCCATCACCGAGATCCGGGCGTTCGGCCAGCTCCAGAGGAAACGACCGCCGTAGGCACGCCCGCACATCGCGTAGTTCCCCGCGCCGAAGGAGCCGCCGATCAGCACCGTGAACTTGGGCACCGAGGCGCAGGCCACCGCGGTCACCATCTTGGCGCCGTCGCGCGCGATGCCTCCCGCCTCGTATTTGCGACCCACCATGAAACCCGTGATGTTCTGCAGGAACAGCAGCGGCACGCGCCGCCGGTTGCAGAGCTCGACGAAATGCGCTCCCTTGAGGGCCGACTCCGAGAACAGCACGCCGTTGTTGGCGATGATCCCCACCGGGTAGCCGCCGATGCTCGCGAACCCGCAGACGAGGGTCGTGCCGTAGAGCGCCTTGAACTCGTCGAGCTCCGAGGCGTCCACGATCCGTGCGATCACCTCGCGCACGTCGTAAGGGTGCCGCGTGTCGCGAGGCACGACGCCGTAGCGCCCGTCGGCCGCGTAGCGTGGCGCGCGCTCCGCCACCGGCGGAGGCCTCGAACCGACCCGATTGAGGCGCGCGACGAGACGGCGCGCCATCCAGAGCGCGTGCGCGTCGTTGTCCGCGAGGTAGTCCACGACGCCCGACTGGCGCGCGTGCACGTCTCCGCCGCCGAGCGTCTCCGCATCCACGCGCTCGCCGGTGGCCGCCTGCACGAGCGGCGGGCCGCCGAGGAAGATCGTGCCCTGCTCGCGCACGATGATCGACTCGTCGCACATCGCCGGAACGTAGGCACCACCGGCGGTGCAGGAGCCCATGACGACGGCGAGCTGCGGAATCGCACGGGCCGACATCTGCGCCTGGTTGTAGAAGATGCGTCCGAAGTGCTCGCGATCCGGGAACACGTCGTCCTGCCGCGGCAGGAACGCTCCGCCCGAGTCCACGAGGTAGATGCACGGCAGGCGGTTCTCGAGCGCCACTTCCTGCGCACGCAGGTGCTTCTTGACCGTGATCGGGTAGTAGGTGCCGCCCTTCACCGTCGCGTCGTTGCCGACGATGACGCACTCGAGGCCGCAGACGCGGCCGATGCCCGTCACGACTCCGCCCGAGGGGATCCAGTCGCCGTAGAGCTCGTGACCGGCCAGCTGGCCGACCTCGAGGAACGGCGAGCCGGGATCGAGCAGCCGATCGATCCGGTCGCGCACGAACATCTTGCCGCGACCCTCGTGCTGCTTGCGGGCGGACGACGAGCCGCCCTCCTTCACCTTGCCCACGAGTTCGCGCAACTCCTGCGCGATGGCGCGATTCACCTGCTCGTTGGCCTGGTATTCGGGCGACGCCGGATTCGCACGACTCTGGATGACACTCACGTCGAGGTCCCTCGGGATTCGTTCAACGGCGGGAAGCCGCCGCGAGGATGCGCTCGGCCTGCCGGATGTGAGGCTTGTCGAGCATGCGGCCGTCGAGCGACAGCGCGCCCTTGCCCGGGGACTCGCGGAATGCGGCGAGCACGCGCCCGGCCCACTCGACCTCGGCGGCGCTCGGGCTGAAGGCCGCGTGGATCGGCGCGACCTGCGACGGATGGATGGCCATCTTGCCGACGAATCCCTGGCGCCTCGATTCGCGAGCACGGCGCTCGATCGCCGGCGTGTCGCGGATCTCCGTATCGACCGTGTCGATCGCGGCCACGCCGGCGGCGGCTGCCGCGAGCAGGCACATCGACCGTGCATAGGCGTATGTGAACTCGTATTCCCCTTCCGGCGTCCTGTTGCCGAGCGCTCCGACGTCGGCCGCGAGGTCCTCGGCACCCCAGGTGAGGCCACGCACGCGCTCCGGGAGTTTGGCGAAGCTCGCCGCATTGAGCACGGCACCCGCGCTCTCCGTGACGAGCGGAATCAGCCCCACGCTGCCCGCCGCCAGGCCGCAGTGCGCCTCGAGCGACTCGATCCAGTGGCTAGCTCGATGCACGTCCTCGCCGTCGCGAGCCTTCGGCAGCATGATGCCGTCCGGTCGGCCATCGATGACCGCGACGAGATCCGGCAGCGCCTCGTCCGTCGCGACCGGATTGATGCGCACCCACAGCGGCACCCGGCGCTCCGCCTCTCCGAGGTAACGCGCGATCTCGACCCGCGCCTGCGGTCGCCGCTCCGGGACCACCGCGTCCTCGAGGTCGAAGATCACGGCGTCGGCGCCGCTCGCGACGGCCTTGGCGAAACGCTCGGGACGATCGCCCGGGACGAACAGCATCGAACGCATCAGGCCACCGCCTTGCGCTTCATGAGCGCGCTTCGCTTGCAGGAGCCCACTTCCTCGTTGCGCTGGTTGAAGCAGCGGTGCACGAACACGACGATGCCCGCGTCCGGACGCGAGCGGCTTTCGCGCATCTCGTGCACGACGGTCTCGGTCCGCAGTGTGTCGCCCGGATACACCGGACGCGGGAAACGCACTTCGTCCCAGCCGAGGTTCGCGATCGTCGTGCCGAGCGTCGTGTCGGCGACCGACACGCCGACCATGAGCGCGAGCGTGAAGCAGCTGTTCACGATGCGGCTGCCGAACTCGGTGCCCCTCATGTACTCCTCGTCCAGGTGCAGGGCGGCCGGGTTGTGCGTGAGCGCGCTGAAGAGCAGGTTGTCCGACTCGGTCACCGTCCGCCGCAGCACGTGCTCGAAGCGCATGCCGACACCGAACTCCTCGTAGTACAGGCCGCCCATCGCCACCGTCCGGCCCTCAGGTCGAGGCCGCGAACAGTTCGCGGCCGATCAGCATGCGGCGGATCTCGCTCGTACCCGCGCCGATCTCGTAGAGCTTGGCGTCGCGCAGGATGCGGCCCGCCGGGAAGTCGTTGATGTAGCCGTTGCCGCCGAGCGCCTGGATCGCCTGCAGCGCGACCTGCGTGGCCTGCTCCGAGGCGAGCAGGATGCAGCCCGCGGCGTCCATGCGCGTCGTGCGTCCCTCGTCGCAGGCCCTGGCGACCGCATACACGTACGCCCGGCACGAGCTCGTGGCCGTGTACATGTCCGCGATCTTGCCCTGCATCAGCTGGAAGGTGCCGACCGGCTGGCCGAACTGCTTGCGCTCGTGGATGTAGGGCAGCACGAGGTCGAGGCTCGCACGCATGAGCCCAAGGGGACCGCCGGACAGCACGACGCGCTCGTAGTCGAGGCCGCTCATGAGGACCTTGGCCCCGCCGCCGACCGAGCCGAGCACGTTCTCCGCGGGCACCTCGCAATCCTCGAAGACGAGCTCGCAGGTGTCGGAGCCCCTCATGCCGAGCTTGTCCAGCTTCTGGGCCGTCGAGAAACCCTTGAACCCCTTCTCGATCAGGAACGCGGTGACGCCCTTCGTCCCGAGCGCCGAATCCACCGTCGCATAGACGACGAGCACGTCCGCGGTCGGCCCGTTCGTGATCCACATCTTGTTGCCGTTCAGCACGTAACGGTCGCCCCGGCGCATGGCACGCAAGCGCATGCTCATCACGTCCGAACCCGCACCGGTCTCGCTCATCGCGAGCGCGCCGAGGTACTCGCCGCTGATGAGCCCTGGCAGGTAGCGCGCCTTCTGCTGCTCCGTGGCCCAGCGGCGGACCTGGTTGACGCACAGGTTGGAGTGCGCGCCGTACGAGAGACCGACGGAGCCCGACACGCGGCTGATCTCCTCCATCGCGACGACGTGCGCGAGGTAGCCGAGCCCCGCCCCGCCCCCCTCCGGCTCGACCGTGAGGCCGAGCTGGCCGCGCTCGCCTTGCCGCGGCCACAGGTCCCGCGGGAACTGGGTCGTGCGGTCGATCTCGTCGGCGCGCGGCGCCAGTTCCGAGACCGCGAACGACCGGACGGCTTCCCGCAGCATGCCGATGTCTTCGCCGAGCCCGAAATCGAAGTCCTGCACGGCCGCACCCTCCGAGGCTTGTCACTGACGAATGTCCAGTATATTGTCCGACAATCGGATGATTCGTCAAATGCCGCGCTCACCCGCCAAGACCCCCCGCAAGTCCGCCCGGCGGCCCCTGTTCGAGCCCCTCGAGCAGCAGCCGGCCTACGGCAGGGTGGCGGCGGCGATCGAGCAGAAGATCCTCGCGAGGAGCCTGCGCCCGGGCGACCCCCTCCCCTCCGAGACCGAGCTCGCCCGCCAGTTCGCCGTCAATCGATCGACGGTGCGCGAGGCCGTGCGTCGGCTCGAGTCCGCGGGCCTGGTAGGTCGCGCGGCGGGCAGCAAGCGCCTGCGCGTGACGCGGCCGGGACACGCTGCGACGGCCTCGAGCATGAGCCGTGCCCTCACTCTCGACGACGTTACGTTCATCGACCTCTGGGAAGCGATGCTCGCGATCGCGCCGCGCACGGCTGCGCTCGCGGCCGCCCACGCACGCCCCGAGAACCTCGAGCGACTCGCGCTCTGCATCCAGACGGTCGAGACGGCCCGGGGTTCGGAAGCGGCGGTCGCAGGCGTGGTCGACTTCTTCGGATCACTCGCGGCGACGAGTTCGAACCGCGTGCTGATACTCGCCATGCAGCCCGTCACGCGCCTGCTCGCACCTTCGCTGCGCCGGATGATCGACCGCGTTCCGCAGGGGCGCTCGCGCATCGTCGTGGCGCAGCGCTGCATCGTCGAGGCGCTGCGCAAGGGCGACGCGAACGAGGCGCAGAGCTGGATGACGCGCCACGTGCAGGACTTCCGCCGCGGCTACGAGATTGCCGGGATCTCGCTCGACACCCGGGCGGGCGACGCCTAGCCGCGCGGCTTGCAGGCGACGCGGACGATCGCCTCGGACATCGAGCCGGCGGCGGCTGGGCGGAAGCGCAGCTTGTCGCGGGGTGTGGCACCGCGCGGGATCTCGGTCCCGTCCGCGGCGACGTAGGTACGCGACTCGACGGCGAAGCGGCTGCTGCCGCAATCGACCGCCATGCGGTCGACGGCGACGAACACGTCCTTCCCGGTCGAGTCGTCCTTCCGCGGCTTGGCGTACTCCGTACGGACCTCGACCCGCACGACAGCCCCTTCACGCGACAGCCGGGACAGGTCCACGGCGTAGCTGTTCCCGTCCGCGTCCGTACCGACAGGTGTCCAGTCGGCGGCGAACGCGATCGCACCGAACGTCACGAGAAACGCACCGACCCACATTTCGCCCGGCCTGCGAACCGCCCGCTGCTTCATGCCTTGCCTCGATCCGGCCGCTACCGCGGCCCGTACGCGCGCCAGTTTACGCATGTCCGCAGCCGGCTTCGCCGCGGACCGGTGCGGGAAACCGGCACGGCCGCGGGTGCGAACTTCCGGCCGCCTGGATCGTCTACAGACCATGGGACCTCGCAGATGACGGCATCGAGACGGACTTTGCTTGCTGCACTCGCGATATGTGCGGCGCAGCTCGGCTTCGACACAGCGGTGGGCAGCACCGATGCCGCCGACGTGCCGCGCCAGGAGCCTGTCCGAGCCCAGGTGGCCGAGTCGCCCCGGACGAGCCTGCAGGTCGCAGCGACGCCGGCTGCCGACGATCCCGATGATCCCCACACGACCGGAGCGCTCGTAGGCGGGCTTCTCCTTCTCGGCCTCACCGCGGCCGGGCTCACGATCACGTACCGCGCGCTCGTCGCCGAAAGGAAGGAACGACGTCACCGCTACCGTCGCCGAATGCACAGGGAACCCGACCATGCCGCTCGAGCCTGAACGCCGGTGTATGATCCGGGGCGCCTCCCCGGCCCGGGTGGCGGAATTGGTAGACGCAAGGGACTTGATTGCTTGAGCACCCGGATCGGAAACGGCTGGGTGAATGGGGTCAAATTCGGGGGAACAGCACCGCCGGCCGGCGCCTGCAATCCCGAGCTAAGCCCGCGCGGGGCGCGCACAGCGTCCGGCGGGAAAGTGTAGAGACTTGACGGCCCCTGCCTAACTCGCGACTCCGCACGGTACGCGCGACACGGCAAAGAGAAAGTCCAGACCACAAATGGCGCCGCACCGTGGATGGGCGGAGCCAGCAGCGAAAGCTGTAGCTGGTAAGAAAATCCCTCGGGGGCAACCCCATGCCGGTTCGATCCCGGCCCCGGGCACCACCTCTACGCGGTTTTCCGCGGTGTCGGCCCGTGTCCTGCCGACCTATAGTCCCCGCCCACCAGGAGCGCCCGGTGCGCAGCGGGGAGCGACGACATGAGCGACACGATCCACAGGACCATGGGGCAGCAGTCGGGCCGGCGTTCGTGGGCCGAGCCGTGGAAGATCAAGATGGTCGAGCCGCTGCGCATGACGCGGCCGGAAGACCGCGCCGGGGCCCTCGCGGAGGCCGGCTACAACACGTTCCTGCTGCGCTCAGACGACGTCTACATCGACCTGCTGACCGACAGCGGCACGAACGCGATGAGCGACCGGCAATGGGCCGGCATGATGCTCGGCGACGAAGCCTACGCAGGGAGCCGCAACTTCTATCGCCTCGAGGAGGCAATCCAGACCTGGTACGGCTACCCGTTCATCGTGCCCACGCACCAGGGCCGCGGCGCGGAGCACCTGATCAGCCAGGCGGCGATCCGCAAGGGCCAGTACGTGCCGGGCAACATGTACTTCACGACCACGCGCCTCCACCAGGAACTCGCCGGCGGCATCTTCGTGGACGTCATCACGGATGCGGCGCACGACCCCGCCAACCTCAGCCCGTTCAAGGGCGACGTGGACATCGCGAAGCTCGAAAATCTCGTCGCGGAACATGGCGCCGCCAGCATCGCCTACGTCAGCCTCGCGGGAACGGTGAACATGGCCGGCGGGCAGCCGGTGAGCATGGCGAACGTGAAGGCGTTGAGCGCCTTCTGCCGCGGCCACGGCATCAAGCTGTTCCTCGACGCGACCCGCCTCGTCGAGAACGCCTTCTTCATCCAGGAACGCGAGCCCGGCTATGCCGACAAGCCGCTCGCCGCGATCGTGCGCGAGTTCTGCGACTACAGCGACGGCGCCTGGATGAGCGCGAAGAAGGACGCACTCGTGAACATCGGCGGCTGGCTCGCGGTGCGCGACCGGGCGCTCTTCGAGGAACTCCGCAACCTCGTCGTCGTCTACGAGGGCCTGCACACGTATGGCGGACTCGCGGGCCGCGACATGGAAGCGATGGCGATCGGCATCGCGGAGTCCATGCAGGACGATCACATGCGGGCACGCATCGGGCAGGTTCGCTATCTCGCCGAGTTGCTGCAGGACTGGGGCGTGCCGATGGTGCAGCCCGTCGGCGGGCACGCGATCTTCCTCGACGCCCGCGCCTTCTACCCGCACCTGCGCCAGGACCAGTTCCCGTCGCAGACGCTCGCGGCGGAGCTGTATCTCGACTCGGGCATCCGCTCGATGGAGCGCGGCATCGTGAGCGCCGGCCGCGATCCCGAGACGGGCGACCACCACTACCCGAAGCTCGAATTGACGCGGCTCACCATCCCGCGCCGCGTGTACACGCAGGCGCACATGGACGTCGTCGCCGAGTCGGTGAAGGCCGTGTACGACGCGCGCGCCGCGGCTCGCGGGCTGAAGATGGTGTACGAGCCGAGGTACCTGCGCTTCTTCCAGGCGCGCTTCGAGCCCCTCAGCTGAGCGGCGCGAACCGGGCCGTGAAGTGCCTGAGCTGCGGCGGCTGCGCGACGATTCGCAGCCCGCGCAGCCCGTCGCGCTGCCGCACGACCTCTTCGAACACCTCGACGAGGTAGTCCGCGTGTGACTGCGTGTAGACGCGGCGCGGCATCGCGAGCCGCACGAGATCCATGTCGGCCGCTTCCTCGGTGCCGTCGGGCCTGAGCCCGAACATCACCGTGCCGATCTCGCAGGCGCGGATGCCGCCGATCTCGTAGAGGGCGACGGCGAGCGCCTGCCCCGGATACTGCAGCGGCGGGATGTGCGGCAGGAATCGTCGCGCGTCCACGAACACCGCATGCCCTCCGACGGGCTGCACGATCGGCACGCCCAGCCCCAGCAGCTTCTCGCCGACGTACTCGTTGGTGCGGACTCGGTAGCGCAGGTACTGCTCGTCCACGATCTCCTCGAGTCCCACGGCGATCGCCTCGAGATCCCGGCCCGCGAGCCCACCGTACGTCGGGAAGCCCTCCGTGAGGATCAGGCGGTTGCGGGCGGCCGCGGCCAGTCCGTCGTCGTTCATCGCGAGCCAGCCGCCGATGTTCGCGAACGCGTCCTTCTTGGCGCTCATCGTCATGCCGTCGGCCACGGCAAACATGTCGCGCACGATGTCCGCGACCGGCCGCGACCCCTGCCCTTCCTCGCGGCACTTGATGAACCAGGCGTTCTCGGCAAAACGACAGCCGTCGATGAAGAGCGGCTTGCCGTAGCGGTGCGCGATATCGGCTGCCGCACGAATGTTCGCGAGACTCACAGGCTGCCCGCCACCGGCGTTGTTCGTGACCGTCAGCATCACCAGAGGAATCCGGTCGGCGGAGTCGGCGAGCAGGCGCTCCAGGCGCCCGAGGTCGATATTGCCCTTGAACGGATGCCGGACATCCGGCGCATGCGCCTCGGGAATCACCAGGTCCACGGCGCTCGCCCCGGTCGCCTCGATGTTGCCCCGCGTCGTGTCGAAGTGCGTGTTCGACGGGATGACGCGCCCCGGCCCGCCTACGATGGAGAAAAGGATGGCCTCGGCCGCCCTCCCCTGGTGCGTCGGTATAACGTGGCGGAACGGCATCAGGGTGCGCACCGCGGACTCGAAGCGATAGAACGACGGCGAGCCGGCGTACGACTCGTCGCCGCGCATGACCGCGGCCCACTGCTCCGCGCTCATGGCGCTCGTGCCGGAGTCGGTGAGCAGGTCGATGATCACGTCGTCCGCATGGATCGCGAACAGGTTCCAGCCGGCCTTCCGCAGCAGCTCGCGGCGCTCGTCCACCGTCGTGAGCCGGATCGGCTCCACTACCTTGATCCGGAACGGCTCGATGATCGTCTTCATGCGTGAATCACCCTGCGGCCGCCGAGCGGGCCATGAGGAAATAGAGCACCAGCAGGCCCGCCACGATCCAGGATGCGGGGCGCACGTCGCGAGCCCGGCCGCCCAGCACCTTGACCAGCGGATAGCTGATGAAGCCGAGTGCGAGTCCGTCGGCGATCGAGAACGTGAGTGGGATGCCGACCAGCACCAGGAAGGACGGCAGCAGCTCGGTGAAATCCTGCCAGGCGATCTGCGCCGCGTTGCGCAGCATCATGGCGCCGACCAGCACCAGCGCCGGCGCCGTGATCGGTGCGTAGCCGCCGAGCATCTCGATCACCGGGCTGAAGAAAAGGGCCGCCAGGAACAGCCCGGCGACGGTGACTGCCGTGAGCCCGGTGCGTCCGCCCTGCTCCACGCCGGTCGCGCTCTCGATGTAGCTCGTGACGGTGCTCGTGCCGAGGCAAGCGCCTGCGACGGTCGCCGTGGCGTCCGACAGGAAGGCCTGCCGCGCACGTGGCAGACGATCGTCCTGCATGAGGCCGGCCTGCTGCGCCACGCCGACGAGCGTGCCCACGGTGTCGAAGAACACCATGAACAGGAAGATCGTCACGTACGGCGCCATCGCGAGCGTGAGCGCGCCACGGACGTCCATCTTGAGGAACGTCGGTTCCAGCGAAGGCGGCGCCGCGACGATGTGGTCGGCGAGCTGGAAGCGGGTCGCGAGCGCCGATTGCGCCACGACCGGCGATGACGTGACCGCGTCGCCGAGGTGCGGCAGGAGGAGCTTGAACACTGTCGCCACCAGGCCGGCGGCAAGGATGCCCCACAGGATCGATCCGCGGACACGTCGCGCGTGCAGACCCGCGGCGGTCAACAGGCCGACGAAGAATACGACGAGGTCCGGCGACCCGAAGTTCGGGTTGAGCTTGACGGCGGTGCCGGGGTCCTTGAGCACGAGGCCGGCATTCTGCAGCCCGATGAAGGCGATGAAGAGCCCGATGCCCGCGGCGATCGCGCTCTTCATGCTGGGGCTGATCGAGTTCATCACTGCCTCGCGGGCACCCACGAGCGACAGCAGCAGGAACAGCACGCCGGAGACGAACACGGCGCCGAGCGCCGTGGCCCAGGGCACGGCGGCACCCGCCGCGGCCGCCGCGGGAATGGCCGTAAAGACGAAGAAGAAATTCTCGCCCATGCCGGGCGCCTGGGCGATCGGGTAGCGGGCGTAGAGGCCCATGATCGCCGAGGCCAGGGCGGCAGCCACGCACGTGGCAGTCGTGATGGCGCCGAAGTCCATGCCGGTCGGGCGGCCGAACATCACGCCCGACAGCACCGCAGGCTGCACGAAGATGATGTACGACATCGTGAGGAACGTGGTGAGGCCCGCCACCAGTTCCGTGCGAACCGTGGTGCCGTTTTCCGTCAGCCGAAAGAGGCGCTGGAGCATGGGCCCGGCGGAGTCGTAGCGGCGCGCCGTCGGCGGCGCGTCGCCACGTTAGTCGCGCCGCAGCCCGCGGGCAAGCACGCCGACGCCGAGCATCGCGAGCAGCAGGAAGTCGGCCCCACCAC
>VEPJ01000168.1:5262-16852 GCA_012026925.1 Gammaproteobacteria bacterium | reverse complement strand
AAGCAGCGGGAAATCGACCCCACCGCCGCCACCACCGCCACCGCCGGAAATCGGAACGCCCGGGACGATCGTCACGGTCGCGGATGCCGTCGCGCTCGGCTCCGCGACCGATGCAGCCGTCACCGTGACCTTCGCTGGACTCGGCACCGTTGCGGGCGCCGTGTAGACGCCGTTGGCCGTGATGGTGCCCACGGTCGAATTGCCGCCCGGGATGTCGTTCACGAGCCAGCCGACACGCGTGTCCGAGGCATTCGCCACCGTCGCGGAAAAAGCCTGCGTGCCGCTGCCGGCCGTCAGGGTCGCCGCGATCGGCGTGATCGTGACCTGCACGGTCTGCACGATCGAGATCGGCGTAGGACACGCGGCACTGCTGACCGCGGCCGGCGCCGTCGTCGTGGCCGACGTCGGGTTCACGATGACGTCAGCGGTGTCCTGGCGGCCAGCATTGTCGGTGACGGTGAGGCGAACCGTGAACGAGCCCGAGGATGGCGCAACGACCGTTGCCGTGTCCGTGTTTGCTCCCACGATGCCGGGCGGAGCCGGGCCGCCGCTAACGATGGTCCACGCATGGCTCGTCACGCTGCGACTGCACGCCGCACCGCTGCCACCACCGCGAAGCACGACGTTCTGCCCGGGCGAGACCGTGGTGGGCAGCGCGACCGCCGCGATCGGCCGCAGGGCTGCACGGACCGCACCGAACGCACTGGCCATGCCTGCGCCACAAGTCGCGGTCGTGCAGACGCACTCCGCGGTCTGCAGGTCCGCCGAACTGGTCGGGACGTGGCACACCGGCACCGTCGGGTCGCTCGAAGTCGGGAACGGACGCGTCGCGCCTTCCTGCAGCCGCGCAATCATCTGCGCCGGCGTGAGCCCTCCGTTGACCGACAGCATCAGGCCCACGATGCCCGAAACGATCGGCGCCGAGAAACTCGTGCCGACATTGAAGTTGAACTGGTCCGTGTAGCTGTTGGCACCGGGCGATTGCGCACCGAGATTCGTCGTCGTGTCGATCGAGTAGAGGCACGGCTGGCCCGCGCCCGTGTTGACGCAGTTGCCGCCCGGCGCACTCAGCGCGACCTCGGGCCCGAGATTGCTGAAACCGACCCTCGTACCAGCGCGCCTGATCGCGCCGATCCCCGCGACGCCCGGACAGTTCGCGGGGGCATCCACGTATCCGCCCTCGTTGCCGACCGAAGCGACGACGAGTACCCCGCGCGCCGCCAGCTGGCTGATCACGTCGCGATAGCTCTGCGGGCACGAACCCGAGCCACCGAGGCTCAGGTTGATGACGCGGGCCGGATAGGGATTCGCCGGGGCGCCGGCCACGGAGATGCCACCGGCCCAGAGCATTCCGCTCAGGATGTCCGAATCGGACCCGCCGCACTTGCCGAGCACGCGCACGGGGAGCAACCAGCCGCTCCAGCCGAGCCCGGCCACGCCACGCGAGTTGTTCGTCAGCGCGCCGATGATCCCGGCGGTGCGCGTGCCGTGCCATGAACTGTCGGTAGGCGTACATCCGTTGAACGCGGAGGTCGTGGACTCGAGCGTGGTGACCCAGTCGCCCGGGTCCGACGGATCCGAGTCCCAGCCGTCACCATCGTTGGCCGTCGCCCGGTCGCTGACGAAGTCGAATCCGGGCAGCAATCGACCGCCCAGGTTGGCCGCCATGAGGTCCGGGTGTTCGTAACGTACGCCCGTATCCAGGTCTGCGATGACGACTCCGGTGCTTCCTGTCGTGAGGTCCCAGGCGCTGATCGCATCCACGGCGCTCGGGGTCGCGACGGAGTTCTGCAGGTACCACTGCCCCGGAAACAGCGTGTCGCTCGGCGTGGCGTGCGCACGGCGTCGCTGGTCGGGTTCCGCGAACTCGACATCCGGATCGGCTCGAAGCTTGCTCAGCCGTGCGCCCAGCGATTCGCCGGGCGTCGCTGCGTCGAACTCGAGCACCTGCATGTCGGGCCCGAGCCGCCGCGACAGCCTGAGCGGCAGGCCGGTCCGCGCCGCGACCGCGGATACCTTGTCGGCAGCCGTCTTTGCCTGCGCCGCACCCGCGAATCCAGAAGCGCGGAACTTGACGATGATCCGACCCGCGGTGGGCCCCGCCTCGGTCGACGGCTGGACGGGCACCCCATTCGACTCGGCAGCCAGGCCCGGCAGGGCCAGCCCGAGACCGACGACGAGACACAGGGCCGGCCAATGTGCGCGCTTCATCATCTCCCCTCTGACGGCGTCGAACCCGATTCGTTCCGCGCGCCGACCGGAAGTCTACGGCAGGGCAAGGCCGGATGCGCCGGCCGTGTCTCGCAGTTTCAGACAGCCGCAGACTTGTTCAGCCGCTTTGCCATGCGCCTGGCCGTCGGCACTGCGTGGTGGAAGAAGATCTTGAGTCCCGGACAGAGGTAATTCAGCCCCGCCTCGCCGTCCGGCGCGCGAAGGAAGCGGTTCTTCGGACACTCACCCCAGCAGTCGGCCAGGTACTCGCACTGCCGGCAGTGCGCCGGCAGCGCTTCCGACTTCGCGTACCCGAAGCGGACCTGCTGCGGCGAGAACACCATGTCGCCGAGCGAGCGCTCGCGGATGTTGCCGAGCCGGTATTCCGGGTACACGTAGTGATCGCACGAATAGGCACTGCCGTCGTGCTCGAGCGCCACGCCCTTGCCGCAGAACTCGCTGTGCACGCAGATCTGCGCAGGCAGCCCCATGTGCTGCGCGACCAGCGTCTCGCAGAAATTCACCAGGACCTTGCCGACGTCACGTGACTGCCATTCGTCCCAGACCTTCGACAGGAATCGACCGTACTCCTCCGCGTCCACGGACCACGGCGTCACGATCGAGTCCGGGTGATCCGGGTGCGTCTCCGGGCTGCCCACGACCGGCAGTCGCCGGGGATCCCACTTCTGCGGCGCCGTGGTCTCGAAGCCCTTGAACTCGACGATCGGGATGAACTGCAGGTAGGTCGAGCCGAGTTCGCGACGCAGGAAGCGATAAACGTCGAGCGGACGCGACGCATTGTAGCGGCTGACGCAGGTGAGCGTGTTGTAGCGCACGCCGAAGCGGCGCAGCGTCTCGGCGGCCGCGAAGACCTTGTCGAACGTCGGCTCGCCGTGCTTCGTGACGCGGTAATGATCGTGGACGTCCTTCGGCCCGTCGATGCTGAGCCCGACGAGGAAAGAGTGCTCCTTCAGGAACCGCGCCCACTCCTCGTCGAGCAGCGTGCCGTTGGTCTGCAGGTCGTTCTCGATGCGCTGGCCCGGTTTCGCGTACTTCCTCTGCAGGGCGACGACCTTGCGGAAGAAGTCGAGGCCCATCAGCGTGGGTTCGCCGCCCTGCCAGGAGAAGACCACCTCGTCGGCGGTCACGCTCGCGATGTAGTCCCGCACGAAACGCTCGAGCACGTCGTCGTGCATGTGCCCGCCGCCCGGACCGCCCGGCAGCCGCTGCTTGCTCAGGTAGAAGCAGTAGGTGCAGTCGAGATTGCAGGCCGATCCGGCCGGCTTGGCCATGACGTGAAAGCGGCGCGTGGCCCGGTCGCCCAGCCACTGCGGGGCGCTGTAGCGGTCGAGCGTGGTCGCGCGCGGGTCGAAAGTCCGCTCGGTCATGGTCGGGACCCTGGATGCAGCGCGATTATGGGCGGCGCCTGCTGCCCGCTGCATACGTCGGAACACGTACTCATGGTCCGGAGGCGCGGAAGTGCGCACGGAAGTTCGCCGGAGTGACCGAATGGACGTTGCGGAATGTCGCGGTCAGGTGACTCTGTGAACTGAATCCGCACTCCTCGGCGATGCGCGAGATCGGCATCATCGACTGCGTCAGCAGCTTGCGCGCGAGATCGAGCCTCGCGGCCAGGACGTACTTGTGCGGAGGGACGCCGGTCGCGTCCCGAAAGATGCGGCAGAAGTGCGCGAGACTGACGCCCGCACGCTCGGCAAGCCGCTCGGCCGAAAGGTCGGCCGCCAGATTGTTGTGGACGTGGTTCAGCACCGCCTGCAGTCGCGAGATGTGCGCATGCCGGGGATCTATCCTCAGGGCTGCCGGCGTCACCAGGGCCCGATAACTCTGTTCGATCATCACGCCCGCGACGCGCTCCATGAAGCCGGCGTCCGCGCCGTGCCCCTTCTGCAGCTCGGCGACGAGCTGCAAGGCGGCAGCTCCGACCAGCGGATCGCTGAACGGCACCGGCTCGCCCCGTGACTCCGCCAGAAGCTGCAGGCTGTGCATCACGGTGCTGCCGGGTTCCAGGAAATAGAAGTTCGCGAAATCGACGGTGCCGGAGTAGTGCCAGTGCGTCGGCGTATTTCCCGGAATGAGCAGGGACTGCGTTGGCAGATTCATGCTCCGCCAGCGGTCCCGCTCACCTTCCTTCACGCGTCCGCCGCCAAACTGGACGACGAGGGCCATGCCGCTCATGCCGGAGACGGTGCGCTCGATGTCCTGGTAAAGGTAGCGCTCGACGAACAGCGGAGTGGATCCGGCGATGCGTCCCGCAACGATCGGCTGGTGACCCAGCTCCTTGCGCACCTTGAACCAGACGGGACCTGCCACCTGCGTCGCGCCGATGAGTGGATTCTGACAAAGATACGCTCGGCGCTTGAAAGGCGCCAGCGTCCGTCGCGCCCAGAATCGACGGCACTACGTGGTTCCCACGGGGAGACCGACATGTTGAAGCTCAAGACTCAGCTGACCCTGCCCGCCGTCGGGTTGTCCGGCTTCGAGACGCCCCTGTCCGAGGAGGAGGCCGCGGTCCAGGCCGGCATGCACCGCTTCGCCAAGGAAGTGATGCGCCCGCTGGGTGCGGAACTCGACAGGATGACCGCCGAGGAGGTCATCGCCCCCGGCTCGCCCTACTGGAGCATCTTCGCCGAGTACGCAAAGCTCGGCCTCGACCCGGCCATGCTTGCGGAACTGCCTCCCGACGTGGCCGTGCGCATGGAATCGCTGATCTTCGAGGAACTCGGCTGGGGCGACCCCGGCCTCGGCGTGACCCTGGCGGTGGCCGGCTTCCCGCTGCAGATGGCGGCGGCGTTCGGGAGCAAGGAGCTCGTGGACCTGTGCACCGGACGGATCGGCTGCTGGATGATCACGCACCCGGACAAGGGCAGCGACGTGCAGGTCTTCGACATGGCCCGGGAGTGGCCGGCCGGCCAGCCGGGTAACAAGGGCAACATGTGGGGCAAGGTGCAGGGCGACGAGATCGTCATCAACGGGCAGTGCTCGGCCTGGGTCTCGAACGGCGCGGTGGCACAAGTCGCGCTCGGCTACATCGGGGCGGAGTACGACGGCAGTTTCTTCGACGAGGACGGACGTCCTCACGGCATGTGCGTGGTCATCCCGCTCGACCTGCCGGGCGTCTCGAAGGGCAAGCCGCTGGACAAGATCGGACAGCGTCCGCTGCCGCAGGGCGAGATCTATTTCGACAACGTGCGGATCCCCAAGCGCTTCGCCATCGCGCTCAAGGACGAGTACTACGGCAACGTCGCGGCCGTGTGGTCCTACGCAGGATCGACCATGTCGCAATCCTTCACCGGTGTCGCCCGCGCCGCGTTCGAAATGGCCCTGCAGTACTGCCACGAGCGCAAGCAGGGCGGCCGGCCGTTGATCGACCATCAGCTCACGCGCTACCGGCTCGGCGACATGCTGCGCCGAGTGGAGGTCTGTCGGTCCGTCGCGAGGCGCTCGCTGGCGTATGCCCGGCTTTCGCCGCAGAGCCACCCGTACTTCACCGCCTCCGCCAAGGTCACGGTGACACAGGAAGCCATGAAGGTCGTCGACGAGGCCCTCCAGCTGTTCGGCGGCTCAGGTACGTCGCGCGAGTACCCCATCGAGAAGCTGTATCGCGATACCCGCGTCGCGCTCATCGAGGATGGCGAGAACTACGTGCTTACCATGCGCCTCGGCCTGCTCGCGCAGCAGCTCTACGCCGAAGGCTGGTCGCAGAACTGAGACGGATCCAGGAGAGAGCAATGGCCAAGTATCCCGTCGTCGTCTATGGAGCCAGCGGCTACACCGGCATGCTGATCATGGACTGGCTGATCGACCAGCAGATACCGTTCACTGCGGTGGCCCGCAACGCGAAGCGCGCGCAGGAGATGATGGCGCAGCGCGTCGTGCGCCTCGAGTCCGCGACCTACGAGCTCGTCGAGACCGAGCACTCCGTGGCTGCCCTCGCCAAGGTCTTCAAGGGCGCGAAGGTCGTCTGCAACACGGTCGGGCCGTTCGTGCAGTACGGCGCGGTGGCCGTCGAGGCCGCGCTCGAGGCGGGCTGCCACTGCATCGACACCACCGGCGAGCAGTCCTACATCCTCGAGATGCGCGAGCGCTTCGGCGACCTCTATCGCCAGGCCGGGTTGCTGCTCGCGCCCTCGACCGCCTACATGTACACCTTCGCCGAGATTGCGGCGGAACTCGCACTCGAGACCCAGGGCATCGACTGCCTGGAAACGGCGACCCTGTGCCGCGGCACCCGCTTCGCTGCGGCCGGCGTGACGGTGGGCTCCACCGCGTCGATCTTCGGCATGGCCCGGGTCAAGCAGCACTACCTCTGGGAGAAGCAGCTGGTCGAGCATCCGGTCACTACGAGCTTCAACGTGGTCGACCCGAGCTTCATGCAGCCCGTGTTCGCGCTGCCCTGGAGCGGCACCTCGCTGCCGGTCTTCTATCAGCACGACGCGCGCGTGCGCAGCTGCATCTCCGCGGTCGGCTTCTACGACAACAACGTCATGCAGCTCGCACACGGCTTCTTCCAGAAATGGGACGCGGAATTCAAGCACCTGCCCCCCGAGCACCAGGACGCCGTCCTGCAGGCGGCCGTGCAGTCGACGACGCCGAGCATGCCGGCCCGCGAGCGCACGACGGGCGTGCGCACGGTGGACTTCGCGATCGGCCGCGGCCAGCTTGCTGCCGTCCGCGCCACGGTGCACGGGCTGACTGCGTACATCTCGACCGGCGCGCTGCAGACCGCCGCCGTGACCAAGCTCCTCGACGGCGAAACACAGAGGGTCGGCTTCGCCTCGGCCTGCAAGGCGTTCGGGCACCGCTACCTCCTCGGCTTCCTCGAGGCACGCGGACTCGCGCGCGCGACCGTGACGCATTTGTAGCGACATGGCCATCATCGACTTCTTCGACCGCGGCTGGCGCATCAATCCGAGGGGCGCGGCCTACATCCAGGACGACCGCAGCTACAGCTTCGACGAAGTCGGCGAGTTGTCCTGCCGGATCGCGAACGGCCTCCTGGCGCTCGGATTTCCCAGGGAAACCAAGGGCGCGGTCTGGGCCGTGAACGACGTGCGGGCGTGGACCTGCACGCTCGGGCTGTGGCGCGCGAACATGTGCTGGATCCCGGTCGGGGCGCGCAATGCCGTCGAAGAGAACCACTACGTCCTCGACGCCTTCGACTGCGAGGTGCTGTTCTTCCAGAAGTACTTCGCGCCGGTCATCCAGGAACTGAAGCCCCGGCTGCCGAAGATCAGGCTGTGGATCTGCATCGACGACGAGCCGGCCGACTTTCCCGGGGCGCGCTCGCTCGCAAGCTGGGTCAAGGAGCAACCCGCCACGCGGCCCGAAGTCGCCGTGGACCTGGACGACGTCGTGATGCTTTCCGCAACCGGCGGCACGACCGGCATGCCGAAAGGCGTGATGAACACGCACCGGAGCGCGCAGACGTTCTGCGCACACTTCATGATCGGTTGCCCGTACGGCGCGGACGAGAAGCCGGTGAACCTCGCGGCGGCGCCGATGACGCATACGGCGGGGCTGCTGTCCGTGCCTTGCACGGCCCGCGGCGGCACGGTGGTCGTGGTGACGAAGCCGGATCCGGCGCTACTGCTCGGAGCGATCCCGAAATACAGGGTGACCGAGCTGTTCCTGCCTCCGACGGTGATCTATCGCCTCCTCGACATCCCCGATCTCGCCAAGAGGGTCGATTTCTCCTCCCTCAGGTACTTCATGTATGGCGCGGCGCCGATGTCGGTTGAGAAACTGAAGCAGGCCATCCAGGTCATCGGCCCGGTCATGTCGGGCGGTTACGGCCAGACCGAGGCCCCGGCCTCGATTTCCTACCTGCCGCCGGGCGAGCATTTCGCCGCCGGCAAGCTCGCGTCCGACGAGCGCCTGTCGTCCGTCGGACGGCCGAACCCGCTGATCCGCGTCGAGATCATGAACGACGCGAACGAGATCCTGCCCCGGGGTGAGACGGGCGAGATCTGCGTGCGCGGCGACCTGGTGATGAAGGGCTACTACAAGGCTCCGGAGAAGACGGCCGAGACGATCGTGAATGGCTGGCTCCACACCGGGGACATCGGCCACGTCGACGCCGAGGGCTACCTGCACATCACCGACCGCAAGAAGGACATGATCATCACCGGCGGCTTCAACGTGTACCCGAGCGAAGTCGAACAGGTGATCTGGTCGCACCCGGCCGTGCAGGACTGCGCGGTGATCGGCGTTCCGGACGAAAAATGGGGCGAGGCCGTCAAGGCCGTCGTCGAACTGAACGCCGGCCAGCAGGCGAGCGCCGAGGAGATCATCGCGCTCTGCAAGGACAAGCTCGGCTCGGTGAAGGCGCCGAAGTCCGTGGATTTCGTTGACACGCTGCCCCGCAGCCCGGTGGGCAAGGTACTCAAGAAGGACCTGCGTGCGCGATACTGGCAGAACACGACGCGGAAGATCTGAACCAGCAACCTGGGGAACACGTGGAATGAACACGCTTTCGAACAAGGTCGCCGTGGTCACCGGGGCCGGCTCCGGCATCGGGCGCGCCCTCGCGCAGCTACTGGCGGCGAAGGGTGCGCGGCTCGCGCTGTCCGACATCAACGCGACCGGTCTTGCCGGGACGATGAAGCTGCTCCCCGCCGGTTGCGAGGCCCGCAGCTACGCGCTCGACGTCTCGAAGCGCGAGGCCGTGTTCGCCCACGCGGAGGACGTCAAGCGCGACTTCGGCACCGCCCACCTCGTGATCAACAACGCGGGCGCCACGCTCATCGGCACGGTCGAGCACATCAGCATCGAGGAGATGGAGTGGCTGCTCGGGATCAACCTGTGGGGCGTGATCTACGGGACGAAGGCCTTCCTGCCGATGATGCTGGCCCAGCGCGAGGGTTGCATCGTCAACATCTCGAGCGTCTTCGGTCTGCTCGGGTTCCCCGCGCAGAGCGTCTACAACATCGCAAAATTCGGCGTACGCGGACTCACGGAGTGCCTGTGGAGCGAACTCGAGGGCACCGGCGTCCGAGCCGTCTGCGTGCACCCCGGCGGCATCAAGACGAACATCGAGAAAGCCGGGCGGCGTTGCGCGGCGGCCTCGATCAATGAGGAGTGGTTCGCGGGAGCGGCCGAGAAGATGCTGCTCACGCCTCCCGAGGAGTGCGCGGCGGACATCATCGCGGGAGTCGAGCGTGGGAAGCGGCGCGTCATCACCGGCCATCGCTCGACGACGATGTACTGGCTGAGCCGGCTGATGCCGAACAGCTACCCCGGCCTCATCAAGTTGCTCGTAAGCAAGCAGCCCGCCAACACGTAACGACGCACCGAAAATCCCACATGACGCAGGTTTACGTCGCCGGCATCGCCATGACCGTCTTCGGCCGACAGCCGGAGCGCAGCCTCCACGACCTCGCCGGCGAGGCGCTGCAGGGCGCGCTGACGGACGCCGGTTGCGCGGTCGACGACCTCGGCGTCGCCTACTACGCGGGCGTGACCAACGGCTCGCTGCAGGGCCAGATCTCGATTCCCGGCCAGGTCGTCTTCAGCAAGATCGGGGTCGAGGGGATTCCCGTCTACAACGTCGAGAATGCCTGCGCCTCCGGCAGCTCCGCTTTCAACCTCGCCGTGCAGAGCCTGAAGGCAGGCACGACGGACGTCGCGCTGGCGCTCGGCGCGGAGAAGATGAACATCCCGGACAAGGTCAAGGCGTTCTCGATCTTCGAGGCCGGCTGGGACGTGTCCCGCGCGGAGGAGAACTACCAGACGCTGGTAAAGATGGGCGAAGGCATCGTGCCGCCGCCGGGCTCGGAGTCCGACAAGCCTTACAGCCGCTTCATGGCGATCTACGCTGCCCTGTGCCGCTGGCACATGAAGACCTACGGCACGACGCAGCGGCAGATCGCGGCGGTCTGCGCCAAGAACCACCAGCACTCCGTGCACAACCCGTACTCGCAGTTCCGCAAGTCCTTCACGATCGAGGAAGTCCTTGCCGCGCCGCCAATCACCTATCCGATCACCCTGCCGATGTGCGCCCCACTCTCGGATGGCGCCGCGGCGGCGATCCTGTGCACCGAGGAAGGCCTCGAGCGCATTGGTGCTGACCGCAAGCGCTGCATCAAGGTCGCCGCGAGCGTGATCCGCAGCTTCACGCATCGCCGCCTCGACGAGCCGCAGAAGAACGTCGGCCGGCTCGCGGCTCTGCAGGCCTACGAGGCGGCGGGCCTCGGTCCCGAGGACATGGACGTCGCCGAGGTTCACGACGCCTCGGCCATGGGTGAGATCCTGCAATCGGAAAACCTGGGCTTCGTACCCTTCGGCGGCGGCGGCCCGGCGGCGGAGCGCGGCGACTTCACGCTCGGCGGCTCGATACCGATCAATCCGTCCGGCGGCCTCGAATCAAAGGGGCACCCGCTCGGCGCGACCGGCATCGGCCAGCTCTTCGAACTCGTCACGCAGCTGCGTGGCGAAGCCGGCGCCCGGCAGGTTGCGGGAGCGCGTCACGCCATCCAGGAGAACGGTGGCGGCCTGCAGGGGATCGAAGAGGCCGCCGTCGCGATTCACATCCTGAGCAAGTAGCGAAACGGCGCGGTCACTCCGCCGGCGGCGCATCGGGGTCGAGCATCACCATGCCTTCGACGACGCTGACGGCGTAAGTCCTGGCGACCAGGCCCGCGCCCTGCCTCGGGCACTTGTGCTCGAGGCTGAATTTGAGGCCGTGGGCGCGACACGCCACGACCGTGCCCTGCACCTTGCCGCCGCTCAGCGACGCGCCGGCGTGCGGGCAGCTGTCGTCGATTGCGTACACCGAATTGCCGACCCGGAAGACAGCGAGGTCGAGCCCGGCCGTACAGATTCTCCGGCCGTAGCCGTCCGGCAAGGCGTCGAGTTCGACGAGGGGAATCATGGATGTGGGTGGACTCTCTAAGGCAACGCGCGGTGCCTACGACCGTCCGCGTCCGGGACCGCGCGAGCGTCGTCATCACGCCAGCGACTTGCGCCGGGCAGATGTGCATCGAAGAAGGCGACGACACTCGCATTCATGCTCGCATGGAACGCCTTTCGATCGAATCGGGCTGGATCCGCGCAGACGCCCGGAGGCCTGAGCAGGCCGCACGGCGCGAGGAACGAAAAGTGACCCGCGCCCGGAACCGAATGAAAATCCGCTCGAGAACCAAGGCCTTCGCGGACCCGCCCGGTATTACTGGCATACGGAACATTGACGTCCCGATCGGCGCTCCACAGCTGAACGGGCACGGTCACATCGCTCAGTTGATTCGGCTCGAACGTGAATCCCAGGCCGGGCGCGGCGAAGACCGCCGCCCTGATTCTCGCGTCCGGCAAGAAGGCTTCGCCGGCGGCCGCCGCATCCGGCTTCGGCAGCGGCGAGGTCGCG
>VEPJ01000168.1:0-5252 GCA_012026925.1 Gammaproteobacteria bacterium | reverse complement strand
CAGCCCGCAGCCAACCCCCCGCGACTCGCGACAGTACGCGGGGATGATTCGAAGATCGGGCTGACCTCCGATGGCTGCCAGGACGGTGAACCCGCCCGCCGAGAACCCGAACGCACCGACCCGTTGCCGGTCGATCCGATCGCGCCCTTGCCAGGCTTCCAGCATGTAGTCGACGGTGGTACGGAACTGCCGAAGACGACCACTCAGCCACCACTCAGTGCCCACGGCGCTCTGGTCTGAGTAGTTGTCACCCGCGTGCATGGGCGCTGCAACGACATATCCGGCGTCCGCGAGGGCAAGGGCCAGATCGGCATGGCTCCCGGGCCCTCCGCCATTGCCGTGCGAGATGACGACCAGCGGCAAGTCCTGTCCCAGGATCGGGCCATCGGCTGCCACGTCCATCAGCAAGGGGCCCAATAGCGTGGTCGGCCAGGGGTGCGCGCTGGTTGGATACCACACGGCGATCGGGAACGGCGTGCCGTCGGCGCCGATCGCCCGAGCCACCTGGAAACCGACGGGATGCTCGGTGCGCAACGCGCCCAGGAGAGCGGCGCCGGCAAACATGCAGGCCAGGACGACCAGGGTCGCCAATACGCGTCGAATCCATTTCACCGGCTTTGCTCGGCGGTACGCCACGGACAGCGCAAGTTACGGCGACGTGATCATAGCCGCGCGCATTGAACGGCCCCGACCCGCTCAGCGCGGGGCGCTGTAGACCTGGATGGTAGGCCGGCAAGTGCCCACCTGCCCGCCCGGCGAACTCACCAGGCCGGCCGGTGGGAACTGCAGGTTGACTATGCGGCGCTGCTTCCCGGTACCCGACTCCAGCGGAACCAGCATGCCCTGCGCAGGCAGGCCGGTGACGCTCCCGCGGCTGAAGTGGCCGCCGCCGTCATTGAGGTAGACGTGGGGCTCATAGCTGCCGCCGAAGGTACGCAGCGCGATGATGTCGGGCGCGCCATCCGCGTTCACGTCGAATACGTAAGTTTCACCAATGTAGCTGTCGAAGTTGGCCGTGGACGTGAAGCCTGGTGCGCCGCGGGCAGCCCATTCGTCGACGAAGCCCGTGCCACCCTGGTTGACCAGCAGTTGCAGGTGCGAGCCGCGGTAGTACACGCCGTTGTTCGAGTCGTTATAGGCCTCTTCGATCACGAGGTCGGGATAGGCGTCGCCATTGAGGTCGATCACCGCGGCCCTGAGCTGCACGGAGGCCGGCCCCGTGGTCGAGAAGGTCGTCTTGCCGCCAGCGGTCGTCTGCACCTGCTTGGCGCCGCCGAACGTGCCCTGGGGCAGCTGGATGGGCGCGCGGACGCGGAAGTTGCCACGACCGTCGTTGAGAAGCACGATGCCGTTGGTAGTCCTATCGTCGGACAGCAGCACGAGGTCGGGGCTTGCGTCGCGGTCGACGTCCACGAACAGCGAACCGGTATAGGTGTTGCTCGAGCCCGTCAGCGTGCCAACGGGGCCCGGCGTAAAAGGGCCATAGCTGGCCGAGGTGACGCTGTCGGGCAGGCGCGACTGGTCGTAGGTGAAGCGGCCCTGCCCGTCGTTGATCAGCAGGTAGGGCCTCTGAGGAGACGATATCGAGCCTTGGTACACGTCGAGGTCGCCGTCGCCGTCGATGTCCGCGACGGCCTCGGAATGCAGGAAGGCAGACGGGAGGCTCGCGAGCTGGGCCGAGGCGGCGACGAGGCGGCCGCGGCTGCTGAGCGCGAGGCGCGGCGTCGCGCCCAGCCACGGCCCGACACCCACGCCGTTCTCGTAGGTGTCCAATCCCGCATCGGCAATGATCACGTCGGGAGTGCGATCGCCATTGAAGTCGGCCGCCAGCATCTCGCCAAAGAGGTAGGCCTGAGTGGGCGAGCCCGAGAAGACCGCGGCTGTTGCATCGAGGACTGAGCCGTCGGGCTGGCCGGCCCACACGGTGACGGGCACGGGCGAGGAAACGGCAGTGTAGGCCGTGGTGGGGGTGGCACCCAGCACGAAGTCGAGAGCACCATCGGCCGTGAAGTCGGCCACGGCTACGTAAGGCACCGAACACTGCGTGGTCTGCGGCAAGACCTGCGCACTGCCCAGGGCCTGGTAGCGGAACGGCGGGGGCTGGACCGTGACGAGCGCCTGCGCAAGGTATGACGATCCATTCGGACCGCTGCAGGTCAACGTAAAGAGGCTCTGTTTCGTGAGTGGCCCGATCGACTCCTGGCCGCTCAGCGCCTTGTCTCCTGACCACGCATCCGACGCCCTGCAACTCGTGGCGAATTTTGTCGACCAGGTCAGCGTCACGTATTCCCCGCTGACGACTTGATCAACGTTCGACGTGAGCTTGACTTCAGGGGCGGGCGGTACGCAGTCGGCAGGACTCGCGCCCTGGGTGACGTCCAATCTCGTCGGCCATCCCGTCGTCCACTGGCCATTCACATGGGCATACACCTGCAGGTAGTAGATCGCGCCGCCACATGAATGCTTCAACTGGTAGGTCCGATCCGAGCTTTCGCCCCACTCGATGATCCCACCCTGCCCCGCGTTTCCGTAGATCCACAATTGATACCCGTCCGCACCGGGCACCTCGGTCCAGCGCAAGGTGCCGGATGTACTGAAGGCCTCGATCTCTTCCTGTGGATTCGTCAGCCGCGCCTTGGTCGGCTGACCTGCAGTCGTGATCTTGTAGGGTGACCCGGCTTTCAGCTGGCCATCGACCTTGGCAAAGACCTGCACGTAGTAAGTCGAATTGGGTTGCAGCGTCCGCGTCTGATAGGTTCGCTGCGCCACAGGCCCCGAGTTCTCGTAGTACTTCGCGACGTTGGGGTCGAGGAAGATCCAGACCTCGTATTCCGTGGCGCCCGTCACCGCAGTCCAGCGCAGGATGCCGTTGGTGGCGAAGGCATCCAGCTCCTCCTGCGGGTTGATGATGCGGGTGCGGTCGAGCACCTCGGCGACGGTGACGGCAAGTGCACCGCCTGCCCGGTAGACGCCGTTCACCTTGGCATAGACCTGAACGTAGTACGTCTGCCCCGGTTTCAGGGTCTTGGTCTGGAACTGCGTGATGCTCACCGGACCGGAGTTCTCGGCGAACGCGAGCAGCGCGGCATCGCGGTAGATCCACAGTTCGTAGACTTCCGCACCCGGCACGGCGGTCCACCGCAGGGTGCCGGTCGCGCCAAACCCTTCGAGCTCCTCCTGCGGGTTCGACAGGCGGGACTTCAGGACGGTCGAGGTCGTCTTGATCGTGAACGGTGGCAGCAGTTGCCAGACGCCGGCCACGCGGTAGTAAAGCTTGACGTAGTAGGTCTGCCCTCCAGCCAGCTTGGTGAACTGGTACTGGCGCGAGAGTAGCGCCGAGGAGAACTCCACCATCTGAGTCAGGCCAGGGTCCGAGTAGGCCCAAACCTCGTAATCGACGGCGCCGGTCGCCTGCGTCCACCGCAGGATCCCGTTCGGGGCAAATTCCTGCAGTTCCTCCGCAGGATTGACGATCTGGGGAGCGGCACTTGTCGCCCGTGCCCCCTGAATTGGGTTCTCGGCTTTCGTGAATTCGCCGGCAGTTTCGCGCGACGTCTTTTCTGACGCGGGAGCGCCGGAATCGGCCGTAGCGCGGAGCCAGTCATCCTGAGTGCTCGATCCGCCGCACCCACCCAGTCCGAAGGCTGCGGCGAGCATCCAGACTGCGAACCCCAAACGCCCCTGTGCACGCCTCATGGCGCTCGACTCCCCGGTTGTTATTGGTCCGCCTCGATCGCGGGTGGCGCAAGTTCGCCACGACGCGCCGCAGCAATGCAACGACGAAGAAGTTCCAGACATGCCGGAACTCCCTCGACGCTGCGGGACCTTGGCGGACAGCCCGGCGCGGTCGAAAAAGGGGCCGAAAAAGTGGAAGTGGCGGCCCGGGTCTCTGCCGCAAAGTTGGGCTAACCCGTTAATTGCACGCGTCGCATCGCGCTTATGTCAGATGCGCGAAAATGTACCCGCGCGTTGGGTCGCGCTGCTCTCGGAATTCTCCGGACGATGCCCGGGGCTCATTCATACGTCGCCAGAGGGCGCCCGTTTCGGGGACTCGGACGGGCGTTCTCGTGATCCAGCCGCACGCCGACGACCGAGAGCTGACTCCCCGACTCATCCTGCCGGAGTTGACCACCTCGTCCGCAAGGCTCGCACCGCGACCGCGGGCGGAACGCCCCGTTCGCAACTACCGTCTTCGCGGGTGTATAAGGCCATCAAACCTGACTGAGAGCAGGACTCGACCGGCGCAGCCGAAGGGAGCAACGATGAAGTTCCAGGTCGCCGACGCGCTGAAGCCCTTGGCCACCCTGTCGCTCGGGCTTGCGATCGCGCTGGCGGAGCCGCCTGGATCGGCCGTCGCCCAGGTCACCGTATTGCTGCCGACGGATGGCGATATCAAGGCCACGCTGGACTTGCCGGGCGACGTACAACGCGGCAAGGAGGCGTATGCCGAGTGTCAGACCTGCCACCGCAGCGATGCCTCGGGGCGCATCAACTTCATCATTCCGCGGCTTTCCGGCCAGCATGCCTCAGTGCTGATCAAGCAGCTGATGGACATCCGCAGCGGCCTGCGCGTCAATCCGGACATGCGGGACTACATGCTCGATTCGGACCTGACGCTGCAGGATTTTGCCGATATGGCGGCCTATCTGCACTCTCTGCCAGTGACGGGCACGATCGGGCAGGGGCCGCCCGAGCTGGTGCCGCGCGGCCAGGCCCTGTACGCCAGTAATTGCACGGGGTGCCATGGCGAGCACGGCGAAGGCCGCGCGGAACTCTTCTATCCGATGCTCGCGTCGCAGCACTACGGCTACCTGTTGCGCGAGATGGACCTCATCCTCAACGGCCAGCGCGGCAACTCCAACCCCGCGATGCCGCCGATCCTGCAGACCCTCTCGGCGGACGACAAGCGGGCGATCGCAGCGTATCTGGCGCAGCTGCCGGCGCCCCGCAAGACCGTTACACCCGAACCTCCCAGATAGAGACCTTCTTCGGGAGGGCGATCTGCGTGCAAGGGAGCCATGTGTGCATGCAGTCTCGACGACCAGCCGCCCCGGCACCTCGGGCGCGTCGGCACCGTGGACGATGAGGAGCCACGCCAGGAACGCGCGGCCCTCACGCTGGAGCCTGGGCTGGCGAACCCTTCAGGGGAGTCTTTGCCGTCCCGGATCAGGGACGAGAGGAGCCGAAAAAGCGGATTTGGAGGCTAGGGTCGGAATCGAACCGGCGTACACGGCTTTGCAGGCCGCTGCATG
>VEPJ01000121.1 GCA_012026925.1 Gammaproteobacteria bacterium | reverse complement strand
GGCAAGACCGGCCTGTGCCTGTCGCTGCTCGAGGAGGCCGCCATCGACGGCGTGCCTGCGATCGCGATCGACCCGAAGGGCGCCATCGGCAACCTGATGCTCACCTTCCCGGACCTGAAGCCGGCCGACTTCCAGCCCTGGGTGGACAAGGGCGAGGCATCGCGCAAGGGCCAGTCGGTCGAGGAGTTCGCCACGGCGACGGCCGAGACCTGGCGCAAGGGGCTCGCCGACTGGAACGAGGACGGGGCGCGCATCCAGCGACTGCGGGACGCGGCCGAGGTCTCGATCTACACGCCGGGCTCGGACTCGGGCCGTTCGCTCTCCATCCTGCGGTCGTTCGCCGCCCCCGACGCCACGACCCTGAGCGACGCCACCGCGCTCAAGGAGCGCATCGGCTCGGCGGTCGCGGGCCTGCTGGCCCTGCTCGGCATCGACGCCGACCCGATCAAGAGCCGCGAGCACATCCTGCTCTCCGCCATCCTCGACGCCGCCTGGCGCAAGGGCCAGAGTCCCGACCTCGCGGCCGTGATCCAGGCCGTGCAGAAACCGCCGTTCGACAAGGTGGGCGTGTTCGACGTCGAGAGCTTCTTCCCTGCGAAGGAGCGCATGGAGTTCGCGCTGCGCGTCAACGGCCTGCTTGCCTCGCCGGGCTTCGAGGCGTGGCTCGCGGGCGATCCGCTCGACGTCCAGAAGCTGCTCTACACCGACGCGGGCAAGCCGCGCGTCGCCATCATCTCGATCGCGCACCTGAACGACGCCGAGCGCATGTTCGTCGTCACGCTGATCGCGAACGAGCTCGTCGCGTGGATGCGTCGCCAGCCGGGCACAACGAGCCTGCGCGCGATCTTCTACATGGACGAGGTGTTCGGCTTCTTCCCGCCGTCCGCCATGCCGCCGTCGAAGACGCCGCTGCTCACGCTCATGAAGCAGGCGCGCGCATTCGGCCTCGGCGTGGTGCTGGCGACGCAGAACCCCGTGGACCTCGATTACAAGGGGCTCGGCAATGCGGGCACGTGGTTCATCGGGCGGTTGCAGACCGAGCGCGACAAGAATCGCGTGATCGAGGGGTTGCTCGGCACCGACGCGGCGGGCGGCATGGACCGCGCGGCGCTCGAGGGTCTGATGTCGAGCCTCACGCAGCGCGCGTTCCTGATGCGCAACGTCCACGACGACGAGCCCGTGCTGTTCCGCACGCGGTGGGCGCTCTCCTACCTGCGTGGGCCGCTGACGCTGACGGAGATCAGGCAACTGATGGCGGGTTCGAGCCCTGCTCCTGTTCGTGCGGCGAGTGGCACGGCGGCCGCGGGTGCTGCGGCGCGCGGCGCCGTTGGCGACACGGCCACGACGTCCGCCGCGCCCGCCCGGTCGTCGCGTCCGGTCGTGCAGGCCGGGGTCACGGAGAGGTTCCTGCATGCGAAGTCGAGCGCGGTCACTTACCAGCCGCGCATCGGCGCCAGGGTCCGCGCGCATTTCGTGGATGCGAAGGCCGGCATGAACGCGTGGGAGGACTGGTACTACGTCGCGCCCATCGGCAAGGACGGACCCGACTGGACGCAGGCAGACGTGATCCCGGCACCGGGACCCGAGTTCGACGATGAGCCGCGCGAGGGTGCGGGATTCGCGGACGCGCCAGCCGCAGCACTCTCGCCGCGCAACTACAAGGCGTGGAGCGACGCGCTCGAGGAGCACGTCTACCGGAATGCGTCGCTCAACGTGATGTCGTGCCCGTCGCTGAAGATGAACGCCGCACCCGGCGGCACGGAAGGCGAGTTTCGCGCCCACGTCGCGCAGACCCTGCGGGAAAAGCGCGACGACGCCGTGGAACTGCTGCGCAGGAAGTACGCGTCGAAGATCGCGGCGCTCGAGGACCGCGAGCGCCGTGCGGGCCAGAAGCTCGAGCGGGAGCGCACGCAGGCGTCGAGCGAGACGCTTTCCACGGCGCTCTCGGTCGGCGGCAGCCTGCTCGGGGCGCTGTTCGGCGGGCGGCGCAGCAGTGCGATGCGGAGCGTCTCGTCCGCGGCTCGTGGCGTGGGACGGGCCACGAAGGAGCGCGCGGACGTGGCGAACGCGGAGGCCGACGTGCAGGCCCTGCGGGAGCAGGTCGATGCGCTGAACGCCGAGCTGCAGGCCGAGATCTCGCAGCTCGAGGCCCAGTTCGACCCGAACGCGGTCCGGATCGAGTCGGTACCGGTCCGGCCGAAGAAGACCGACATCGCGGTCGAGGACCTCGCGCTGGTCTGGTCCCCATGACGTAGAATCCCCGGCCCGGAGGATCCCGCGATGCAGGAATTGATCAAGCGGCTCGTCAAGGAGACCGGCGTCACGAAGAAGCAGGCCGAGGGCGGGCTCGTGGCCCTGCTGCGCGCCGGCCAGCAGAACATGGCGCGCGCCGACTTCGAGCAGTTCGTCGCCGACATCCCGGGCGCGGACCAGTTGCTGAAGAAGGCGCCGCCCCCGAGCGCCTTGAGCTCGATTGCCGGCGGCCTGGGCTCGCTGCTCGGCGGCCGCAGGAGCCCGGGGCGCTGGGCCGGGCTCGCAGCATCGTTCACCGAGCTCGGCGTGGACATTCCGACTGCGAAGAAATTCGGCCCGATCGTGATCGATTACGTCGCGCACCACGGTGGCGAGGACCTGGTCGACAAGATGAAGGCCGCCCTGGACATCTGACGGCGCCGGCGTCGATGCGCTCTCTCCGTGTCCCGTTCGCGCGGCTTGCCGCGGTCTCAGGCGTGCTTGGGGCGCTGGTCGTCGTCACGGCGGGTTGCCGGCCGCACAGCCACGACCTGCAGGCGGGCAGCTATCGCGCCGTCATCGAGGTACCTGGTGGCGACCTGCCGTTCGGGCTCGACGTCGCGAACGAAGAGAGCGGCTTCGTCCTCTACCTCGTGAACGGCAAGGAACGCGTGCGGGTGCCCGAGGTGGTCGTCGAGACCGGCCGGGTCACGGCGCGCATGCCTGGCTCCGACAACACCCTCACGGCAAGGATCTCGGGCGATGAACTCGAGGGCGAGGTCGCGCTGCTGCGCTCCGGGGGCGAACGCCAGGTGCTGCCCCTCAAGGCGAAACTCGGTGAGACCTGGCGCTTCGTCGAGAGGCCGCTCACCGACAACGCCGATTTCGCGGGCCGCTGGTCGGTGACGATCACCGACGACGAAGGCAAGTCGAGCCCGGGCGTGGCCGAGTTCGCGCAGAAGTTCGCGGTGGTCACGGGGACGATCCTGGGGCCGACCGGCGACCAGCGGTTTCTTGCCGGCGACGCGCACGGCGACGAGCTGCTGCTGTCACGCTTCGACGGCGCGCAGGCGCACCTCTACCGCGGCAAGCTGAACGAGCACGGCGAACTCGTCGGCGAGCATTGGTCGGGGAAGTCTTCCCACGAGCGGTTCGTCGCGGTGCGTAATCCCGACGGCAAGCCCGTGGCGTTGTCCGATGCGCGCTTCCAGGGCAAGGCGGGGATCGTCGCGCGGATGTACGAGCACTTCGGCGACTTCCCGCAGGCGGCAGCGTCCACGCGCCGATTCCGCAAGGAATTCACCGCGATGGTGGAAACGCCGCTCACCGTACCCGCAACCTGAACAGGAACACCATGCCGTCCTTCGACATCGTCTCCGAAGTCAATCTTCACGAGGTCACCAATGCCGTCGACCAGGCGAGCCGCGAGGTCGACCAGCGCTTCGACTTCAAGGGCACGAACGCGAAGTTCGAGCAGAAGGAAGCGGTGATCACGATGTCGGCGCCGGCCGACTTCCAGCTGAAGCAGATGCTCGAGATCCTGAAGCTGAAGCTCGCCAAGCGCGGCATCGACATCGCGTGCCTGAAGGTGGACGAGCCGGCGGTCACCGGCCAGACGGCGAAGCAGGTGATCACGCTCCGTCAGGGCGTGGACACGGAGCTCGGCAGGAAGATCCAGCGGCTGGTGAAGGATTCGAAGCTCAAGGTGCAGGCCGCGATCCAGGACAAGCAGGTGCGGGTGACCGGCAAGAGCCGCGACGACCTGCAGTCGGTAATCGCGCTGGTGCGGAAAGGCGGCTTCGACCTGCCGCTGCAGTTCACCAACTTCCGCGACTAGGAAATTCGAAATTCGGTGCCATTCACCGATTTTCGTGATCACGAAAATCGGTGAATGGCACCGAATTTCCTGTTTACGCGTACGCCTTGGTCATCACGCGGAGTCGGCGCCGCTGCATGCGCAGGCTGTGCTCGATCTCCTTCATGCGCGAGCGGAAGCTGGTTTCTTCCCACTTCTGCAGCAGGCGCTTCTTGCGGTCCGTGACCCACTGGTCGCGCACGCGCGCCCACTCTTCCAGCGACTTGCGGAACGCCGCGTATTCCTCGGCCACGCGCGCCTTGAGCCGCTCGACGTGTTCATCCGCTCCGCGGCTGCGACGCTTCTCGAGCGCCGCCTCCATGCGCTTGAACTGCATGGCGATCTGCGCCCGCTGGATCCAGAGATCCGGCACGCGCTTCAGGTTGTCCGCCAGCCCCATCGCCGACAGCGTGGCGATCAGCCACTTCGTCGGGTCGAACTGCCACCACTTCACGCCGTTGCGGTAGTCGTTCTGGAAGATGTGGTGGAAGTTGTGATAGCCCTCGCCGTAGGTGAGGAACGCGAGGACCGGGTTGTCGCGCGCGGTGTTCTCGTCGGTGTAGGGCTGCGAGCCCCACAGGTGCGCGAGCGAGTTGATGAACCAGGTGCAGTGATGGTTGATCACCAGCCGCAGCAGGCCGCCGAGCAGGAACACGCCCCAGAGGTCGCCGACCGCCCACCCGAGCAGGATCGGCAGGCCGAAATTCGTGCCGAGCGTCAGCGGCAGGTACCAGCGGTGCTGGAACATCACGAGCGGATCGCGCTCGAGGTCCTTCGCGTTGGAGAAATCGTTCGCCCCGCTCGGGTAGTTGCGCAGGATCCAGCCCATGTGCGAGAACCAGAAACCGCGCCTCGCGCTGTACGGATCCTTGTCCCAGTCGTCCACGAAGCGGTGGTGGGTGCGGTGCTGCGAGCCCCAGACCAGGATGCTGTTCTGCAGGGCCATTGCGCCGAAGATCATGTAGAACAGGCGCACGGTCCAGTGGGCGTTGTACGCCCGGTGCGACCACAGGCGGTGATAGCCGGCGGTGATGGAGATGCCGGTCGCCAGCAGGAAGAACGCGAGGCTCGCCCACGCCCAGCCGCTGAAGCCGTGCGAGAAGCCGTACCACGGCACGAGCACCAGCGCGGCGAGCGGGGTCACGGTGAAGACGATGGTCGTGAGCCAGTTGATGGGCGCTTGCTCTTCGCGCGTCGCAGTTTCGTTATTCATCAATGTGTTACCCGCGAATGACGGCGAAAAAGGGTCGTGTATTCTAGCCACTGCCGGAGCCCCCCGCTCGGCATTCGCAACTAATTGATATTAAAGCGATTATTTTGACTCGAGCCAGCCCACGATCGCGGCCGGCGGCTTGCGCGTGATGTCCGGCACCCGGGTCCCCGCCGCCGGGTAGCCCGCCACGAGCAGCAGGAACGGCCGCTCGGTATCCGCCGGCCGGCCGAGGATCTCGTTCAGGAACCCCATCGGGCTCGGCGTGTGCGTGAGCGTGGCGAGGCCGGCCACGTGCAGCGCCGTGATCAGGATGCCGGTCGCGATCCCGACGGACTCCGTCGGGTAATAGTGCTTGACCTTCGACCCGTCGGGCGCCGTCCCCCATTTCTGGACGAAGATCGCTATGAGCCACGGCGCGATCTCGAGGAACGGCTTCTGCCAGTCCGTCTCCATGGGCGCGACCGCGCGGAGCCACGCGTCGGTGGCGCGCTGCTCGTAGAAAAGACGCTCTTCCTTCTCGGCCGCCAGGCGGATCGCGCGCTTCACCCCGGGATCGGACACGGCGATGAAATGCCACGGCTGCTGGTTCGCGCCGCTCGGAGCGGTGCCGGCCGCGGCGATGCAATCCGCGATCAGCTCCCGAGGCACCGGTCGCGAGTCGAACGTGCGAACCGTGCGGCGGCGCTGCATCAGCTCGCGGAACTCGCGGGCCGCGCGCAGCATCTCCGGCTCGGGCAGCTCCCGGAAGGACGTGAGAGGCAGTGTGGTTGTCGTGGCCATGTGGCAGATTATTCCGGCCGACGCGACGGCGCGAGGGAGCAGCGATGAAACCAGCAGCGGTATTCGCAATGTCGGGCGCGGTCGCCATTGCGACAGCAGCCGGTCCGGCGGTCGCGGCAGACACCTCGCTCTGCGCCAACTCCGGGCAGCGCACCGAGCTCCGCAGGCAGCTCGAAGCCGATCCCAAGACGGACCTCTTCGCCTATGCGCGCGAGCGCCACATGTCGGAGGCGATGCTGCTCGATGCCCTGCCGGCCGCGACCCGCAAGGCCCTCGCCCCGTCGCGCTTCCAGGAGGTCTGGTCCAACCTCGTCGCCTGGCCGGACGCAGTGACCATGATCCTCAAGCTCGGCAACGTCTTCGAGGTGCACGGGCGCGTGCTCGACGGCGAGCCGTCCAAGGTCAGCCAGTACTTCAATCTTGCCGAGGGTCCGGGCGTGAGCGGCCACCTGCGTCCCGACACTTTCGGAGCGATCTACCTCGCTGCGAAGCCGTTCCGCGGCCGCGTCCGCCACGAAGTCTCGTTCCTCGATCGCTCCGGGGAGAACGTCTTCTCGGTCTTCGTCCCCGGCACCGACGACGGGGGCGAGCAGCCCGCGACCCTGCAGGCTTTCGAGAAGTTATGGACGAGCGTCGGCCAGGGTGACGAGCCTTGCCCGTAACGCCGGCAACCCCTCCGGCAGCGCCGCGCTGAGCTGGGCCCACGCCGCCTCCAGGTTCGCGGCCGCGGCTGGCGAGAGCGACTCGCCCAGCTCGAACGATTCGCCCCGCACGCACAGCACGAGCGCCGGCGGCGGCATCGCGCCCTTCACCCGCACGTACGTCGCAAGCACCGCCTCCGGCGACAGCGCATGCGACGTGTGGAGGAACTCGGCCTCGGGCCGGGCTTCGCGCACGACGAACGGCGCCGGGGTGCCCGTCCCCGCATCGAGGAAGACCACGAGCTCGCGGCCTTCGAGGTCGAGCGCGTTCTCCACCTGCAGCTGGAACTCGGTGATGATCTCGATCCCCTCGAGACCGGCCGCCTCGATGCGTGCGGCAAGCAGCGGCCCGAGGGCGTCGTCGCCGCGGCTCGGGTTGCCGACGGCCAGCACGAGTACGGGAGCGGGCTTGCCCAAGGCTAGCCGCGCACCAGCGTGTCCACGACTTCGCCTGCCGCGTCCACCAGCTGGACCGAGAGAGGCATCTTGCCCATCGCGTGCGTGGCGCAGGACAGGCAGGGGTCGAACGCGCGGACCGCGACCTCGATGTGGTTCAGCAGCCCCTCGGTGACCTTGCGACCGTCGAGGTACTTGCGCGCCACCTCGCGGATCGCCGTGTTCATCGCCTGGTTGTTGTGCGTCGTGGAGACGATGAGGTTCGCGCGTACCACCTGGTCGTTCTCGTCCACGCGGTAGTGGTGGATCAGCGTGCCGCGCGGCGCCTCGATGACGCCCACGCCGCGAGCCTGCCGCGGCCCGGAAACCATGAGATCGTCGCCGAGCAGGTCGTCGTCGTGCAGCAGGTCCTTGATCGCTTCCGCGGCGTGCAGC
>VEPJ01000171.1:30835-33429 GCA_012026925.1 Gammaproteobacteria bacterium | reverse complement strand
GGGTCGCAGCCAAGGGGCTCGAGCCGACGCGCGATACCCGCGAAGGCTTCCGGCTCCTTGCCCTGCACCGCCAGGGCACCACGGACGACCCCAGCTTCAACGCGTGCCGGGAAACCTGCCGCGAACTCGTCTACCATTACAACCTGCTGACGATGGATCCGCAGCACGAGGACAGCCGTCAGCGGCTGCGGATGATGGCGCTCGTCGCCAACCATCTCCGACTTTTCGTGGTCGGCAAGCTGCAGGTCGCCGGTCTCGGCGATTTCTGCTGCTCCTCGCGCCCGGCGCGCGAGGACGCCGCCCGCGTCGAACAGGCCTGAGGAGGCTCGATCATGCCCACGGTGAAAGGCTGCAATCTTCCGGACGATCTGCTCTACGACGTCGAGAACCAGATCTGGTTCAAGGAGGTCGGCGACGGCACGGTCAAGCTCGGCATGACCGCGGTGGCGACCGCGATGGCCGGCAAGCTGGTCGCGTACACGCCGAAGGCCGTGGGCAAGGACGTGAAGGCCGGCAAGTCCTGCGCCACCGTCGAGTCCGGCAAGTGGGTCGGCCCGGCGAAGACTGCCGCGGGCGGCACGGTCGTGGCGGTGAACGATGCGCTCGCGGCCAACCCGAGCCTCGCGAACGCGGACCCGTACGGCGAAGGCTGGCTGCTCGTGCTCAAGCCCGAGGAATGGGATGCGGTGAAGGGCAGCCTCGTCCCCGGCACACAGGTCGCCGGCCCCTACGAGGCCAAGATGAACGCGGACGGGTTCGCGGGCTGCGGATGACCGCCCGCGCCAACGGCGCCGGCTTCGTCGTCGATCGGGCGACGGTCCAGCGCCTCGAGAAGAACGCGGAGAAGGCCTGCGCCGTGCTCGGCGCCATGGCGAACTCGTCACGGCTGCTGATCCTCTGCCAGCTCGCGGAAAGCGAGAAGTCCGTGGGCGAACTCCAGCCCCTGATCGGCTTGAGCCAGTCTGCGCTCTCGCAGCACCTCGCGGTGCTGCGGGACAAGCGGCTGGTGCGCACTCGTCGCGAAGGCCAGCAGATCTACTACAGCATCGCCAGCCGTGAGGCGACGGCGCTCATGCAGACCCTCCATGCGGAGTTCTGCGCGCCGAAGCGCAAGCGTTGAGCCGCCGCGCGGGCGTCGCTCGCAGGCCGTCGAAGTCGATTCAGGCGGCAATTACCTAGCCGTCCGCAGCGAGCAGGTATTGCAGGGCCGGACGGAAGGGCTAAATTGTCCCGAGCCGCGCGGCCGCGCGCGGCCACCCAGGGGACGGCCGCCATGAACGCACCCACCGTCGGCGAGCACCTGCGTGCGCAGGGCATCTCGCGCCGCGATCTCCTCAAGTTCTGCACGGTCGCCGCGACGGCGATGGCCCTGCCCGCCTCGCTGGCGCCCCGCATCGCGGCGGCCCTGGAGCGCGCGAAACGGCCGTCGGTCATCTGGCTGCCGTTCCAGGAATGCACGGGCTGCACCGAATCGATCACGCGCGCCCACGGGGCGACGATCGAGGGCCTGATCTTCGACGCCATCTCGCTCGACTACCAGCACACGCTGCAGGCCGCGTCGGGCACCGCCGCGGAGCACGCCCGCGAGCAGGCGATGAAGGACAACTGGGGCAAGTACCTGCTCATCGTGGACGGCTCGGTGCCGACCGCGAACGCGGGCTACGGCACGATCGCCGGCGTCAGCCACCTCGAGATGCTGCGCGAGGCAGCGAAGGGTGCGGCGGCCATCGTTGCGCTCGGCACCTGTGCGGCCTTCGGCGGCGTTCCCATGGCGAAACCCGATCCCACGGGCGCGCTGCCGGTGTCGGCCATCGTGAAGGACAAGCCGATCATCAACGTCTCCGGTTGCCCGCCGATCCCGATCGTGATCACGGGCGTGCTGATGCAGTACCTCACGTTCGGCAGGATCCCCGACCTCGACGCCCTCGGGCGCCCTCAGGCATTCTACGGCCAGACGATCCACGACCGCTGCTATCGCCGCCCGTTCTACGAGCGCGGCGAGTTCGCGGAGACCTTCGACGACGAGGGCGCGCGCAAGGGCTATTGCCTGTACAAGCTCGGCTGCAAGGGGCCGACGACCTACAACGCCTGCGCGACCGTGAAGTGGAACAACGGCGTCGGCTTCCCGATCGAGGCGGGCCACGGCTGCATCGGCTGCGCCGAGCCCCGGTTCTGGGACAAGGGCGGCTTCTACGAGGCGCTTTCGACCGGCAACTGGGGCACGGCGAAGACGCTCGGAGCGGCGATCGGCGTGGGCGTGGCCATGGGCGCCGCCGCCGCGCTTTCGGCGCGCGTGCGCCAGCGGCACATGGAGAAGAAGGCATGACCTCCACGTCGCTGCTCGAATTCGCGCGCGGCCCGGCGCTGGCCTGGGCGGTGGCCATCTTCGTGGCCGGAATCCTCTGGCGCGTCGTGGGCATCCTCATGCTGCGCACGAAGCCGGACCTGTCCGAGCCGCGCAACCGGGCCGCGTGGAAGGGCCTGCGGCTGATCGCCCTGCGCTCGTGGCCGCGCAGGGAGTTTCTGGAGGGAACGGCGTTCGGCGAAGTCATGGGCTACACCTTCCACGTCGGGTTCCTCGTGGCGCTGCTGTT
>VEPJ01000171.1:0-30825 GCA_012026925.1 Gammaproteobacteria bacterium | reverse complement strand
GCGCCTCGCCCAGCTCGTGCTGTTCTTCGAGGACGTGTTCTCGGACCTGCGCGGGTGCGATTGCAGCGACGTCTTCGGCTGCGCCTGGCCGACGCTGCCGACCGGCGTCATCACCTTCCTGTCCGCCGTGTCGCTCGCGGCGCTCGTGGCCGTGCTGATCCATCGCCTGACGGATCCCGTGAAGCGGCTGATCTCGAACTTCGACGACTACTTCAGCTGGTTCCTGACGGCGGCCCCGCTCGCGACGGGCATGCTGGCCTTCGCGCATGCGGGCGGCGCGCCGTACGAGAAGCTGCTCGCGATCCACATCCTCTCGGCCGAGGCGCTGCTCATCTGGTTCCCGTTCGGCAAGCTGATGCACGCGTTCCTGATCTTCGCGGCGCGCGGCACGACCGGCGTGCTGTTCGAACGCAAGGGAGCCTCGCTGTGAGCACCCCGCCCGGCAGCGACGACAGGCTCGAACTGGAACTCGACCAGCCGCGCGTCTCGGTGAAGGCGCCCGCGGTGCGCTTCGACAGGCAGGGCGAACTCACGGACGCCGAGCGGGTCGAGAAGGCGATGGGCAACTTCGTGAAGGACTTCGGCCGCACCGCGGCGATCTACATGGAGTCCTGCATCCACTGCGGCATGTGCGCCGAGGCCTGCCATTTCTACGAGGTGACGAAGGACCCGAAGTACACCCCGATCTGGAAGCTCGAGCCGTTCAAGCAGGCGTACAAGCGCGAGTACGGGCCGTTCGCATTCTTGTTCCGGGCCCTGAACCTGAAACCAAGGGTCACCGCGGAGCAGCTGCAGGAGTGGCAGCACCTCATCTACGACTCGTGCACCGTGTGCGGCCGCTGCTCGCTCATGTGCCCGATGGGCATCGACATCGCGGCCCTGATTTCGCAGGCACGCCACGGCATGTTCCACGCCGGGCTCGTCCCGCACGAGCTCTGGGCCGTCGCGGAGCGCGGCAAGCGCGAGGGCAGCCCACTCGGCGCGACGCCCAAGGTCTTCAAGGATCGCCTCGAGTGGCTCGCCGACGACCACGAGGTCGAGATCCCGCTCGACAAGGCGCGGGCGGAGGTGCTCTGCACCATGTCGTCCATCGAGATCATGAAGTACCCGGACTCCGTGGTCGCCACGGCCCGGATCATGAATCACCTCGGGCTCGACTGGACCTTCCGCTCGGACGGCTACGAGGCCACCAACTTCGGGCTGCTCTCCGGCAACGCGGCGTGGCAGAAGGAAATGTCCATGAAGCTGATCAACGCCGCCGTCGCCTGCGGGGCGAAGACGCTGATCCTGCCCGAGTGCGGCCACGCGTACACCGCGCTGCGGTGGATGGGGGCCAACATGTACGGCAAGCCGCTGCCGTTCCGGGTCCTGCACATGTCGGAGTTCCTCGCGGAGAACGTGCAGAACGGCAGGTTGAAGCTCAGGAAATTGCCGAAGAGCGCCACGTTCCACGACCCGTGCCAGGTGTCACGGCGCGGCGGCGCGATCGAGGCGCCGCGCGTGGTGCTCGAGGCGCTCGGCGTCGAGCTGCGCGAGATGTTCCCGACCAAGGGCACCAACTGGTGCTGCGGTGGTGGCGGTGGCGTGGTCGCCAACCGCCGGGCCGATGAGCTGCGCCACAAGGTGTTCCGCATCAAGATGGAGCAGATCGAGCAGACCGGTGCCGAGGTGCCGGTGACGAGCTGCGCCAACTGCCGCCAGACGTTCGACGACGGGCAGGCCCACTACAAGTGGGACAAGGAGATGCACAGCCTGCTCGAACTCGTGGCCGAGAACCTGGCCGAGGAGGCCACATGAACGCCGCCGCACCGAGGGTCGTGGTCGACCCCATCACCCGCATCGAGGGCCACCTGCGCATCGAGGCGGAGACCGACGCCACGAACCGCATCGTCAAGGCGTACAGCGCCGGCACGATGGTGCGCGGGCTCGAGATAATCCTCAAGGGGCGCGACCCGCGGGACGCCTGGGCCTTCGCACAGCGCATCTGCGGCGTGTGCACGCTCGTACACGGGATCGCCTCCGTCCGCGCGGTCGAGGACGCGCTCAAGTACGAGGTCCCGGCCAACGCGAACCTCGTGCGCAACCTGATGATCGGCGCGCAGTACATCCACGACCACGTCATGCACTTCTACCACCTGCACGCGCTCGACTGGGTGGACGTCGTCTCCGCACTGACCGCCGATCCCGCCGCGACCTCGCAGCTCGCGCAGTCGCTGTCGAGCTATCCGCGGTCCTCGCCCGGCTACTTCGCGGACGTGCAGAAGCGGCTCCGGACGTTCGTCGAGGGCGGCCAGCTCGGCATCTTTGCGAACGGGTACTGGGGCCACCCGGCATACCGGCTGCCGCCCGAAGCCAACCTGATGGCCGTGGCGCACTATCTCGACGCGCTCGCGTGGCAACGCGACGTCGCTCAGCTGCACACGATCTTCGGCGGCAAGAACCCGCACCCGCACTTCGTGGTGGGCGGCGTGCCGAACCCGATCGACCTCGACTCCGATTCCGCGATCAACGCCAAGCGCCTCGCGCAGGTCCAGGACCTGATCGTGCGCATGCGCGATTTCGTGGACCAGGTGTACCTGCCGGACACGCTCGCCATTGCCGGCTTCTACAAGGACTGGGCGTCGCAGGGCGAAGGGCTCGGCAACTTCCTCTGCTACGGCGACTTCCCGGCGCACGGCATCAACGACCCGAAGACCTTGCTCGTACCGCGCGGGGTCATCCTCGACCGCGATCTCACCACCATCCACGAGGTGGACCTGCACGATCCCGGCCAGGTCCAGGAGTTCGTCTCGCGCGCCTACTACGACTACGGCCCGGGCAAGGACGCCGGCCTGCACCCCTACGACGGCGAGACCCGGTTGAACTACACGGGTCCGCAGCCGCCCTACGAGTTCCTCGACGTCGACCGGGAGTACAGCTGGCTCAAGTCGCCGCGCTGGAAGGGCAAGGCCGTCGAGGTCGGGCCGCTCGCGCGGATGCTCATGATGTACGCGAGCGGGAACGCCCAGGCGCGGGAACTCGTCGACATGACGCTCGCCAGGCTCGGGCTCCCGGTCGACGCGCTCTGCTCGACGCTCGGGCGCACCGCGGCGCGCACGCTCGAGACGAAGATCTTTGCGGACGCGATGCAGGGCTGGTACGACCAGCTCATCGCCAACATCAAGGCCGGCGACACGCGCACCTTCAACGACGCGCTGTGGGAGCCCTCGACGTGGCCGGACAAGGCGCGCGGCGTCGGCTTCATGGAAGCCCCGCGCGGCGCGTTGGGCCACTGGATCGTGATCGAGAACGGCCGCATCGCCAACTACCAGGCCGTGGTCCCGAGCACGTGGAATGCCGGCCCGCGTGACCCGCAGGGCCAACCCGGCGCGTACGAGGTGGCGCTCGTCGGCCACCAGCTGCACGACCCCGCCCGGCCGATCGAGATCCTGCGCACGATCCACAGCTTCGACCCCTGCATCGCCTGCGCGGTCCACGTCGTCAACGTCGGGGACCGGGTGGTGCCGCCCCCGGTCACGGTGCGGCCGTCGCCCGGCGCATGAATCCTGCTGGCGTCCCGTCGCGCGACCCCCTATAGTCGGCAGACATATTAGACATCGCGTATGTAAGAGCGGCCGCGACCGTCGCGGCGCGCCTCGACTGCGCAGACAGGGGGGATCCATGATGAGACGAATCGAGTGCGTGCAGACGCAGCCTTCACGGCGCCTGCAGATCCTGGCGGCCGCATCCGCAGTGCTGGCGCTCACCGCAGCGCCGGCCCGGATGGCGTGGGCAGCCGAGCCCGCCCTGATGTCCGGCGAGTGGGGACCCGCAGCCTGCGCCGCATGGAACGAGGATCCGATCCTGACCACGGACCTGGTGAAGAGCGGCTGGATCAAGAACGACAAGGGCCGCGGCTTCAAGGTCATGCAGGTGTACCGGTCGGACTGCGGAGACAAGCCGACGGTCGAACTGCGCGTCGCGCTGAAGGACGGCAGGGCCGAGTGCGTCTACGGGGGGCCCGTCGAGACGCAGAAGCTCGAAGGTGGCGCCGACTACGTCATGTTCGCCACGACCGAGCGCTGGAAGCAGATGGGAGCCGGCGAGTATGGACCGATGAAGGCGATGATGTTCGGCCGGCTGCACTTCAGCGGCCCCTATGGCGAGGCGATGGGCAACATGGGACCTTTCGCCAATTTCCTGCTGCTGGTCGGCAAGGTGCCGGGCGCGGACACGTGCCCTTGATGTGTCCTGAGTTGCGCAGGCCCTGACCGGGCTCGACGCCGCGATCCTGCCAGGGCATCAGCGGCTCGCATCATGCTCGACGGGCACCGGTGCAGGCGGCCTGAGCGTCTCGGTCATGCGCAGAGCCGCCACGACGCCCGAGGCGAAGGTGAGCGCGGCGACGACCCACATGGCCGCCGACAGGCCGAGCGCATCCGCCACGAGTCCCGCGAGCAGAGCGCCAATCGCGTACCCGAGGTCGCGCCACAGTCGGTACACGCCGACTGACGACGCCCGCCACGAGGGATGCGCCACGTCGCCGATGGCGGCGAGCAGTGTGGGATAGACCATGGCCGTGCCGATGCCGAGCAGCGCCCCGCCCGCAGCGAAGCCTGCGAATCCGTGCGCCAGTATCACGACCGCGATGCCGATCGCCTGCAGCCACATGCCACCGACGATGAGCGACTTGCGCCCGATCCGGTCGGACCACGCTCCCGTGAACAACTGCCCGATGCCCCAGGTCGCGGGATAGACGGCGGCGAGCGTGCCGATCTGCTGCAAGTTCATGCCGGCGGCGGTGAAGAACAGCGGGAACAGTCCCCACGCCATGCCGTCGTTCAGGTTGTTGACGAGTCCGGCCTGGCTGACGCTCGACAGGTTGCGGTCGGTGAGCGTCGTGCGCCAGAAGATGTCGCGCTGGCTCGGTACTTCGTGGGAGGCGAGTACCCCGTGGAGCCGGGTCTCGTGAGTGACGTGGTGCGTGGTCTCACGCACCAGCAGGACCGACAGCAGCAGGCCGACTACGGCAAACCCGACCCCGAGGTAGAACGGCTCGGGTCGCAGGCCGTAGTGCGCGGCCAGGTACCCCGTCGCGAGCGCGCTGGCCGCGACGGCGAAATAGCCCGCGAACTCGTTGAGCCCCATCGCCAGGCCGCGGCTTTTCGGTCCGGCGAGATCGATCTTCATGATCACCGTGGTGGACCACGTGAGACCCTGGCTCATGCCGAGCAACGCGTTGGCGACCAGGACCCAGGTCCACGACGGCGCCCACATCAGCAGGAACGGCACCGGCACCGCCACGAGCCAGCCGGCGACGAGCACGTGCTTGCGTCCGAAGCGATCGGAGAGCCGGCCGGCGAGATAATTGGTGAGCGCCTTGGTGACGCCGAAGACCACGATGAAGGACAGCACCGCCGTCTTCGCGACGAGGTGGAACTCCTGCTCGGCGAGCGGCGACAGGATCGATCGCTCGAGCCCCACCATGGCGCCGACGAACGCGTTGACGACGACCAGCAGGCTGAACTGCCCGAGGTTCTCGCGCAGCCCGAGGCGAATCCCGGTCACGCGTGCGCTCCGGCCGCGATGGGCCGCTAGAGGATGAACGGCACGAGCCACCAGCTGCGCCGCCGGTAGTCGGCCCAGCCGGGGTATCGCGACAGGCTCGCTTCCTTCATCACCATGTTGGTCGCGAACAGCGTGCCCCAGATCCACGCGAGCACGACCCACGGCCACCAGTGCCACACCAGCAGCGCAAACGAGCCGTACACCAGCATTTCGCCGAGGTAGTTCGGGTGCCGGACGTAGCGGTGCACGCCGTCGCTGATGAGCCCACGCTGCACGCGCAGGGTGAAGTACTTCTGCGCGTCGGCGGCGATCATGAGCGTGCAACCCAGGATGCAGAGCGTCACGCAGAGCGCGAACCACTGCGCTTCCGGGAGCGGATAGTGCGGCGTCGAACGGCCCGAGATGAGCAGCCAGCCGAAGGACCAGTACAGCACGAGGCCGCCGAGCGTATAGAGCCCGCCGGCGATGGTCGTGCGTCGCTGCCAGTTCGGGTCCGGGAAGGCCGTGTCCTTCAGCAGCCACACGAGGCCGTAGGAGCCGTGCAGCGCGAGATACAGCCACGCGGCGGCCGACGTGGCCGCGGGCGTCCTGCCCGCGTAGTACCACATCATCAGCGCGAGCACCGGGAACGTGCCGCCCTTCTGGAAGTTGATCACCCAGCTCAACTTCCACGGTCGCGGGCCGCCCAACAGGTCGAACATGATCCAGTCGTTGTAGCGCCTGAGCGCCTGGGCCCAACCGGGCGCCGCGGACGGCGCCGGGATGCCCGCATGGGTGGTCGTCGTGCTCATTCCGGGCCCCTCGCCGCGATCTCCTGCCTGCATCGCAAGCTAAGCCAGTGGACCGCCGGGTTCAAGAGCGCACGCAGCGGGTGTTACGCTTCGCCGCGTGACGCGTCGCCTCCTCTTCGAGCCCGCCCGGCTCGGCCCCCTCGCCCTCCGCAACCGGATCGTCTTCCCGCCGATGACGACCGGTTACGAGTCACAGGGCGTCATTACGCCGCGCTCGCGGGCGTTCTATCGGCGGATCGCCCGGGGCGGCGCCGCCATGATCGTCATCGGCGACGTGTCGATCCAGCCGAGCTTTGCGCCCACGCCCTACGCCTACGACGACAGCTTCGTGCCGGGGCTGCGCCAGCTCGTGGATGACGTCCACGCGGAGGGCGCACTCGTCGCCGCACAACTCTTCCACCAGGAGTACGACACGGGCGAGGTCGCGCGGCTGATGCGTACCGAGGGACGCGAAGCCGCGATGAAGCGGCTGCACGCCGACTTCAACGACTACTGCAATCGCCTCACGCACGAGGACATCGCCGCGGTCCGCGAACGGTTCCGCCGCGCGGCGATCCGCGTGCGCGACGCGGGCTTCGACCTGATCCAGCTGCACGGCGACCGGCTGCTCGGCATGTTCTGCTCGCCGCGCCTGAACCGTCGCACGGACGAATACGGTGGCTCGCTCGAGAACCGTGCGCGTTTCGTGCTCGAGATCGTGCGCACGATCCGCGAGGCCGTCCCGGAGCTCCCGATCGAGTACAAGCTGGCCGTGATCCGCACCGACCCGCCGATGGGCAAGGCCGGCCCGACGCTGCCGGAGGCACAGCGGATGGTGCCGTGGCTCGAGGCGGCGGGAGTGGCCGGATTTCACGTCGCGCTCGCGAATCACGACGGTCTCGGGGACACGATCCCCGCGATGGGCACGCAGCCTTACGGCTGTTTCCTCGACCTGGCCGAGGGCGTGAAGCAGGTCGCCCGCGTGCCGGTCACGGCAGTCGGCCGCATCCTCGATCCGGACTTCGCCGAGGATGTGCTCGCATCCGGGCGCGCCGACCTCATCGGGGTCGGGCGCGGCCTGATCGCGGAGCCCGACTGGCCGCGGCTGGTCGAGCGCGGGGATCTCGAGGAGATCCACGCCTGCATCATGTGCAACCACTGCGCGAGCAGCCTGATGTCGCGCAAGCCGCTCGAGTGCGCGGTCAACGCGACGGTCGGCACCGAGGACCCGGTCGTCATCGAGCGGGCCGCACACCGCCGCCGCGTGGTCGTCCTGGGTGGTGGTCCCGCCGGCATGGAGGCGGCTCGCGTCGCGGCGCTGCGCGGCCACGACGTGACACTGGTCGAGCGCGCCCCGACTCTCGGCGGACAATTGCCGCTCTGCGCCGCTCCACCCTACAAGAAAGAGATCGATCGTCTCGCGCGATATCTGGCGCAGCAGATCTCGCGTCGCGGCGTCTGCGTGAAGCTCGGCAGCGACGCGCCGATCGGCGTTCTCCTCGACGAACTCAGGCCCGATGCCGTCGTCGTCGCGACCGGCAGCCACCCTGCGATACCCGCGCTGCCCGGATTCGATGCCGCGAACGTCGTGACCGCGTGGGATGCATTGACCGGCGAGGCGCCGGTCGGAAAGCGAGCCATCGTGGTGGGCGGCGGCGCGGTCGGCGTCGAGACCGCATTGACGCTGGCTCCCCGCGGGATCGCCGTCACCATCGTCGAGATGCTCGAGCAGATCGCGGGCGGCGAGTCACCCACGATCGTGCCCTTCATCGAGTCGCAGCTGCGCCGCTTCGACGTACGCGTGCTGACCCGGCGCAGGGTCGTGGCGTGGGAATCCGGACGTCTCCGCATCGCCGACCCCGACGGCAACGAGTCGGCGCTCGTGGCCGACACGGTCTTGGTCGCCACCGGGACGCGACGGAACGAGGCCCACGCGGACGAGATCGAGCGGCGCGGCATCGAGTACCGCGTGGCCGGAGACTGCTCGCAGGGCGGCACCGGCACGCTGGCCGGCGCCATCCACGACGGGTTCCGCGCGGCGATGTCGATCGACTGAGCCGGCTCAGGCCGGCTCCGCCACCGACGGCAGGCCCGCCAGCGCCATCGCGAGCTCCTGCTCTTCGTACTGCCGGTCCTCGAGCTTGCCGGCGAAGTAGTCCATGTAGGCCTGCATGTCGAAGTGCCCGTGGCCGCAGAGGTTGAAGAGGATCGAGCGCGACACACCCTCCTCCCGGCAACGGATCGCTTCGTCGATCGCGCCCTTCACGGCGTGATTGGCCTCGGGCGCCGGCAGGATGCCCTCCGCCCGCGCGAACTGCACGCCCGCCGCGAACACCTTCGTCTGCTCGTAGGCGCGCGCCTCAAGCAAGCCGAGTTCCTTCAAGTGGCTGACGAGGGGCGCCATGCCATGGTAGCGCAGGCCGCCCGCGTGGAAGCCCGGTGGCGTGAACGTCGAGCCGAGCGTGTGCATCTTGGTGAGCGGCGTGAGGTGCGCCGTGTCGCCGAAGTCGTATGCGTACGTCCCGCGCGTGAGGCTCGGGCAGGCCGCGGGCTCGACCGCGACGACGCGGACCTTCTTCCCTCCGCGCAGCTGAGCTCCGATGAACGGGAAGGCGATGCCGGCGAAATTCGAGCCGCCGCCCGTGCAACCCACGATCACGTCCGGGTAATCGTTCGCCATCTCGAGCTGCTCGATCGCCTCGAGCCCGATGACCGTCTGGTGCAGGAGCACGTGGTTCAGCACGCTGCCGAGCGCGTACTTCGTGTCGTCCCGCTGCGCGGCCACCTCGACGGCCTCCGAGATCGCGATACCGAGGCTGCCCGGATGATCCGGATCCTTCGCGAGGATCGCGCGCCCGGACTGCGTCTCTTTCGACGGCGAGGCGATGCAACGCGCGCCGTAGGTCTCCATCAGGGCGCGGCGGTACGGCTTCTGGTTGTAGGAGACCCGCACCATGAAGATCTGGACCTCGAGTCCATACAACGCGCCTGCAAAGGCGAGCGAAGAGCCCCACTGTCCGGCGCCGGTCTCCGTGATGAGGCGCTTCACGCCGGCCTGCTTGTTGTAGAACGCCTGTGCCACCGCCGTGTTCGGCTTGTGGCTGCCCGCGGGCGAGACGCCTTCGTACTTGTAATAGATCCGCGCCGGCGTCTGCAGCGCCTTCTCCAGCCGCCGCGCCCGATACAACGGCGCGGGACGCCACTGGCGGTACACCTCGCGCACGGGCTCCGGGATCGGCACCTCGCGCTCGAGCGTGACCTCCTGGAGGATGAGCTCCATCGGGAAGAGCGGCGCCAGGTCGTCGGGGCCGACCGGCTTGTGGGTGCCCGGGTGCAGCACCGCGGGCGCCGGCTTCGGCAGGTCCGCCTGGATGTTGTACCAGGCCTTCGGGATGCGTGACTCGTCGAGGAGATACTTGACCTGTTCGCTCATGGCTCTTACTCGATGTGCGGCGGAATGTGGCCGTCAGTGGGTGGAATGGCCAGCATAGACCCGATCGAGCCCGCGGCCCAAGCCCCGGCGGCATATCCCACGACTCCCGCGGATATACTTCCGGCCGGTATTGCGCCCGGATCCCGCCATGCAGCACTCGACCGAACACCCGCACGTCCACGTGTACGACGTCCACAACCCGGTGGCGGAGCGCCGCACGCGCCAGGTGATGTGGCTGACGGCGGCCATGATGGTGGTCGAGATCGTTGCCGGAACGATCTTCGGGTCCATGGCGCTGCTCGCCGACGGCTGGCACATGAGTTCGCACGCCCTCGCGCTCGGCGTGTCGGCCGGTGCCTACGCGCTCTCGAGGCGACTGGCGCACGACCCGCGCTTTGCGTTCGGCACCTGGAAGATCGAGGTGCTCGGCGGGTACACGAGCGCGGTCCTGCTGGTCGGGGTTGCGGCCTACATGGGATTCGAGTCGGTCAAGCGACTCGTGGTGCCGGCGCCGATCCAGTTCGACGAGGCGATCCCGGTCGCCGTGCTCGGCCTCGCCGTGAACGTCGTGTCGGCCTGGCTGCTGTCCACGGGCCAGCACACGCACGGGACCGGAGTGGGCCACGATCATCACGGCAGCCATGCCCACGAACACCACCACGACCTCAACCTGCGCTCGGCATACATGCACGTCATCGCGGACGCAGCGACGTCGGTGCTCGCAATCGCCGCCCTGGTCGGCGGCAAGTATCTCGGTGCCACGTGGCTCGACCCCGTGATGGGCATCGCCGGCACGATCCTCGTCGGACGCTGGGCGATCACCCTGCTGCGCGACACGGGCCGCGTGCTCCTCGACGCCGAGATGGACGCGCCGGTGGTCGCGGAAGTCCGGGAGATCGTGCGCGACCTGCCGAGCCCTGCGGTGCTTCGCGACCTGCACGTCTGGCGCGTGGGCAAGGGCAAGTACGCGTGCATCGTCTGCATCGCGACCAACGACGGCGAACTGACGGCGCACGCTGTCCGCGAACAGCTGTCGGTGCACGACGAACTCGTGCACGTCACGGTCGAGATCACGCCGATGGCGGCGTGACCTCGCTGCGAGGCCCCGCATGCAGACAGTGCTGAACATCCGCACGTCGGGCCCGGGCCTGCACGAGTTCACGGCCGAGGTCGTGCGCTTCGTGCGCGACAGCGGCATCGAGCAGGGCCTGCTGACGCTCTTCGTCCAGCACACGTCGTGCTCGCTCTGCATCCAGGAGAACGCCGACCCGGACGTACGGCGCGACCTCGACGGGTTCTTCCGCCGGCTGGTGCCGCGCTCCGATGACCCCGCCATGCGGTGGATCGAGCACACGACCGAAGGGCCCGACGACATGCCGGCCCACATCAAGGCGGCGCTCAACGCGGTATCCCTGTCGATCCCGGTCACCGGCGGCCGGCCGGCGCTCGGGGCCTGGCAGGGGATCTATCTCTTCGAACACCGCGACCGGCCACACACGCGACGGGTCGTGGCGCACCTGGGCGCCTGAGGCCGGCCGCGGACCCGGACGGGATCCCGGGTCGCTCAGCCCCCCGGCGCTGCGGCGGGCGCCGGCCTCCGCGTGCCGGGCATGATCTCGAACGCGGGATCGAATTCGGTGAGGCAGCTCATCAACTGCTGCATCACCTGCGCGTTGCCGTCGAGCCGCGCCCGGCCTGCGCTCGCGAGCGACGCAAACGTCGCCTTCTTCATCATCACCTGTTCGAGATCCGCGCGGTTGAGCGTGATCGTCAGGTCGGGATTCGCCGCCGTGAAGCCCTTGATGCTCGTGAGCGTGGAGTTGCTCATTTCCAATGCGTACTTCTCGCCGTTGTCGGGCGTGACGAGATTGATGACGAAGTGCATCCCCGCGGCCCTGTGGCTGTCCACCAGGATGCCGAGGTAGTCGAGCCAGAGGTCCGTGGACATTGCGCGGACCGTGTCGGGTCCTGCCGAGCGCGGCGTGATGCCGGACGGGATTCCCGAGCGCAGTTCGGATGCCGCGGCGAGGAAGCTGTTGCGCAGGCTCGAGCTCTCCTTCTGGTAGCCGATCTGCTCGAACGCGTCCGCGAGGAGGTCCTTCGCGGCCTGGTTGCCCGGTTCCGCGTAGACGAGCTTGTTCAGGATTTCCGTCGCGAGCAGGTACTCGCCGGAGTCGTAGAGTTCCCGACCCTTGGCGAGGATCTTCGCCGAGCCCCCCATCATCTGGACGTACAGCGGCGCCGAGTCCTTCGGCGACAACGGCGTGAGGGTCGTCGGGTTGCCGTCCCAGTAGCCGAGATACCGGTTGATGACGGCACGGCTGTTGTGCTCCTCCGAACCGTGGTAGCTGTGCGCGGCCCACTGCTTCTGCAGGCTGTCCGGCAGCCGGTACACGTTCTGGATCTCGTTGATCGTGACGCCGTTGTTGGCTGCGTGCAGCACGTCGTTGTTGAGGTTCGCGTACACGTCACGCTGGGTGCGCATGACCTCCTGGATGCGTGCGTTACCCCAGCGCGGCCAGGTGTGCGCGGAGAACATGACGTCCGCCTGCGTGCCGAACATGTAGAGCGAGCGGTTGATCTGCTTCGACCATTCGAGCGGGTCGCGGATCAGCGCGCCACGCAGCGTGTAGATGTTGTGGATCGTCGCCGTGATGTTCTCGGCTGCCCAGAACGCCTTGAACTGCGGGAACCAGGTATTCATTTCCGCAGGCGCCTCGGTACCCGGCGTGTTCTGGAAAACCATCCTCACGCCGTCCACCGTGAGTTCCTCGACGTCGCCCTTGATCGTGCGGGTCGGCGCGATCAGGCCCGACGTGCCGCTCGAGGACATCTTGCCGATCGCCTGGTCCACGTGGCCGTAGGGACTGCGCGGCAGCAGCAGGCCGTACTGGTAGAACGCACGTCGCACCATCGCGTTGCCCGCGTAGACGTTCTCCGCAACCGCGGCCTCCATGAAGCCTTCCGGAGCGATGACCTGCACGCGGCCGCTCTTCACGTCGGCCTCGTCGATCACGCCGCGCACGCCGCCGAAATGGTCGATGTGGGAGTGCGAGTACACGACCGCGACGACCGGTCGGGCGCCGAGCTTCTCGTTCGCGAACGCGAGCGCCGCTGCCGCCGTTTCCTTGGAGACCAGCGGGTCAAAGACGATCCAGCCGCTGTCCCCCTTGATGAAGCTGATGTTGGAGAGATCGAAGCCGCGGACCTGCCAGATGCGGCCCGGCACGACCTCGTACAGGCCGTAACCCATGTTGAGGATCGCCTGCCGCTGCAGCGACGGATGCACGCTGTCGAAGTCGCGGCCATCGAGCAGGAAATCGTAGGCTCCGATGTTCCAGACGACCTGCCCGGTGTCGTTCCGGATCTGCCGGTACGGCGGCGCGGCGACGAAACCGCGGCGCGACTCTTCGAAGTCACGCCGGTCCTCGAACGGCAGCGACGCGCGCAGCGCCTTCTGGCGCGCCACCGTATATGTGGAAGGCGCCTTGCCCTTCGGGTCGAAGTGGCCAGGCACCGGGACGTCCACGGCATGCACGGGGCCTGCGAGCGATGCCAGGACGAGCAGGGCGGCAGTGCGGCTCGAGGACAGGTAGCACTTCACGGCAGGATTCTCCTTCGCAATCAGGATGCGGCTTTCACCGGCACCTGGCTCATGGCGTACTCGCTCATGGCGGTGATGGTGAGCGACGGATTGACGCCCGGGTTGGCCGGCACCGTCGAGCCGTCGCAGACGAGGAAGTTCTCGTAGCCGAAGAGCCGGCTGCACCCGTCGACCACGCCTTTCGAGGCATCCGCCCCGACGACCACGCCGCCGAGGATGTGAGCAGTCGTCGGGATGTTCGCCCACGCTTCGAGAACCATGCTCTGCGCGCAGCCGCCGGTCTTCTCGGCGAGCCATTGTGCCGCGTGGTTCCCCACCTCGATGAACGTCGGGTTCGGCTTCTCCGGGTCCTGCTCGGTCGTGAGCGAAATGCCACCGAAGAGGCCGCGCCGCGCGCGGAACGAGATCGCGTTGTCCAGCGTCTGCATGACGAGGAAGATCACGGTGCGCTCCGACCAGCCGACCGGCCAGAGGCCCTTGAGGAAGTCGATCGGGTGGCGCAGCACGTTGCCGGCCCACAGGAGCGGCCGCGTGATCCGGCTGCCCTCGCCCGTGAGCAGCGTGTAGAGCATCGCCATCGTGTCGCCGCGCTTGCCGTAGGTGACGAACTCGATGTGCGTGTCGGGCTTCGGGTGGATGCTCGCGCTGATGGCGACGTCGTTCCACGGCCGCGCGAGCCCCTTCGGCAGCTTCACCGTCAGCACCGACTCGCTGTTCGTGCGCACGAGTTGCCCGAGCCGATCGCTGATGCGCGGGAGCGAACCAGCGAGCTTGCACTTCGCCAGCAGCCGATTGGTGCCGAGCGCGCCGGCCGACAGGACGACGCCGCGGGCCGTGAACGTCCGTCGCTCCTTGCGGAACCAGGCGCCCGGTCGCTGCGTCGTCACGACGTAGCCTTCGCTGCCGTCCTGCGCACCGATCGGCCGGATGTCGACGACTTCGCGCTCGGGAAGGACCTCGGCCCCGCGCTTCTCGGCGAACCACAGGTAGTTCTTGAGCAGGGTGTTCTTCGCTCCCTCGCGGCACCCCACCATGCACGCGCCGCAGAACGTGCAGCCGGTGCGCGGCGGCCCCTCGCCCCCGAAGTACGGATCCGGCACGGTGGTCCCGGCCTTGCCGAAAAATACGCCCACCGGCGTGCGCCGGAAGGTGTGCTCGACGCCGAAGTGGCTGCCCAGTTCCTTCAGCAGCTTCTGGCCGTCGCTCTCGCGCGGCACTTCCACGACGCCGAGCATCTTCTCCGCGGTGTCGTAGTGGGGCGCAAGCAACCTGGCCCAGTCGTTCATGTCCCGCCACTGGGGGTTCACGAAGAACTGCGGGCTCGCCCGGTAGAGCGTGTTCGCATAGACGGTGCTGCCGCCGCCGACGGCCGTGCCGCTGACGATGAAGACGTCCTTGAACGGGGTCATCCGGAAGATGCCGCGCAAGCCGAGGAACGGGGCCCACAGCCAGCGACGCAGCTCCCAGGTGGAGGCGGCGTACTCCTCGTCGCGGTAACGCTTGCCCTGCTCGAGCACCCCGACGCGGTAGCCCTTCTCGGAGAGCCTCAGCGCCGAGACGCTGCCGCCGAAGCCGGAGCCGACGATCAGCCAGTCATAGTCGAAGCGGTCGTCCTGGGTGTTCATCTCACGTCCCCGTTGCACCCCCGTAAATTGCCGCGAGCCGAGCGCCGCGTCCAATGCATTTGGGGAAGGCCGGACAGAACCACGGCGCACCGCGACGGGTCCGGCCAGCAGGGGGTGGGTATCGCTGGCCGGGCCGTCGCGGGCGCCGTGAGGTTTGCGGACGCGGGGTGCCGCCTCAGTTGGCCTGGGGCTGGCCGCTCATCACGGTCTGCATCACCCGGTCGAGGTTGAAGCTGCCCGGCTTCTGGCGCGGCGGGAATTCCTTGAAGCTCTGCAGCCACCGCGACACATAGGCACCCGCGGGCGCGATCATGAACATGCGTTCCATGTACCAGCGCTGGTAGCCCATCGCATTCTCTTCCTCGGCCCGCTCGAACGGGTCCATGCGGAGGTTCGTGATCAACGGCGCACGCAGTTCCACGAACGGCGTCTGCCAGACCTTGAGGCCCTCCGCCTCCTGCTTGAGGAACGTGATCTTCCAGTTGTCGTAACGCAGTGCCGCGACGCTGCCGTCGTCGGTCCAGTAGATGAACTCCTTGCGCGGCCACGCGGCCTCGCCGCGCAGAGCGGGGCCGAGGTCGTAGCCGTCGAGGTGCACCTTGTAATTCATGTTGCCGATCGTGCGGCCCTTGAGCAGGTCCGCGACCGCCGTCCTGTCGCCCGCCGCTGCGAGCAGCGTCGGCATCATGTCTTCGTGGGCGCCGATGTCGTTGATGACGGTCCCCGGCTTGATGACGCCCGGCCACCGGATCACCGTCGGCACGCGGAAGCCGCCTTCCCACTGCGTGTTCTTCTCGCCGCGGAACATGGTCGTACCGCCGTCGGGCCACGTGAACGTCTCGGCGCCGTTGTCGGTCGAGTACATGACGATGGTGTTCTGGTCGAGGCCGAGTTCCTTCAGCTTCGCGAGCAGCTGCCCGACCATGGCGTCGTGCTCCACCATGCCGTCGGCGTAGATGCCGAGCCCGGTCTTGCCCTCGGAGGCCGCCTTGAGGTGCGTGAAGATGTGCATGCGCGTGGAGTTCCACCAGATGAAGAACGGCTTGTCCGCCTTCTTCGCCCGCTCCATGAAGTCGAGCGCGGCGGTGGTCACTTCCTCGTCCACCGTCTCCATGCGCTTCCTGGTGAGCGGACCCGTATCGATGATCCGGCCGTCCGCGTAGCTGTGGATGACGCCGCGCGGCCCGAAGTTCTTCCTGAATTCCGGGTTCTTCGGGTAGTCCACGTTCTCCGGCTCTTCCTCGGCGTTGAGGTGGTAGAGGTTGCCGAAGAATTCGTCGAAGCCGTGCGCCGTCGGCAGCATCGAATCGCGGTCGCCGAGGTGATTCTTGCCGAACTGCCCAGTGACGTAGCCCTGCGCCTTGAGGTGCGTGGCAATCGGCGGGTCCTCGGCCTTCATGCCTTCCGGCGCGCCCGGGAGGCCGACCTTGGTGAGGCCCGTGCGGATCGGCGACTGGCCGGTGATGAACGCGGCGCGTCCGGCGGTGCAGCTCTGCTGGCCGTACCAGTCGGTGAACAGCGCCCCTTCACGGGCGATGCTGTCGATGTTCGGCGTGCGGTAACCCATCATGCCCTGGTTGTAGGCGCTGATGTTGAAGCCACCGATGTCGTCGCCCCAGATCACGAGGATGTTGGGCTTGCGTGCCTGGGCTTGCGCCGGCGCCGCGAGCCACGTTGCGGCGACGAGCGCCGTTCCCAGGAACCGAATCACTCCCTTCGTCATCACGTCGTTTTCCCCCTTGTTGGGCTGCCCTGCCAAGCTCCGACGGCGCGGCCGCGAGCGGGCACACCGTGGCCGCGAACCGTGCCAGAGGGCTGGCTATGAGTCCAATGCATGTTTGATATGCATCGTATATCCTGCGCGCATGACCCTCGAGCTCCAGCAACTGCGCCAGGTCATCGCCCTCGCCGAGCATCGCAGCTTCGTGCGGGCCGCAGCTGCGCTCCACATCAGCCAGCCCGCGCTCTCGCGCAGCGTCCAGGCGCTGGAACGGCGCTTCGGCAGCGAGCTGTTCGTGCGCTCGCGCAGCGGCGCGGTTCCCACCGACCTGGGGCGACTCTACATAGAGCGGGCCCGCGACCTCCTGCGCATGGCCGACGAGCTCGACCGCGAAGCCGTGCGGCACGGCCGCATGCAGGCCGGACGGGTGGTCGTCGGGGCCGGTCCCTACCCTGCCGACGCGGTGCTCGCCCGCGCCGCCGCGAGGTTCGGCGAGCAATACCCGGGCGTCAGCATCAGGATCCACGCGAGGGGCTGGGACGAACTGGCGCGCCTGCTGCGCAGCCGGGAGCTCGACTTCTTCGTCGCCGAGACCAGCACCCTGCAGCGCGAACCCGATCTCGAGATTGCACCCATGGCGTCGTCTCACGTGCTGTATTTCGTTGCGCGCAGGACGCACCCGTTGGCCCGGAAACCGGGCATCGGCGCCGCAGAGATCCTCGAGTGGCCGCTCGTCACGCCGAGCCGCATTCCGCCGCGGGTGCTGGACCCGATGCTGGCCGCACACAAGGCGGCATCCCAGCGCGTGACCAGTCGGCGCCCGTTCCCGTCGATCGAGTGCAACTCGCTCGAGGCCGTCAAGCGGATCGTCGCGAACTCCGACGCGGTCACCGGCATGATCCTGTCGTGCATCGTGGACGAGCTCGAGGCAGGGCAACTGGTGCTGCTCGGCCGTGAGCCGTGGATGTACCTGCAATACGGCGTCGTGAGCCTCAAGGGCATGCCGCGAACCCAGGTCGCGGATAAGCTCCTCGACTACGTCATGGATGCCGAACGCGAGACGACGCAGGAGGAGCAGCGACTGGCCACTCGATTCGCGCCCGGACGCGCGGTAACCCGCCGGATTCGAGTTTCGAAAAGCTAGCGTCTCCCGCGGGCTCTCCGGCGGCCGGGCGACGCTCGCGACGCAGCGGGGGGCGGCGGCGCCGTACAGACCTCCGCCTCGACTTGCTTGATCATCCTGACGAACAACTGCGCCGCCGGCGAGAGCGTCCTCTCCCTGAGCCACCCGATACCGTAGCCGGTACGCAACGGTTCGACTTCGACGTCGAGAACGACCACTGTTCCCTTGTGGACGTCCTCGGCGACCTGAGTCAGGGCGCACAGCCCGATTCCGTCCGTGCGCTTCACGATCTGACGGATCGCTTCGACCGATGTGACGGTGATCCGTGGCGTGAGGTCCCCCGTCGCTGGATCCGTAAGGATGCCGGGCGGCAGGCCCTGGTCAAACTGCTGCATGGCGCGTTCGGCAATCGCGATGCCGACGAACGGGTACTGAAAGAGTTCATTCAGCGACAGGCCGCGCCGGTCGGACAACGGATGACCGGCCCGGCAGAAGTAGCCCCCGACGTGCGAGGGAAGCATCTCCACGTGGAATCGAGGGTCCAGCCTGACGATCGACGCTTCCATGACCGCCAGTTCCACCTCCCTCGTCAGCAGCCTCGGTCCGAATTCACGCCACTTTCCCTCCAGGATCTTGATGTGCAACGACGGATGGCGTGACGCAAGCCGGGCCACTGTCTCGAGCACGCTGATGTCGAGCGGATAGGGCCCGACGCCGATCGTGAGCTGACCGAACCGGAGACTCTGGTGGTCGTCGAGGGCGTGGCGCAAGCGGACCACTTCCGCCAGCACCGCGGCGGCTCTCTGCAGGAAGACAATTCCTTCGGGTGTCGGCTCGACACGGCGGGTGGAACGGTCGAACAGTCGCACGCCCAGGTCTGCTTCGAGCGCCGCGATGCCACGGCTGAACGTCGGCTGGGTTACCCGCATGGCCTGCGCCGCGCGCGCGAAGCTGCGGTGTCCCTCCAGTGCCACGGCGTACTCGACGAGGCGCAGATTATTCATACGGAAAATCTATCAGTCATTGCGATCAATTGCATTGGAGATCACATGATCCCGAGGCGTAGAGTGACCGAGGACAGGGTCGGCGAGGCTCGAAAGGGGGCAGCCTTGCCGCTTGCGCATGTAGTTCCTCATCCACTCCACCATTAAGGGAGAACAAATGAAGCGCTTGTTTGTGTGGATCGCGGGCTTCCTGGCCGCGGTGTTCGCAGCGGCCGGCCACGCGGCCGACCGGCCCAACATTCTCTTTATCGTGTCCGACGACACCGGCTACGGTGACCTCGGCCCCTATGGGGGTGGCGTGGGGCGCGGCATGCCCACGCCCAATATCGACCGCATGGCGGCCGAAGGCATGACGTTCTACTCGTTCTATGCGCAGCCGAGTTGCACGCCGGGGCGAGCCGCCATGCAGACGGGTCGCATCCCGAACCGCAGTGGCATGACGACCGTGGCCTTCCAGGGGCAGGGCGGTGGTCTCCCGGCGGCAGAGTGGACGTTGGCCTCCGTGCTGAAGACGGGCGGCTACAAGACGTACTTCACGGGCAAGTGGCACCTCGGCGAAGCGGACTACGCGCTGCCGAACGCGCAGGGCTACGACGTGATGAAGTACGCCGGCCTCTATCACCTGAACGCCTACACCTACGGCGACCCGACGTGGTTCCCGGACATGGACCCGGCGCTGCGGGACATGTTCAACAAGGTGACCACCGGCTCGCTCTCCGGCAACGCGGGTGAGAAGGCGCATGAGGACTTCAAGATCAACGGCCAGTACGTGAACGAGCCCGGCAAGAGCGTCACGCTGCATGGCGTGACCTATCCGGACGGCGTGGTCGGCATCCCGTACTTCGACGAATACGTCACGAAGGCCGCCCTCGAGTTCCTCGACGACGCCGCGAAGAACAAGGGGACGCCGTTCTTCATCAACGTGAACTTCATGAAGGTTCACCAGCCGAACATGCCGGCGCCGCAGTTCGAGCACAAGTCGATGTCGAAGTCGAAGTACGCCGACTCCGTGGTCGAACTCGACGCGCACATCGGCCAGATCATGGACAAGCTGCGCGCGCTCGGCCTCGACAAGAACACGCTGGTGTTCTACACGACGGACAACGGCGCCTGGCAGGACGTGTACCCGGACGCGGGCTACACGCCGTTCCGCGGCACCAAGGGCACGGTGCGCGAGGGCGGCAATCGCGTACCGGCGATCGCGATCTGGCCGGGCAAGATCAAGGCGGACGTGAAGAACCACGACATCGTGGGCGGCCTCGACCTGATGGCGACCTTCGCCTCGGTCGCGGGCGTGAAGCTGCCGACCAAGGACCGCGAGGGCCAGCCGATCATCTTCGACAGCTACGACATCACGCCCGTGCTCACCGGTTCGGGTCCGGATCCGCGCAAGGAATGGTTCTATTTCACGGAGAACGAGCTCACGCCGGGCGCCGCGCGAGTCGGACAGTTCAAGGCCGTGTTCAACCTGCGCGGTGACAACGGCCAGGCAACGGGCGGACTCGCGGTCGACGCGAACCTCGGCTGGAAGGGCCCGGAGAAGTACGTGGCGATCGTTCCCCAGGTGTTCGATCTCTGGCAGGACCCGCAGGAGCGCTACGACATCTTCATGAACAACTACACGGAGCACACCTGGACGCTGGTCACCATCAGCGAGGCGATCAAGAAGCTGATGACGACCTACATCCAGTATCCGCCGCGGAAGATGCAGAGCATGGGCTACACGGGCCCGCTCGAGCTCTCCAAGTACCAGCAGTTCCAGTGGATGCGCGACCAGCTGCAGAAGGACGGCGTCAACATCCCGCTGCCGACCGGCAACTGATCGACGCTGACCCTTTAGCATTGAGGGGCGGGCAGGCCGTGGGCTCGCCCGCCCCTTTCTTTTCAAGGAGCGCGACATGAGCAGAGCCACGCTTGGTATCGGGAAGAAACTTGCTTCTCTCTGGCTGCCGCTGGTCCTGCTGTCACTGGCGACTGTCGCGCGTGCTGCCGACCCCCTGCCCTCCTGGAACGACGGCGCCGCCCGCAAGGCGATCGTCGAGTTCGTGAAGGGAACGACCACGCCGGGCAGTCCGGGATTCGTGCCGCCCGCCGATCGAATCGCCACCTTCGACCAGGACGGCACGCTCTGGGTCGAGCAGCCGATGTATGCGCAGGTGATGTTCTGCCTCGACCGCGTGCCGGCCCTCGCAAAGGCGAAGCCGGAGCTCGCGAACACCGAGCCGTTCAAGACGGTGCTGTCCGGTGATCGTGCGGCAATCGCGAAGCTGCCACAGGAGGATCTTGTGAAGGTCCTCGCCGCGACGCTCACCGGAATGTCCGTCGAGCAGTTCAGTGCCGACGTGCGGCAATGGCTCGCGACGGCGAAGGACCCCCGCTGGCACCGGCCGTACACGGAACTCACGTACCAGCCGATGCAGGAAGTGCTGCAGTACCTGCGTGCGCACGGCTACAAGACCTACATCGTCACCGGCGGCGGGCAGGATTTCGTCCGCGCCTATGCCGAGAAGGTCTACGGCATTCCACCCGAGCAGGTGGTCGGCAGTGCGCTCGGAACGAGCTACGGGTATGACAAGGAGGGCCGGCCCATGCTCACGAGGGAAGCGCAACTGCTGCTGAACGACGACAAGGCCGGCAAGCCCGAAGGGATACACCTCGTCATCGGCCGGCGCCCGCGTGCGGCTTTCGGCAATTCGCCCGGCGACCAGCAGATGCTCGAGTACACGAGGGCGGGCGACGGAGCGCGCCTCGCGATGCTCGTCCTGCACGACGACGCGAAGCGGGAGTACGCATACGGCCCGGCGCAGGGGCTGCCCGACAGCAAGGTCGGGACGTTCCCGCAGGCGTTCTACGACCAGGCCGCGAAGCAGGGCTGGATCGTCATCAGCATGAAGAACGACTGGAGAAGGGTCTTCGCCTTCGAGAAGTAGCCTTTATTCCTGCCACCCCTCGGTGAAAGAATGGCACGGGGGACTGGCCGACAGGAACTGACCAAGGAGAATCCCGGTGGACGCCACTTCGATCAAAGCATTCATCAGCACGACCGCGCCCGAGCTCGGAATCAAGATCCTGGCCGCGCTCGCCTTCTGGTTCATCGGCCGCTGGCTGATCCACTGGGTCGTGTCGCTGATGCGCGCGGCACTGAACCGCAATCACGTCGACCCGACGCTCATCAAGTACCTGGGCTCGATCGTCGCCATCGCCCTCAACATCACTCTGGTCCTGGGCATCCTCGGCTATTTCGGCATCCAGACCACGTCGTTCGCCGCCCTGCTCGCCGGCGCCGGCGTGGCCATCGGGGCGGCGTGGAGCGGGATGCTGGGCAATTTCGCCGCCGGTGCGTTCATGCTCATCCTGCGCCCGTTCAAGGTGGGTGACTTCGTCAGCGTCGGCGGCATCACCGGCACGGTGCACGAGCTCGGCCTGTTCGGCACCACGATCGTGACGCCCGACAACGTGATGACGACGGTCGGCAACGGCAAGATCTTCGCCGACACGATCCAGAATTTCTCCGCGCTGCCGGTGCGACGCGTCGAGCGCACGGCGCAGCTCTCCGGCGCGGTCGATCCGCTGGACGCCATTGCGCGCTTCAAGGCCGCGGTCGCGAAGATCCCCAACGTCGCCACTGATCCGGCGCCGGAGGTGAGCCTGCTCGACATGAACCTCGTCGGCACGGTGATCGCCGTGCGCCCGTACGCGCACACGGACCACTACTGGCAGGTGTACTTCGATACGAACGAGATGATCGTCCGCGTGGGTCGGGAGGCCGGCTGGCCGGCGCCGACGCCGAGCCAGATCATCCGGCAGGCCTGACTCAGGGTTCGGGCCGCAGGCTGACGCGGAGCGCCTCGAGGTAATAGCCGAGGCGCTTCTCGCCGCGCATGCAGGCCTCGACCGCCCCGGCACCCGCCGACTCGAAGAGCTCGATGAGCGTTTTGTTCGCGTGGACCGGATCCACGGCGGAACGCACGCCGTCGCCGCCGAAGATGACGCTGACGACCTGGCGGAAGACGCTGTTGCGCTCGGCGTCCGTCTCGCGCTCGACCATGCGGCAGACGGCCTCGGTCGCCCCGATCGCGAACCACAGCAGCCAGACCCGGCCCGGATCGGCCTGCTCGGCCAGCCCGGGCTCCTCCAGCGTCACGCGGGCACGCTCCGAGTCGATCAGCTCGGTCAGCGCGGCGCCCGCGGGATCATCCAATCGCTCGTTGCGGCGGGTCGCCGGGCGTGGCCGCGACCGCGGCTTTCTGGTGAGGTCGTCCATGGCGGCGCACTCTAGGTGGACGACCGCCGCGGCTCTTGTCCGATCGCGGCAACGTCTTGTCCGTCGGGGTCAGGCGGGGTCCCGGCTTGCCCGGACCGTGACCTGGCCTAAGATTGCGGGCACTGCCGGCGGAATCGAGACGCGCCGATGTTGAACAGATCATCGGTCCTGGCCATGACGACGGCGCCCCTGCAGGAGGCGCTGCACGACTATGGGATCGAGTTCGCGGCGCTCGCCCGGCGCGCCGGTGTCGATCCCGGGCTCCTCACTAGACCGAATGCGCGCTACCCCGCGGCGGCCGTCCAGAAACTCTGGACGCTCGCGGCCGCCGAGTCGGGGGACCCGCTGTTCGGGTTTCGCGTGGGAAACCGGATGCGTCCCGGCATGTTCCACGCGCTCGGCCTCGGCATCGTCAGCAGCACCAGCGTGCTCGCCGCGCTGAAGCGCATCGAGCGCTACAGCAGCCTGCTGAGCACGAACGGGCGGATAGTAGTGGTCCGGGAGGACGGGCTGGTCGGCCTCGAGACGCGGCCCCACGAGCGGACGGTCACGCCGACGACCGAGTGCGTGGATTCGATCGTCGTGGGCGTCTGCCGGGTCCTCGAGCAATGCGCCGGGCCGTCGGCCATCCCGGCCAAGGTCGTCTTCATGCGGCCGCGGGTGGCACCGGAGGCGACCTATCGCGAGCTGCTGCGCTGCCCGGTCGAATTCGACGGCGAGCACATCGCGATCCTGTTCGATGCCGTGGCGGCCGAGCAGCCGATCCTCACCGGGAACCCGGAACTCGCTGCGGAGGCGGACAGGCTGGCGGCTCATTACATCGAGGGCATGGCTCCCGATTCGACGGCCGCGAAGGTGCGGTCGCTGCTGCTGAAGGCCATGCCGTCGGGCGAGTTCGACCAGGACGGCATCGCGCGATCACTTAACCAGAGCGCGAGTACCCTGCAGCGCCGGCTCCGCAGGGAAGGCACGACCTACCAGGGCCTGCTCGATGCGACGCGGCGCGAGCTGGCGCTCGACTACCTGAGGCAGGGACGGCACAGCCTGGCCGACATCGCCTTCCTGCTAGGGTTCACGGACCAGGCCAATTTCACGCGCGCATTCCGGCGCTGGACCGGAAAGACCCCGCGCGAATTCCTGTCGTGACGCAGCGAACGGGCGGTCAGGCGCGCGCGACCGGATTGCTGCGGAGATAGGCGACGTACAACGCCGCGAACACGACGTCCGTGGTCACGAGGAGCGCCAGCGGTCCCGACGCGGTTCCCGCGAGCCAGTGCGCGTAAATCGCGATGGCGAAGATCAGCTTGCCGGCGGCGCCCATGACGATGAGCGGGCGATTCGTCGCCGGATCGCGCGAGATCCGCCAGTACGCATAGCCGAACAGGAGCACGATGCCCGTCGTGATGTGGAACCACACGGTCGGCGGGCCGTCGATGCCGAGCAACGGGGCAGTCCAGGGGTAGGCGAGCAGCAGCGCCCCGCCCACGACGAAAGTGATGATCGCAGCGATGCGGAACAGCGGATTGGCGTCCATGCGCGGGCGGGCTCCCCTCGAGTCGGGCGGGTACAGGCTACTTCGCGACTCGTCGGCCGTCGATGACGAACTCGGCGACCGCCCGCATTGCTACCATTGGCGGGCGTGCACTCGAGGCCCCTGCTGCCCGTCGCCGGGCCTGGCTGAATTCAGGTTCCACCCGCATGTCCCGTCCGAGCCACCGACCGAGCGCGAGCCTGCTGGAAAGCAAGTTCCAGCCACAGGTCGGGGCGCGGGCGCAGATTTCGCGCGCGCGACTCGCCCCGCCCGACGCGCTGGTGACGGGCCACGTCAAGGCTGTGACGGTCGTCGCGCCGACTGGCTACGGCAAGACTACGCTGATGGCACAGTGGTACGCGGCGCTCGCAAGCGACCCGTCCCGGCGGGTGGATGTCGCCTGGCTGAACCTGGACGCGAACGACAACGACCCGCCTCGCCTGCTGCGTTACCTGTACGGGGCACTCGGCAAGTGCGTGCCGACCCTCGCGGCGGATGCCATACGGGAGATCACCCAGACCGCGGACCTGTCGGTCATGCTGGAGGACCTCAGCATACGTCTGGCTGCCCATGTCCGGTCGATCGTGCTGTTCCTCGACGACGCGCAGGTGATCACGAGCACGGACGCAGTCCAGATCATCGAGTGGCTGCTGAGCCGCGCCGGCACCGAGCTGCGCTTCGTCGTCGGGAGCCGGCAGACGGTGGGCTGGCCGCAGTCGGAACTGCGGCTGCGGGGCCAGTTGCTCGAAATCGACCAGCGCGCCCTCGCCTTCGACCAGGACGAGGCACGCAGCTTCTGCAGTGCCCGGCTGCCGCGCGCCCTGGATCCGGCCGCACTTGCCAGCCTGCTCCAGAAGACCGAGGGCTGGCCGGCCGCCATGGAACTGCTCACGCTCGCGCTCAGCGAGACGCCCGACGCCGGTCGCCTGATCGCCGACTTCGCAACGACCGAGCGCGGAGTGCTGGAGTACCTGAGTGACGCCGTCTTCGGCCGGCTGCCCGTCGAGCAGCGGGCGCTGGTACACCAGCTCGCGCAGTTCGACCGTTTCTGCGCAGAACTCGCGGCCGCAGCCCTCGGCCAGCGATCGCCGGACATCCTGTTCGCCGAACTGCAGCGACGGCACCTGTTCCTGATCCCGCTCGACCGGCAGGGACGCTGGTTCCGCTTTCACCACCTCGTCGGCGAGTACCTGCGCCGCCACGACCCGCGTGAGCCATCCGCCATCAGTGCCAGCCTCGCCGCAGGCGGCCAGTGGCTGTTCGACCACGGCATGGTCGATGACGCCATCGACTGTGCCGTGCGCGCCCAGCGGTGGGAACTGGCCTGCCGGTGGCTGCTGAAGGCGGCTGAGGACTCGGCGCAGCGTCTCGGCGACGGTGCGAACCTCATGCGCTGGATACCGGCGATCCCGGGCGAGGTGCTCGACCGCCATCCGCTCATCCGGCTGAGCCACGTGTTCTCGCTGGTGTTCAAGCGTGCCGCGCCCGAGTTCGAGCGCGAACTCGCCGACCTCGAGGCGCTGGCGGAACGCCTGAAGCAGGATCCGGCGGCAGATCGTGCCGCCGTCGAGGAATTGCTCTGCGCATTGCCCGTGCAGCGCATGATGTGGGAAGGCCTGCGCGACAACGCCGCGAACCTCCGGGCGCAGGCGGAAGCGTGGATCGCCGCATGGCCGAAGGCGCGCGCCCGGTACCGCGGCGACGTGCACAACGTCGCCGCCTTCGCCTGCAAGAGCGACGGCGACATCGAGGCGGGACTCGCCTACGCCACGCAGGGCGAAGCGCTGCAGCAGGCCGACAACGGCCAGTTCGGGGTCTCCTGGAGCAAGGTCCTGCGCGCCGTCCTGCTGCTGAAGCGCGGCGACTTCAGGGGCGCACTGGCGGTCGCGGACGCCGGGTTGCAGCACATCGCGGAAAGGCTGCACGGCCATCCGGAGCATGCCGCGTACCAGCAGGGCGTGCGCGCGGCCGTGCTCTATGAGTTCGACGACATCGCCGGCTCGAGCCTGGCGCTCGAAGCGAGCCCCGACGCGCTCGACGACCGCGGCATCGCGGACTTCATGCTGCTCACGTACCTGAGTCGCGCGCGATTGCAGTTCCTCGGCGGCCAGCCCGATGCCGGCCTTGCAGCGCTGCAACTCGGGCGCAAGCTGGGGCAGCGTCGCGGTCTGCCCAGGGTGTGCGTGACACTGGCCGGCGAGGAATGCGTCTGGCTCTGCCGCCTCGGCCAGGTCCCGGCCGCGCTGGAGCTGGCACGCGCACAGGACTTCGACCGCACGATGCATCCGCAGTACGGGATGGTGGCGGACAAGGCGGCCCGGGTTGCACCGAGGCTGCTCATGGGCGAGCAACCGGAGATGGCGATCGCACAGCTCGGGCCTGCGCTGGTGCGCGCGACCGAAAAGGGTTTCCACCATCGGCGCGTCGAGCTACTGATCCTGCACGCGGCGGCGCTGCTTCGGTCGGGCCGAACCGCCGAAGCGCTGCAGTCCTGGCGCGTGGCGATCGAGCTCGGGGAGAGATTCGGCTATCGGCGCGTGTTCCTCGACGACATGGACATCGTGGCGACACTGAACCACGCAACGCGCGGCAGCGAGGGAATTCGACTGCCCGCCTGGCTGAAAGCGACGGCACCCAGGGCCGCCTCCCGCGGAGAGGAAGCCCTGACGCGCAAGGAGCTGCGCGTGCTCAAGTACCTTGAGACGGGCGCCTCGAACCGCGAGATCGCGGACTCCCTGTTCGTCTCGGAGGGCACGCTGAAGTGGCACCTGCACAACGTCTATCGCAAGCTCGAGTGCAGGAGCCGCTCAGGCGCGATCGCGGCGGCCCGTCGGCAGGGCCTGATCTGAGCGACCGACGGACCGCGGCCTCTTGCGCGACTCAGTCCGGCAGCGCGCTGCAGAAACCCAGCGCGTTGAAGGTCCGGATCAAATGGCGGTGGGAAAACGCGGTCGCCGCCGACTGGAACCCGGGCCTCTTGAGCTGGCCCTCGAGGATCAGCTTCGCGGACTCCGCGCTGATCTCCCCGGTCCAGGTGTATGCAGCGGACAGGTTCATCACGTAGGTCGCGGTCTTCGTGCGACCCTGGCCGTAGACGACGATCACCCCGCGCTGCACGTCGAGGTCGTCCTTCGGCGGCTCGCCCGTGCTGATCTGGTCGGCAATGGCGTTGCTCAGCGCCTCGCGGCCCGCCTGGTCCAGGCCCACGGACTTCGCATTGAATGCCCGGATGGCCTGGATGATGGGGTCGATCATGTGCTCGCCGATGGCCGTGAGCACCTTGCAGTTGCGTACGCGGCCCTTGAGCCACACGGGCTCGCAGGCGCCACCCCAGGGATGGGCGCGCAGCTTGGCGTTGCGGTACGGCACGAAGACGTCGTGGGCGACGTCGTTCGGCCAGGCCTTGTACTGGTTCTGCTCCAGGTAGTACTGCGAGGTGTCGTTGCACACCATGCGCAGGAACGACTTCGTCGAGGCCTCGGACGGCAGGCCGTTGTCGATCTGGTAGAGGATGTCGAGCGAGTCGATCTCCGGGTCCTCGAGCACGACCTCCGCGGCCAGCGCACCCGCGGCCCACATGAACGATGTCGCCGGCGCCAGCAGCAGCCCCTTCGCAGCGAAGTCCGCGCCGTATTTATCCGCGATCGCGCGCACCCAGTCCTGCTCGCCCGTCGTGTCGAGGTAATGACAGTTGGCCTTGAAAGCCGCCTCGAGGATGGGCCAGGCCACCTGCATGAACGGCCCGGCGACGTTGATCACGATGCTGCACCTGCCGAACAGCGGGACCAGCGCCTCGACCGTGCTGTCCGCAGCAACGATCTCGGCGTCGAGCTTCCACGCGTTCGCGCCCAGGCGCTCCCGCACGATCCCGAGCGCCTTCTCCAGCTTCTCCCGGCTGCGACCCGCGAAGTAGAACGGGATCTGCCGATGCGCCAGCGACTCGGCAACCAGCTTGCCGGTGTAGCCGCTTGCGCCGTAGATGATGACCTTGCGTCCGAGTGCCATGTCTTTGCTCCGAATGGGGGTGTCCTGGATGGGTCAACGTGCTTCCGTGTGCACGTGCCGTGGATTCGACTCGAGGGCTTCGACGAGGAAGCGATCCTGCGGTTTTTCCGATGCAGTCTTCGGGATCTGGTGCAGCAGCTGGATGAACGCCGGCACGGCGTTCGGCTCGAGCTTCTCGCGGCAGACCCGATAGAGGCCCTGCACGTCGAATGCGGCGAGATTGGGATCCTTCGGCACGACTGCCGCGACGACGTCCTTTTCTCCGGGCACGCCGCTCGCCGTCGGGATGCCGTACACGTACACGTCGTCCACCGCGCGGTCCTCGGCGATCACCTTCTCGATGAAGGCCGCATTGATGAACTCGCCGTTGCGACGGATGCCGCTGCCCTTGCGGAAGAGGAAGAACAGCCACCCGTCCTTGTCCTCGCGGACCACGTCACCCATGTGCAGCCAGCCGCCGGCGCACTTCTCCGCGCTCGCCTCCGGGTTCCCGTAGTACTCGACCTTGATCGGGGAACCGTCGGCGTTGCGGAACAGGATCTCGCCGACGCGCTCGCCGTTCGCGTCCTTCGGCACGTCGTTGCCGTCGTCGTCCACGATGCGATGGATCAGCGTCGGGATCGGCTTGCCGATGCTCCCGACCGGACCGACGCCGGGCGGATTGCCGGTGAGGCCACCCTCCGCGGCTCCGTAGAACTCGTGCAGCTGGACGTCGAATCGCTTGCGGAACTCGTTCCAGATCGCCGCCGGCATGCCGGCCGAGATGATGCTGCGCACGGGATTGTCCGCGTCGTCCGGCTTGGGCGGCTCCGCGTAGATCGCCGTCGTCATGCCGCCGAGCAGCGTGAAGTTCGTGCACCCGTACCTGCGGGTGATGTCCCAGAGCCGCGACTTCGAGAAGCGACGCGACAGCACGCAGGGGATCGCGTTGACGAGCGACGTGCCGAGCGTGATGACCTGTGCGTTGGCGTGTGTGAGCGACAGGCCCGAGTACAGGCGCTCGTCCGGCCGGAAGCCGAACAGGAACGGCGCGATCTTCGCGTTCTCGCAATAGCGCCGGTGCGTCATCACGATGCCCTTCGGATCACCGGTCGTGCCCGAGGTATAGATGAGTTCCATCCGGCCATCGGGGTCGGAGCCCGGAAATTCCTCGCCCCGGAAGTCGCAGCCCGCGACCTCGCCATATGGCCGTACGCCGACCGCCTGCAGCTGCGCGGTGGTCGCCCTCCCCTCGTCCGTCGGAATTCCGATCACCCACTGCAGGGAAGGAACCTTCTCCCGCACGCCGAGCAACTCCTGCAGCGCGTAGTCGCCGGCGATCACGCCCTTGCAGTTCGCGGCGGAGAGCATGTACGTCAGCTTCTCCCCCTTGGTCCGCGGATCGATCGGCACGAGCGCCGCACCGAGCAGCGATCCCGCGACCATCAGGTCGACGAACTCGGCGTGATTGGCGAGCAGCGTGGCGACCATGTCGCCCGGCCTGAGGCCGAGCTTGCGCAGGCCGGTCGCGAGCGAGCGACCCTTGTCCCAGAGCTCCGCGTACTTGCGCGTCTCGTCCTCGCGGACGCCGGCGCCCTCGACGGTCAGCACCCGGAAGTCCGGCTTCTCGGCCGCCCACCGGCTCACGACGCCGGCGATGGTGAGCGGGTCATAGGCGGGCACGTCAGTCCCCCTTCACGAGGATCGTCACGACCGTTGCCGCAGCATCCGTCCCGATCGCGCCGCCCCCGTTGTGGGCGAGCGCGACGCGTGCACCGTCCACCTGGCGCTTGCCGGAGCGGCCTTGCAGCTGCTCGGTCAGCTCGACGATCTGCGCGCAGCCGGTCGCGCCCACCGGGTGTCCCTTGCGCAGCAGGCCTCCCGACGTGTTCACCGGGATCCGCCCGCCGAGACGCGTCGCATCCGTCTCGATCAGCTTGATGCTCTCGCCCGGAGCGCAGAGACCGAGGTACTCGTACGCGACGAGTTCCGAAGGGGCCGAGGCGTCGTGCAGCTCGACGCACGAGAGGTCGCCGGGACCGATCCCGGCCGCCGCATACGCCTGCTGCGCAGCGAGCCCACCGACGGACTCGTCGGGGGCGGTCATGTCCCATCCGGACACCAGCGCCGAGGATGCGACCCGCACCTTGTTCCGGAGTCCGAGCTCGCGCGCCTTGCGCTCGCTCACGAGGATCACGGCCGCCGCGCCGTCCCCGATCG
>VEPJ01000023.1:4149-7715 GCA_012026925.1 Gammaproteobacteria bacterium | reverse complement strand
CTCCGGCGGCGGAACGTGGTGTAGCCAGGCTGCGCGCGAACAGGTCGATGTCGATGCCGGGTAGCCCCGAATAGCGCAGCTTCTTCTCGACCGAGAATCCAAGCTTGGTGACGACACGGGCGGATGGGACGTTGTCCGGATGGACCATCGCGACGAGGCGCTCGAGCCGCAGCGTCGACCGCGCAAACTCGATCGACGCCGCGCCCGCTTCCGTGGCCAGGCCTCGACCCCAGTACTCCGGCAGGAAGCGGTAACCCAGTTCGGTGTCCTCGATCTCGGGGACGTATTTCACGCCGCTGAACCCGATCACTTCGCCGGTCGCCTTCCAGACGCAGGCAAAGCGCCCGTAACCGTAGGTCGCGTAATCGTGAAACGGTGCGGCCTTCATGAACTCGAGGGCCTGCTCGCGCGAGGCAAGGGGCTCGGACTGCGCATAGCGGATGATCTCCGGCCGCGAGCCAAGCTGATAAAAGGCCTCGAGGTCGTCCGTCGTGAACCGCCTCAGCACGAGACGGCCGGTGTCGATCACGGTATCCATGGCGGGCATTCTCGTCGATTGGCGGTACGCGGCACACCTCCGCCGCCCACTTGATCCACGTCAGGGCGGCCGGCGCGCGCTGGCGGGAAGATCACGGCGTCACCCAGGCGAATGCCCCATGGCACACCACGACCTGCGATCCTTTCTCGGCCGGCTCGAGGCGACCGGGCAACTCAATCGCGTCTCCGAGCCGGTGGATCCCGTGCTCGAGAGAACGGCCTTCTGCCTGCGCACCCTCCGCGCCGGCGGACCCGCCCTGCTGTTCGAGCACGCCGGGACCTCGTCGCATGCCCTGCTCGGCAACCTGTTCGGCCACCGCTCGCGCATCGAGGCGGCGCTCGCCGGCCGGCCGCTTTCTTCGCTGCGCGAACTCGGCGAGCTGCTCGCGGCAGTCAAGGAACCGCGCTGGCCCGGCAGCCTGCGCCAGGCGCTCGCGGCCTGGCCGGAGTTCGCGCAACTGGCGCACGTGGCGCCCCGGCGCGTGGCCGACGCGGCGTTCCGGGACGAGGTGCTGACGGGCGGCGACGTCGATGTGACGCGGCTGCCCATCCAGCGCTGCTGGCCGGGCGATGCCGGGCCACTCATCACGATGGCGATGGTCGTCACCCGCGGCAAGCGGCAGGACCGTCAGAACATCGGCATCTATCGCCAGCAGGTGCTCGGCCCCAATCGCGTGATCATGCGCTGGCTGCCGCATCGCGGCGGCGCGCTCGACTATGCGGACTGGCGCGCGACGCACCCGGAGCGGCCGTTTCCCGTCCTGGTGGCCATCGGCGCCGACCCGGCCACGATGCTCGCCGCCGTGGCGCCAGTGCCGGATACATTGTCGGAATACGAGTTCGCCGGGCTGCTGCGCGGCGAGCGCACGCGCATCTGGCAGAGCAGTCTCACCGGGCTCGACGCGCCGGCCGGCGCCGAGATCGTCCTCGAGGGTTTCATCCATCCAGGCGACACGGCGGTCGAGGGACCGTTCGGTGACCACACCGGCTACTACAACGCGCAGGGCGAGTTCCCGGTGTTCACGATCGAGCGCATGTCGATGCGGCGCGACGCGATCTACCACGGCAGCTACATGGGGCGCGCGCCGCACGACGAACCGTCGGTGCTCGCCATCGCGCTGAACGACGTGTTCGTTCCCATCCTGCGCAAGGTGTTCCCGGAGATCGTGGACTTCTACCTGCCGCCGGAAGCCTGCTCGTACCGGGTCGCCGTCGTGAGCATCCGCAAGCAGTATCCCGGCCACGCGCGGCGCGTGATGATGGGCGTCTGGTCGTACCTGCGGCAGTTCACCTACACCAAGTTCGTGATCGTCACGGACGAGGACATCGACGTGCGCGACTGGTCGCAGGTGCTGTGGGCGGTCTCGACGCGCGTCGATCCGGCGCGCGACTCGCTGATCGTCGAGAACACCCCGATCGACTACCTCGACTTCTCGAGCCCGGTGCCGAACCTGGGATCTAAACTCGGTCTCGACGCCACCAACAAATGGCCGGCGGAAACATCCCGTGCCTGGAGCAAGCCGATCGTGCTGGACGGCGAGGTCGAGCGCCGGGTCGATGACCTCTGGGGACGCGTGTTCGCCCGCTGAACTGATTCAGATCAAGGCGGACCGGCCGCACGGCGGCGACGATTCCCTGACGGCCCACCCTAGGAGCCTCGATGCGTCTCGTCTGCCCCGCCGGCAGTCCGCCGGCACTCATCACCGCGATCGACCACGGGGCCGACGCCGTGTACGTCGGGTTCCGCGACCAGACGAATGCGCGTGCCTTCCCGGGGCTCAACTTCACCGAGTCTGACCTGCTGAGTGGCATTGGCTACGCGCACGCGCGCGGCAAGCAGGTGTACGTGGCGCTCAACACGTATCCTGGTCCTGCTCGCTTCGGTGATTGGCAAGCCGCGGTCGACCGCGCTGCCGCGCTCGGCGTGGACGCCATCATCTGCGCCGACATGGGCGTGCTCGATTACGCGGCCAGGCGGTATCCCGCGCTGCCGCGCCACCTCTCCGTGCAAGGCTCCGCCACGACGCATGCCGCGCTGCGCTATTACCGCGAGCGATTCGGCATCGCCCGTGCGGTGCTGCCGCGGGTGCTGTCGGTGCAGCAGGTGGAACGGCTCTGCGAGCAGGACGTGGTGCCGATCGAGGTGTTCGCGTTCGGCAGCCTGTGCATCATGGTCGAGGGGCGCTGCCAGCTCTCGAGCTACGTCACCGGCGCGTCGCCCAACCGCCACGGCGTGTGTTCGCCTGCGAAGTTCGTGCGCTGGGAAGAAGGGCCCGGCGGCCAGCGCGCCGTGCGCTTGAACGACCGGCTGATCGACCGCTTCGAGCCCGACGAGCCGGCGGGCTACCCGACCGTCTGCAAGGGCCGCTACGACGTGCGCGGCGAGGTGTTCCACGCCCTCGAGGAACCCACCGCCCTCAACACGCTCGAACTGCTGCCGCGTCTCGCCGCGGCAGGCGTGGTCGCACTCAAGATCGAAGGCCGGCAGCGCGGCCAGGCATACGTGGCCGCTGTGACGCGCACGTGGCGCGCAGCCATCGACCGGTACACGGCGCGTCCGGATGCCTGGAAACCCGACCCGCAATGGTTGAACGAGCTGTCGCGACACGCCGAGGGCCACCAGACGACGCTCGGCCCCTACCACCGCTCGTGGCACTGAGGCGCAAACCATGCGACTGACACTCGGACCCCTGCAGTATTTCTGGCCACGCGAACGCGTGCTCGCCTTCTACCGGGAGGCGGCGGGCTGGCCGCTCGACGTGATCTACCTCGGCGAGAACGTGTGCAGCAAGCGCCGCGAACTCACGACGCGCGACTGGATCGCCCTCGCCCACGAGATCGCTGACGGCGGACGCGAGGTGGTGCTTTCCTCGCTCGCGCTGCTCGAAGCCGAGTCGGAGCTCGCCTCGCTCAAGCGCCTGGTCGAGAACGGCCGTTGCCGCGTGGAGGCCAACGACATGTCGGCCGTGCAGATGCTGCGCGAGCGCGGCCTGCGCTTCGTCGGCGGCCCGTCGCTCAACGTGTACAAC
>VEPJ01000023.1:0-4139 GCA_012026925.1 Gammaproteobacteria bacterium | reverse complement strand
GTCACCGCGCGCTCATCGAGGAGTTCCGCGCGCGCGGTGACGACCTGCCCGAATTCGAGATCACGGTGTGGGGCCGGCTGCCGCTGTCGTATTCCGCGCGGTGCTTCACCGCCCGGGCACTCGACCTCGCCAAGGACGACTGCGGCTTCCGCTGCATCGAGTACCCCGACGGCCTGCCGCTCGCCTCGCGCGACGGCCAGCCGTTCCTCACCATCAACGGCATCTCGGTGCAGACCGCCGGTCATTGCGACCTCGGGCCCGAACTGGGCGAGCTACGCGCTGCCGGGATCGAGTTCGCCCGCATCTACCCGCAGCAGGACGGCACCGCGGAGATCGTGGCGCGCTTCCGCGACGCAATCGACCATGGCGCAGTGCTCGCGCGCGTGGGCGAGGAGAACGGCTACTGGTACGGCGCGGCTGGAATGGACTTGATCGCAGGCGCTCAGTCGTCCACGCCGCGGTAGGCAGTGCGGGCGGCTCGCGCGAATCGGGCCCCGCGATTGAGCGCGATGCGCAATGCCAGTGGTATCGATTCCCATGGCAACTGGTCGAGCAAGTTGCGCAGCGCGAGACCGAGTTCGACGTCGCCCGTGAGCTGCAGGCGGCGGTGGAAGAACAGCGTGTCGGCGTCCTCGAGACGGCTCGCGAGCAGCAACAGGTCGGTCGCCGTCCCGCGAACCGTCGCTTCCGCCGTCTCCGACGGATCCAGGACTTCGACCCTTCGTTCGCCGATCGCGACGATCCAGCGCAGGCCGAGATCCGTCACTTCGACTCCGATGCGGCGGCCGGCGAAATCGTCGAGCCGTCCGTCCGCGAGTGGCACGGCGAGCACCTGCTCGATGAGTTGCAGCGAGCCGAATCGCAGCAACGGCTCCGGCACCAGCCGCAATGGAGCAGCGAGGCGCTCGGGCGGCGGCAGCCAGCGTAGCGCGCGCAGCGCGAACCGAGGCATGTCATTGGTCATGTGAATTTCCTCCGGAATCGGTTGCGCGTTACCCACCATCCCACCTGAGCACCGGCCAAAGCCGGACCGCGAATGCGGCCAGTCCCGCCAGGGCGAGCGCGCCACCGAGCAGCGCCAGCGGCCGTGCCCCGACGATCGCCTGCATCACCATCAACACCAGGCCGGTGTGTAGCAGCCCCTGCTGCATCCATGCAGTCCATCCGCCGCGGATGGGCGCACCGATGAAGCGCGGCAGCATGTGCTCCGCGAAACCGGATACTGCGAATGTGAGGAATCCAAGCCCGAACAGGTGCACGGTGGCAGCCCGCCACGGCGGGACGCCGGCGATGCCGTCGCCGAACACGAGACCCGCTCCGGCCAGTGCCAAGTACAGCGCCGCCGCCACAATCGCCCAGCGGCTCGTCACCCCGAGCGTCATGCCGACATATTCAGCCTGGCGTGCCGACCGATCCGGCGCCGCCGCCACGATCTCGAGCGCCTGGGCCAGGGTCGGGATGCCGACGTGCCGCAGCACGTCATCGACGACGCCGGCGGGAACGGTCTTGATCGCGTGCCGCGCCACGATCGCGCGACCTTCAGGCTGGCCGACGTCGAGCACCTCGAACACGAAGTCCTTGCGCTGCGCCGCCTCGCGCCACACTGCCTCGGCACCGCGGCACGGCTCACACCACTCCGAGACCAGCAGCTGGACCTTGACGGTCATTGGGTGCAGCGCATGCACTGCAGGTCGTACTTGTCGATCCAGGCCCTGAGGGCCTCGACCGCGCGCTCGCCCGTGGCCAGGTGGGCGTAGACCGACTGCTCGTCATCCGGTCGCAGGACCATCAGCCACGCATCGGTGTACGGCGCGACATTGACGAGCCCCGGATCGTTCTCGACCGCAGGATTCACGCGCTCGATCGTTCCGTCGAACGGGGCAGGAATACCGCCCACCCACTTGCCGGACTCGAGCGTGCCCAGGTGCCGGCCCGCGCGGCGGTGCGTACCGGGCTTGCGGAAGGTGGCGGCCACGACGCGCCCCGCCATCGTCTGCGCCGGGTCGGTGAGGCCGATCGTGAGCGTGCCGTCGCCGTTCGGCCGCGCCCACAGGTAGTCGAGGTCGTACCAGAGGTCTTCGGGCAGTTCGCAGCCGCGGTACTCGGTCATCGCAGTCATCTGCGTGCCCACGGCCGCACCGTGCCGATCACGTTCACCGCGAACGCCAGGAAGGCGGCCCACAGCAGCACGCCGCCGAGTCGCGCCGCTTCCATGCTGCCGAACAGCCAGCCGATCACCATGACCGGCAACCCGAGGTTGGCCAGCGCGAAGCTCGCATCGGCCAGCCGCTCCGACAGCAGGGCGCGACCGGTGAATCGCGGCAGGACGTGCAACGCGATGCCGAAGATCATCATGCCGACGAAGCCCACCAGCATGAGGTGGGCATGCGCGCGCAGGGCGAGCCCGGGCAGCAGCCCGGGCCAGCCGAGCCACGCCACCCCCAACAGCCCGCCGAGCAATGCGTAGAGCAAGGCGGCGGCAATGAACCACCGGTTACGCGGAAGCACACGGCCGATGATAGGCCGGCATCCGCATCGCACCTTGATGCATGTCAAACGGAACCGGGAAGCTTGACGCGCGGCCTTATTTCGATAATTCTAGAAACGTGGATACTAAAGGCGCCGTCCGTTCCCTCGCAGCCCTCGCGCAGGACAGCCGGCTCGACGTGTTTCGCCTGCTCGTGCAGGCCGGTCCGGAGGGCTTGGCGGCCGGTGAGATCGCCGACCGCCTCGGCATCCCCGCAAGCACGCTCTCTTTTCACATCAAGGCCCTGTCGCACGCCGGTCTCGCCGAGTCGCGCCAGCAGGGTCGATTCGTCTATTACTCGGCCAACTTCTCCGCCATGAACGCCCTGATCGCGTTCCTCGGCGACAACTGCTGCATCGGCCGGGCCTGCCTGCCCGCGGGAACGTCGGGCCGAAGGAAACGCGCACCATGAACCGTCACAGCATTCGTCCCGCCACCCCCGACGACTTCAGGGCGATCCTCGCGCTGCTGGACGAGGCATCGCTGCCGACGCAGGACCTGGGCAATGCCCGCCCCGTGCACTTCTGGGTCGCGGAGCTTGACGGCCACATCGACGGCGCCGGCGGACTCGAACAGTACGGCGACGCAGGCCTGCTCCGTTCACTCGTGGTCACGCATGCCGCACGAGGCACCGGCCTCGGCATCGCACTCGTCGAGACGCTCGAACATGCAGCTGCGACGATGGGGGTCTCGCAGCTGGTGCTCCTCACGCGGACCGCGCGTTCGTTTTTCGAGCACCGCGGCTACTCGGTCATTCCGCGCGAAACGGCTCCGGATGGCGTCCGCTCGAGCGCCGAGTTCCGTGTCTTTTGCCCGGCGCCGGCGGTCTGCATGACCAAGTCACTCGATCAAACCACGCAGCCCACGCCACCCAGAACGTAATGCGCGTCCTCTTTCTCTGCACCGGCAATTCCTGCCGCTCGATCCTCGGCGAGGCGACGTTCAACCACCTTGCCCCGCCCGGCTGGCGCGCCATGAGTGCCGGCAGCAGGCCCACGGGCAAGGTGCATCCGCGCTCCCTCGCGCTGCTGGCGCGCGAAGGCATCAGCGTCGGAGGGTACCGCAGCAAGTCGTGGGACGACTTGCCGCAGACGCCGGACATCGTGATCACGGTGTGCGCGAGCGCCGCGGGCGAGCCCTGCCCCGTCTACCTCGGCCCCGTGTTGCGCACCCATTGGGGCGTGGACGATCCGGCGCACGCCACTGGCACCGACGCAGAGATCGACGCCCAGTTCTTCAAGGCCTACCGCACGCTGCGCAACCGCATCGAGGCGTTCCTTGCGCTGCCCCTCGACGAGCTGGGCCACGATTCCGCGCGGCTGAAGGTCGAACTCGACCGCATCGGCGCCACGGTGACGTGAGGGTTTGGCCATGTCCGCCCAGTGCGAAGTGACCGCGAAACGCGCCGCCGGCGCGCCGATGAGCGTCTTCGAGCGTTACCTCACGCTCTGGGTGTTCGCCTGCATCGTCCTGGGCATCCTGGTCGGTCAATTGCTGCCGGGAGTATCCCAGGCAGTGGGCCGCATGGAGATCGCGCGCGTCAACCTGCCCGTGGGGCTGCTCATCTGGGTGATGATCATCCCGATGCTCGTGAAGGTCGACTTCACGGCTC
>VEPJ01000153.1 GCA_012026925.1 Gammaproteobacteria bacterium | reverse complement strand
GCAATGTGGCAACGAAATCCGCAAGCGCCTTCTGTTCCGCGGTCACATCGAGCGCGGGTGCCTCGAGCTGTGCTTCGAGCAGCGCAAGGATCTCGCCGTTCAGGCTGCGGCGATTCGCCTCCGCACGCGCCTTCAGCCGCTTGTGCAGCGTCACGGGCACATTCTTCAGCGTGAGATTGGGCATCGGGTACGTGCGGTACCGTTTTGGTTGCATGATGGTGCCTCGCTTCAGGCAATCGATCAAGGTTCGATGGATGCTGATGCGCCGGAGCCCGGCCAGGGGACGCGAATATCTGCCGGAATCGTCCAGATCGGCGGCGCGGATCACTCCTGACATTCGCGAGCAGCGGATCGGTACCGAGAGACCAGGTCCCCGTTCTCTTCTTCTCACCACCCTGCCGCGCTGAATTCGAGCACACCGGGATTCAACGGGTCGCTCCGCTGCCACACCACGCGCGTGCGCGTGACGGTCAGGATCCACCCCTGCTGCTCGACCGGCGCCTTGGCGGCGAAAGCCGAGGCGTCGAGCACGACCGCGCATCCACCTTTCCTGGAATCCCGCACGGACTGGTAACGGAGCAGCTGCACGCCGGCTTCCCTGGCGACGCGACCGACCGCCTGGCAGGCCGAGTATTCCGACGGACTGGTCCAATCCGCGCGGTCGCGCTCGAAGGGGGCGACGCGCAGGTCGATCGCGGCACCGGCGACCGGCGTCCTGAATACTGTTTGCGGTCTTGGCGGCATCGACTCGAGGCCGGGCGTGTCCATGAGATGCCGCCAGCGCCAGTACCCGACCTCGGCGCACGCGGTCCGTGGTTGCTCAGCGCCGTAGAACACGCCGGGATCGTTCGGCCCCCGGAAGCGGGAGCCGCCGGGCGGCGGCGGGTACCGGAACGGGGTGAACAGCAACCAGTGAAGACCGAGCCGCGCGACTTCGCGAGGTACCGGCGGCTTCGAGGCCTCCACGAGTCTCTCGAGCACGGCCTGCTCTGCCACGGTGTCGACCAGCGCCATCGTCGAAGCGACGTGCTGCGACTCGACCCCTCTCCAAAGGTCGAACGCAGCAGGTCGCGTCTCAGACGCGACCGCGCGCGTGGTCCAGGTAGTCAACGACGCGCACCAGCCCCGTCGCGGTCCGCATCAACTCGAGCGGCGCGGCGCCGAGCGCTGTGTTGTAGCCGCGGAGCCAGGCACGACCGGTCTCTTCGTGACCCCACAGCGCATCGAGCGAGCGAAACAGGCGCACGAACAGGACCGCGAGCTCCCACTCCTTTGCGCGCACCGGGGAGAGCTTGTACTTGCCGGTGAAGAGGCGCGATGCCGTGGGCCCGGACAGCCCGAGCGTCTCGGCGACCTGGCGTTGCGTGAGCTCGAGCAACCCGGCCGCCCGCGTGACCGCCTTGGTCAGCACGAGGGAGGCCTCGGGCTCGGACGCACGGCTGTGTGCCTCGATTCCCATAACACCCATCGTATGCTCAGGAAACGCTATTGTCTATTTCTTTCTATTGAATCTCTCCTGCCCTTTACCGGTGCGATCCGTCCGACGCAGCAGGTCGGCACTGCCGCCGAGCCGAACGCGGTCACTGGACTAAACTCTCCGCCCCATGCAGCCGGCCCGCGACATCTTCTCCTACCGCAAGTACTGGGCCCACCGGTTCGGCCCCGCACCGTTCCTGCCCATGTCCCGCGCGGAAATGGACGAGCTCGGCTGGGACTCCTGCGACGTCATCATCGTCACGGGCGACGCCTACGTGGACCACCCGAGCTTCGGCATGGCGATCGTCGGACGCGTGCTCGAGTCCCAGGGATTCCGCGTCGGCATCATCGCGCAGCCGGACTGGCATTCGACGCGCGACTTCATGAAGCTCGGCCGCCCGAACCTGTTCTTCGGCGTGACCGGCGGCAACATGGATTCGATGGTGAACCGCTACACCTCGGATCGCCGGATCCGCAGCGACGACGCCTACACGCCGCACGGCGTCGCCGGTGCGCGGCCGGATCGCTGCGTCATCGTCTACTCGCAGCGAGTCCGCGAAGCCTGGAAGGACGTACCGGTCGTCATCGGCGGCATAGAGGCCTCGCTGCGTCGCATCGCGCACTACGACTACTGGTCGGAGAAGGTGCGCCGCTCGATCCTGCTCGACGCCAAGGCCGACCTGCTCGTGTACGGCAATGCCGAGCGGCAGATCTGCGAGATCGCGCATCGGCTCGCCGCTGGCACGCCGATCGACGCGATCCAGGACCTGCGTGGCACCGCTTTCATCCGCAAGGCGACGCCCGACGGCTGGACCGAGATCGACTCCACACACATCGACACGCCGGGGCCACTGAACCCGCCGGTCGATCCGTACGCCGCGGAGCCGGCGACGGCGCGTAGCACGCCCGTGCCGGTCGGCGCTGGCGACGCTTCAGCTTCGGCTTCCGGGTCTGTCCGGAGGGACGCCGTAAACCCATCCATGGGGGCTCCGGCCGCGGCGTCCATGCCGCGGACGGCCCTCCGGACAGACCCGGAAGCCGAAGCCGGCGCCGCTCGCGCCGCCGAGAGCGTGCTCCGCTTCCACCGCCATCCGCCGCGTGCGGTCGACCGCGAGCACAGCGTCATCCGCATGCCGTCGTACGAGCAGGTCGCGGACGACCCCGTGCTCTACGCGCACGCATCGCGGATCCTCCACGCAGAATCGAACCCGGGCAATGCGCGCGCCCTCGTGCAGCGGCACGGCGACCTCGACGTGTGGCTCAACCCGCCGCCCATCCCGCTCACCACGAAGGAGATGGATGGGATCTACGAGCTGCCTTACAAGCGCGTGCCGCACCCTGCGTACGGCGACGCGAGGATTCCCGCGTACGAGATGATCCGCTTCTCGATCGCGATCCAGCGCGGCTGCTTCGGCGGCTGCACGTTCTGCTCGATCACCGAGCACGAGGGCCGCATCATCCAGAACCGCTCCGAGGACTCGGTGATCCGCGAGATCGAGACGATCCGCGACTCGGTGCCGGGCTTCACCGGCGTCATCTCGGACCTCGGCGGCCCGACCGCGAACATGTATCGCGTCGCGTGCCGCTCGCGCGAGATCGAGGCCGCCTGCCGCAAGCCGTCCTGCGTGTACCCGGGCATCTGCCCGAACCTGGACACGGACCACTCGGCGCTGATCCGCTTGTATAGACGCGCCCGTGGGCTGGCTGGCATCAAGAAGGTGCTGATCGCGTCGGGCGTGCGCTACGACCTCGCGATCGAGTCACCCGAGTACGTGAAGGAACTCGCGCAGCACCACGTCGGCGGCTACCTCAAGATCGCGCCCGAGGCAATCTCGGAAGGCCCGCTGTCCAAGATGATGAAGCCGGGCGTCGGCACCTACGATCGATTCAAGGAGCTTTTCGACAAGTTCTCGAAGGAAGCCGGGAAGGAGCAGTACCTCATCCCCTACTTCATCGCCGCGCATCCCGGCACGACCGACGAGGACATGCTCGAACTGGCGCTGTGGCTCAAGAAGAACGGCTTCCGCGCTGCCCAGGTGCAGGCGTTCCTGCCGTCACCTATGGCCACGGCGACGGCGATGTACCACTCCGGGAAGAACCCGCTGCACAAGGTGACGCGGACGTCCGAGGCCGTGTTCATACCGAAGGGCATGCGCCAGCGCAGGCTGCACAAGGCGTTCCTGCGCTATCACGACCCGAACAACTGGCCGCTGCTCCGGGAAGCGCTGCGGCGCATGGGACGGGCAGACCTGATCGGCAATGGCAGGCAGCACCTCGTACCTACGTACCAGCCGATAGGCACGGGCCGCGCGCATGAAGGCAGGCGCGCGCCGTCAAGACCCTTCAGGACGCAGCATACGGGGTTGCCGAAGAACCCGGGCGTGCGCCCCGGCAGCGGGAAGAAGCAATCGGGCCCGCGCGGCGCGAAACCGCGCGACCGCTGATCAGCCTTTTGCGTCGCGCTTCGCGCGCTTCTCGGCGCGCTTCTCTTCCTTGGTCTTCTGAGGTTTCTTCTTCGTTTCCTTCTTGCGGTCCTGGTTATGGCTCATGGGTGCTCCGGGGTGGGTGGTTCAGCCGATCGCCCGCATTTCCTCGGGCGTGATCTTCAGCGCCGCCGCCGCGACGTTCTCCTCGAGATGCTCGACCTTCGACGTGCCCGGGATGGGCAACATGGCCGGCGAGCGCGCGAGCAGCCACGCGATCGCGGCCTGCGGGAACGACACCTTGTGGCCGGCCGCCCACTGCTCGAGCGCGGCGCGCGAACCGGCGTGCGAGTCGCGCGGGCTCTGTGACAGCGGCGACCAGGGAATGAAGGCGAGCCCGTCACGCTCGCACGCGGCGAGTACGGGGTCCGAGGATCGATCCGAGACGTTGTAGCGGTTCTGCACCGACACGATCTCTACGACCTTGCGCCCCCGCGCGAGCTCGTCGACGTCGAAATTCGAGACCCCGACGTGGCGGATCTTGCCTTCCTTCTGCAGCTTCGCGATCTCGCCGAGCGAATCCTCGAGCGGCACGGCAGAGTCGATCGCGTGCAGCTGGTAAAGGTCGATGCGCTCGACGCGCAGTCGCCTCAGGCTCGCCTCGCAGGCCTCGCGCAGGTGCTCGGGACGACCGTCGCGCACCCACTTGTCCGGGCCGGGCCGGACGATGCCGCCCTTGGTCGCGATCACGAGGCCCTTGGGATACGGGTACAACGCCTCGGCGATGAGGCGCTCGCTGACTTCGGGCCCGTAGGAGTCCGCGGTGTCGATGAAGTTCACGCCGATCTCGACGGCACGGCGCAGCACACGCTTCGCTTCGTCGATGTCCGGCGGGTCGCCCCAGATGCCGGCCCCGGTGATGCGCATCGCGCCAAAGCCGAGGCGATTCACCGTCAGGTCCTTGCCGATCGTGATGCGGCCCGCCGCGGCTGCCGGAGCCGATGCGGCACCCTTCGAGGTCGCCGCCGCACCAGCCGTGCCGACGCCGCCGAGCGCGATCCCGGACAGCAGCGCGCCGGCCTGCACCAGCACGTCGCGGCGAGTGATTTCGTTTGCTTGCATGACGACGCTCCGTCGTAAACGTTTCAAATATACCGCCGGACCGGCTCGGTGGCAGCGCCCTGTCCGCGTCGCGGCACCGACGCGACAGTCAGCGGGTGATCGCGGCGCTCTTCACGAGCGCCCAGACCAGTACTCCCGGCGCGAGCCCGAGCTCCGCCGCCGATCGCCGGGTCACTCGCGAGAGCAGCAGGGTGCCCCCGACCTGCATACGGACCAGCGCCTGTGACGGCGAGTTCCGCGCCTCGCTCACGTCCAGGACGCGCGCCTCGAGGATGTTCAGCACGCTGATTGCCTCGGGCCGCCGCAGCGCCAGGCTGACGTCGCGGGCGCGGATCTGCACCCGCACCTTGCTGCCGGCGGCGACCTCGCCCGCCGCAATCCAGAGATCGCCTCCGTCGAAGCCGACGCGCGCGAGGCCCGTCGAGGGGTCGACGGCCTCGACACGACCGGCGACCACGCTCTCCGCGTCCTCTTCCTGGGCGAACGGCAGGCGCGGATCGCTCAGGACCTGCCACACCGGCCCGTCCGCGGCGATGCGCCCGGCGTCGAGCCACAGCATCCGATCGGCCAGCCGCGCGGCCTCGCGCAGGTCGTGGCTCACGTACAGGCAGGGAATCGGCAGCGACTCGAGGACACGCTCCAGCGCACCCAGCACGTCCGCGGTGGCGACGACGTCGAGCGCCGACACCGGCTCGTCCAGGAGCAGCAGCCGCGGCCGTCCGAGCAGCGCGCGCCCGATCGCGACGCGCTGGCGCTCGCCGCCCGACAGGTTCGTGACGCCGCGGTCGAGCAGCCGCGCCAGGCCGAGATCGGCGGCAATCCGGTCGAGGTCGGTCGGGCCGGGCCGGTCGCCACCGCGCCTCGCGCCGTACTCGAGGTTCTGCCGGACGCTCAAGTGCGGGAACAGGTGCGCGTCCTGCATGACGAATCCGACGCCGCGGCGATGGGTCGGCACGTCGATCGGGAGCGAGGCATCGAACCAGGCTTCGTCGCCCCACCGGATGCGTCCGCCGTCCGGTCGCTCGAGGCCGGCGATGCACCTGAGCAGCGTCGTCTTGCCCGAGCCGGACTTCCCCGACAGCGTCGTCACGCCACGATCCCCGAGCTCGAAGGCCGCCTCCAGCGCGAAGACTGCGCGATGCAGCGCAACGTCGATGGCGAGGCGCGTCACGGCCGCGCGAGCTCCCGCGCGCGCTTCGAGGCGTACAACGCGACCAGGATCACGAGTGAGAACGCGACGAGGCCGAGCGAATATAGGTGCGCCGCGCGATAGTCGAGCTGCTCCACCCGGTCGTAGATCGCGATCGACAGGACCTGCGTCTCGCCCGGGATGTTGCCGCCGATCATGAGCACGACGCCGAACTCGCCGAGCGTGTGCGCAAATCCCATGACGGCCGCCGTGACGAGGCCCGACGCTGCGAGCGGCAGGACGACGCTGCGGAAGCGATCGAACGGCGCGGCCCCGAGCGTCGCCGCGATCTCGAGCTGTCCGGCCGGGATCGCCTCGAACGCGTTCTTGAGCGGATTCACGACGAACGGGGCCGAAAACAGCACCGACCCGACCACGAGGCCCGTGAAGCTGAACACCAGCCGCAGGTCGAGGGCGCCAAGCAGCGGGGCGAGCGGGCCCTGTGGCCCGAGCAGCAGCAACAGGTAGAACCCGAGCACCGTCGGCGGCAGGACGAGCGGCAGCGCGACAAGCGCCTCGACGACGGGACGCACGCGCGAGCGTGTCCGCGCCAGCCACCAGGCGAGCGGCGTGCCGAGCACGAGCAGCACGAGCGTCGTGGTCGCCGCGAGGCGCAGGCTCAGCCAGAACGGCGTCAGGTCGAGGGTGTCCATCGGCGGCAGGTCGTCGCTAGGGATTCGGCACCGCGTATCCCGCCGCTTCGATGATGCGCCTTGCGGTGGGAGTTCGCATGAACTCGAGCAGGCCGCGCGCATCGGCGTCGTCGCGCGCCGTAGCGAGCAGGACGGCCTGCTGCTCGATGGGCTGATGCAGGTCGCGGTTCACCTCGAGGACCTCGGTCTCGATGCTGCGGCCGGACGCCGTCCGGTACTCGAGGACCTGCGACCACGCGACGAAGCCGGCGTCGGCCGCGCCGCTCGCAACGAACTGGAACGCCTGCGCGACGCTCTCGCCCTGCACCATCGTGTAGCGTCCTTCCGTCGCGATGCCGAGTGAACGCAGCGTCTCGAGCGCGGCCTTGCCGTAAGGCGCCGCACCGGGGTTCGCGATCGCCAGCGTACGCACGGAGGGGTCCGCGACCGCTGCCCGCAGGTCCTTCCCGACCGGCCGCCCGGGTCGCCAGAACGCCAGGCGCCCGATCGCGTAGGTGAAACGGGAACCCGGGGCTGCGCGTCCGTCGGACTCGAGTTTCTCGGCACGTGCCGCATCCGCCGACAGGAACACGTCGAACGGCGCTCCCTGGGCCACCTTGGCCGCGAGCAGGCCGCTGGCGCCGGACGTCACTACGCAGCGTCCCGGACGCGATGCGAAGTAGGCGCGGCAGAGGTCCTCGCAGGTCTGCTTGAAGTTCGCCGCGACGGCGACCCGCACTGCAGGGGCCGGGTCGCTCGCAGGGACCGCGAATGTGGCGAGTCCACACGCCAGTGCCACGAGTCCTCGAATTCGTCGAACCATGCGCGCCTTCCTCGCCCGACAGCCGTCGGATCTCATCTTATGGGATCGCTGCGTCCGCCCGGAAACGGCGGACGGACGTCGCTTTCGTGATCGACATCACCATCCTCGGCAAACGTCCCGCGCGGCAGGCCGGACCGGCCTACGTTTCCCCCAAGGCGGGGCCTCGCGCCCGCCGCCAGGAGGAGACCTCGATGAACTCGAACCGCTCGGTATCCAGTTCGCGCCAGCGTCGCATCCTATCCCGTGCACTCGCATTCCTCGCGCTCGCGCTGCCGTGCCTCGCGCTCGCGACGCCGCCCCCGTGGGCACCCGCGCACGGTTGGCGCAAGAAGAACGACCCGACTTACGCCGGCTACAGCGGCCGGACCTGGGACGACGACTACGGGGTGCAGTCCGGCCGGTGCAATCGCGAGGAGGTCGGTGCCGTGCTCGGCGGAATGGCCGGCGGCGTCCTCGGCGCCGAGGCGGGGAAGGGCTCGGAGCGGGTCGTCGCGACGGTCGTCGGCACGGTGATCGGGGCCGCCATCGGTGCCGAGATCGGACGCCGCATGGACAAGGCGGATCGTTCCTGCGCCGGCCACGCCCTCGAGCTCGCGCGTGGAGGCCAGAGCGTCACCTGGTCCAACCCCGTCACGGGTGTCACGTACCAGCTGACACCCGTCGACGCATCGCCCGGGGCGGACGGCTGCCGCAGGTTCCGGCTCATCGCGACGGGCGTCTTCGGCCTGAGCGAGGGACGGACGACGGCGTGCCCGGCCGACGTCGGCGTGTGGGACCTCGCCCCGGAAGCGAAGATGTCCCGGCGCTGAAGGCGCCCACGTCGGCACTGCGGACGACATGGCGCCCGAACTGGGCGCGTGGTAGCGTTCGCGCGCCATTTCGTGGGGGGCAGATGAAGGGAGGCCGGCCGACGTCGCGCGACATTGCGCACCTCGCCGAGGTGTCGCAGGCGACCGTATCGCGCGCGCTCCGCAACAGTCCGCTCGTCGCGCCCGAGACCCGGGCGCGGGTGCGGTCGATCGCGGACCAGTTGCGCTACCGGACGGACCGCAGCGCGGCAGGTCTGCGTACCGGGCGCAGCGGAACGCTCGCCCTGCTGCTGTTCGAAGACACCGCCGACGGCGCGCACATCAATCCGTTCTTCCTCTCGATGCTGGGCCACCTCGCCCGCGCGACGGCCGCGCGAGGGTTCGACCTGCTCGTGTCCTTCCAGCAGCTGAGCGACGACTGGCACACCGACTACCAGCTCAGCAACCGCGCGGACGGCATCATCCTGCTCGGCTACGGCGACTACCTCGCCTCGATGCCCCGCCTCAGGCTCCTCGCGGACCGCGGCGCCCACTTCGTGATCTGGGGGCCGGTCGTCGAGGGCATGCCGGGACGCTACGTGTGCAGCGACAATGCGGGCGGCGCGCGACAGGCCGTCCGCCACTTGCTCTCGCTTGGCCGGCGGCGCATCGCGTTCGCCGGTGGCGCCTCCGATCACTGGCCAGAGTTCCGCCTGCGGTACGACGGCTACGCGCGCGCGCTGCGCAATGCCGGACTCGAGCCGGACCCGGTCCTGCAGGCCGACGCGCAGTCGAGCGAGGCGGCGGGCTACGAGGCGGCGTGCCGCCTGCTCGACAGCGGCGCGGGTTTCGATGCCGTGTTCGCGGCGAGCGACCGCATCGCCTTCGGCGTGATGGGGGCCTTGAGGGACCGCGGCCTGTCCGTGCCGAGGGACGTCGCCGTCGTGGGCTTCGACGACATCGCGACCGCGGCGCACTTCAACCCGCCGCTGACCACGGTCAGGCAGGACACCGAGCGCGCCGCGGAGCTGCTGGTGGACAACCTGCTGCGCCGGATCGCGGGGGAGCGCGTGGAGTCGGTGCTGATCGAGCCGACGCTCGTCATCCGCACTTCCTGCGGCGTCGGCGACGCGGAGCGCTGAGGGCTCAGCGCTCCTCGTGATCCTCCACGCGGAGGGTCGCGAGCCCGGCCAGGAACATCAACGCACCGCCGAGCGCGAGCGCACCGAGGCTCTGGCCGCCGAACAGCCCGCGGACGCACATGCCGAGCACCGTGGCCGCGAGGATCTGCGGGATCACGATGAAGAAGTTGAAGATCCCCATGTAGATGCCCATTTTTCGCGGCGGCACGGCCTGCGACAGCATGGCGTACGGCAGCGACAGGATCGATGCCCAGGCGACGCCGATACCGACCATCGACAGCAGCAGGAGCTTCGGGTCGTCGATGAAGCGGATCGAGACGAGGCCCAGTGCGCCGCACCACAGGCCGACCAGGTGGGCGCGTCGCCGCCCGACTTTCGCGGCGAGCCTGGGAATGAAGATCGCCGCGAGCGCGGCAAACCCGTTGTACGCCGCGAACAACACGCCGACCCAGTTGGCGCCGTCGTTGTACGCTGCCGAGGCGGTGTCGGTCGTGCCGAAATGGTGCTCCGTCACTGCGGCGGTCGTGTAGATCCACATCGCGAAGAGCGCGAACCAGGACAGGAACTGCACGACCGCAAGCTGCTTCATCACCCGCGGCATCAGGAACAGGTCGTTCACGACGCTGTGCAGCAGTCCGCCGGTGTCGCCGCGCTGCTGCTTCGACGCAGTGACGAGCTGCAGCAGGCCGAACGCCGCGAGCCCCGAGCCGAGCACGTACAACTCCTTGTCCCAGCCGAAGATCGCGGTAGCCGCCGCCAGCGCGACGCCGGCCGAGCCCCAGGCGACGGCCCCCTTGCGATACTGCTCCGGCGTCTTCGCGATCTCGCGGCGGCCGGCATCGGATGCGTGCTGTGCCGCGAACGCCTCGAGCTGCTCGGGCGGGTATTCCTTCGTCGTCAGCACGGTCCAGAGTACTGCGCCGAGGAAGGCGATCGCGCCGAGGTAGAACGCGAGCTTCACGGACTCGGGCAGCTGCCCGGTCTCCGCGACGTTGCTCACTCCAAAGACGTTGGCGAGGATCCACGGCAGCGCCGAGGCCACGACCGCGCCCACGCCGATGAACCAGCTCTGCATCGAGTAGCCGAGCGACCGCTGGCGGTCCGGCAGCACGTCGCCGACGAGCGCGCGGAACGGCTCCATCGAGACGTTGATGGACGCGTCGAGGATCCAGAGCATGCCGGCCGCCACCCACAGGTAGGGACTGTTCGGCATGATGACGAGCGCCGTGGTCGCGAGCAGCGCGCCGACCAGGAAGTACGGCCGGCGGCGTCCGAGACGGCCCCAGGTGCGGTCGCTCAGGTAGCCGATGATCGGCTGCACGATGAGACCGGTTACGGGGGCCGCGAGCCAGAGCAGCGGCAGCTCGTCGATGGAAGCGCCGAGCGACTGGAAGATGCGGCTCACGTTCGCGTTCTGCAGTGCGAAGCCGAACTGGATTCCCAGGAACCCGAAGCACATGTTCCAGATCTGCAGGAAACTCAACTCGGGCTGCCTGTTCTGCATGCGCGTCTTCCTACTTGCCTTGTCCGAGCCGCAGGTCGAGCCACACGGCGAGCGCGAGCACCGCGCCGCGGGCAATGTACTTGGCCTCCGGCGAGACCGCCATCAGCGTCATGCCGTTCAGCAGGCTGGCCATGATCAGCGCACCGAACAGCACGCCGAGCACCGTGCCGCGTCCGCCGCGCAGGCTCGTGCCACCGATCACGCATGCCGCCACGGCGTCGAGTTCCATCAGCGAACCGACCGTGGACGTCGAGGCGCCCGAATACGCGGTCTGCATGAAGCCGGTGAGCGCGACGATGCCGCCCATGAGCGCATAGGCCCCGATGATCGTGGCCCGCACGGGGACGCCGGAGACGACCGCCGCCTCCTCGTTGCCGCCAATGGCATAGAGGTAGCGACCGAAGGGCGTGTTGGTCACCAGCTGGTGCACGAGCACCGCGACGATGCTCAGCACGACCAGCGCGACCGGCACGCCGCGGTAGCCGTTCGTCACGATGACCGCCAGGAACACGAGCTGGGCGAGCACGAAGAGCTTGAGGAACGTGAGCTCGCCGTCGTCCACCGCGAAGCCGTACGACTTGCGCCGCGCGCGTGCATTGAGCATGGCGAACGCAGCGCCGGCCACTGCGAGCGCGGCGAGCAAGTAGCCGGCGACCGGGGGCAGGTAGTACGTCGTGAGCAGCGAATAGAGGTTCTGCCGGCCGCCCTCGACGACGGGCACCGTCTGGTTGCGGATCACGAGCCAGTGCAAGCCGCGGAACACCAGCAACCCGCCGAGCGTCATGATGAAAGCGGGGATGCGCTCGATCGCGATCAGCGCCCCCATCGCCGACCACACCAGCACCGCGCCGGCCGCAGCGATTGCGAGCGCCAGGGGCGCCGGCACGTCGTGCCAGAAAACCAGCACCGCCGCGACGGCGCCGGTCAGCCCGACGCCGCTGCCGGCGGAAAGGTCGATCTGGCCCGGAAGCAGCACGACCAGCATGCCGAGCGCGAGCACGGCCGTGACGGCGAGCTCCACGGACAGCAGCGAAAGGTTGCGCGACGACAGGAACACGGGCTCGCGCCAGGCGAAGAAGGCCCAGATCGCGACCAGCGCAATCACCATGGAGAGTTCGCGTGCGGCGATGCGGTTCACGGTTCGCTCCTCACGCAGCGCGGTCCAGGCGGCCCATCGCTGCCGCGAGCAGCCTCTCCTGCGTGGCCTCGCCACGCCCGAACACGCCGCCGACCCGCCCTTCGCACAGCATGACGATGCGGTCGCTCATGCCCACGAGCTCGCCGAGCTCGCTCGACACCAGCACGATCGCCCGGCCCTCTGCCGTCAGGCGGTTGATGAGCTCATACACCTCGAGCTTCGCGCCGACGTCGATGCCACGCGTCGGCTCGTCGAGCAGCAGCACCTTCGGTGCCGTGAGCAGCACCTTGCCGAGCACCACCTTCTGCTGGTTGCCGCCCGACAGGGTGCCGACCGGCTGCTCGAGGCCCTGCGCGCGGATGCGGAGCGCATCCACCGTCTCCATGGCGCTCTTCACTTCACGGTCGCGGTCCACCAGCAGGCCTCGGCGCAACGGGCCGAGCGACGACAGCGATACGTTGAATGCCACTCCCTGCTGCAGTACGAGCCCGAATCGCTTGCGGTCCTCCGTCACGAGCGCGAGGCCCTCGCGGAGCGCTGCACGCGGTGAATCCGCCGCCAGCGGCCGGCCGTCGAGTTCCACGACGCCGGACCGGCGCGTGCCCCACAAACCGACGAGATGCATGAGGAGTTCCGTCCGTCCCGCGCCCATCAGGCCGCCGACGCCAAGTACCTCCCCCGCACGGACCTCGAAGCCGATGCCATGCAGCCCGCGGGCCGCGCCGTCGGGTCCCACGACTTCCAGGTCGCGGACCGCGAAGAGCGTGTGGCCGGGCTCGCGGGTCCGTCGCGGGTAATAGTCCTCGATGCGCCGGCCCACCATGCGCCGGATGACCTCGCCCGCGTCGGTCCGCGTCGCGACGAGCGTGCCCTGCGCCACCCCGTCCCGCAGCACTGTGATGCGGTCTGCGATGGCGAACACCTCGTCGAGCTTGTGGGAGATGAAGACGCACGCGACGCCGCGGTCGCGCAGTCGTCGCACGAGCTCCAGCAGCGTGACGATCTCGTGCTGCGCGAGCGCCGCTGTCGGCTCGTCGAGGACCAGCACCCGCGGCCTGCGCGCCACTGCGCGCGCGATCTCGACCAGCTGCTGCTGGCCCACGCCGAGATCGCCCACGCGCGCGGCTGGATCGAGTGCGATGCCGCACTCCGCGAGCGTCGCCGCCGCGTCCGCGTACACGCGATCCCAGTCGATGCGTCCGCGACGGCGCGGCAGTGCGCCGAGGAACAGGTTCTCGCCGACCGACATTTCCGGGAACAGCGCGAGTTCCTGGTGGATGATCGCCACGCCGGCGCGCTCGGCGTCGCGCGTCGACCGGAATTCCGCGGGTCGGCCATCGATCAGGATCTGGCCCTGGTAGCTGCCGTGCGGGTGCACGCCCGAGAGCAGCTTGATCAGCGTGGACTTGCCGGCACCGTTCTCGCCGCACAGCGCGTGCACTTCCCCGGGACGAAGGTCGAAGCTCACGTCTCCCAGGGCCGTGAGGCCGCCGAAGCGCTTCACGATGCCGCGGGCCTCGAGGACGACCGGCGGGCTCATGGTCGCGGCGGCCGCTGCGCCTCCGGGATGCCCCGATAGACGTCGTCGTAGCTCGCCTGGCGGTCGCGCACCACGGTGTCCAGGATGTTGTCGCGCGTGACGGTGACGACGTCGTACAGCACGGCGGGGATCGGCCCGTGACCGTTGTCCACGGTCTGCCTCGCGACGACGATGTGCCGCGACGCGAGGCGCACGGCGAGTTCCGCCGCTCCCCTCGCGAGCGTCTGCAACGGCTTGTAGATCGTCATGGTCTGCGTGCCGGCAGCAATCCGCTGCAGCGCGACGATCTCCGCGTCCTGGCCGGTGACGAGCACCTTGCCCGCGAGACCTTCCTCGCTCAGGGCCTGGATTGCACCGCCCGCCGTGCCATCGTTGCTCGCGAGCACTGCATCGATGTCGGGCCCGCCCGCCGTGATCGCGGCGTTCACGATCCGCTTGGCGTTCTCGGGCTTCCAGTCCTCCGCCCAGTCCTCGTGTACGACCACGATGTCGCCGCGCGCGATGTACGGCTCGAGAACGCGGTCCTGTCCCCGCTTGAACTGGGACGCGTTGTTGTCCGTCTTGGCGCCGTAGATGCGGACGATCCGTCCCCTGCCCGGCGTCGGCAGGTGGTCGACGAGGTAGCGCGCCTGCAGCTCGCCAACCCGTTCGTTGTCGAAACTCACGTACAGGTCGAGGTCGGAGTCGCGGATGATCCGGTCGTAGGCGATCACCGGGATGCCGGCGTCGTGGGCCATCTTCACGCCCTTGGCCATCGCGGTGCCGTCGTGCGGGACGATGACGAGCACGTCCACGCGATTGGTGATCAACTTCTCGACGTCGCCGATCTGTACCGTGTCGTCGCTGTTCGCGGCGAGCACCAGCACTCGCGCGCCGAGCTCTCCGGCACGCTTGACGAACATGTCGCGGTCCGCCTGCCAGCGCGCCTCCTTGAGCGTGTCGAGCGACAGCCCGATCGTGATGCCGCGATCGCCCCCGGCCTGCCTGCCGGTGCCGCGCGACGCGAGGCTCGACCCGATCAGCACGCTCAGGACGAGCGATGCAACGACCAGCAGGACACGCAGCTTCACGGGCTCACTCCGGCCAGCGGCCGCTGCGGATCAACGCACGTAGACACGATAACCCCAGGCCGGCAGCTCGATCGTCGCGCCCCGGGCCAGCTGCACCTTCCCGCCGGTGGCGAAATCGCGATAGCTGCCCTCGAACAGCGAGTCCTTGAAGCTCACGCGCACGGGCACCTTGGAGAAATTGAACGCCGCGAACACCTTGTCGCGCTCGTTGGCGCGCACGAAGCTGAGCACTTGCTCCGGCGCGCTGTTCGGCACGTCCACCATCCGGGCGCCCCACTGGGCGTTCCACAGCGCGGTGTTGTCCTTCTTGAGCGCGAGCAGGCGGCGATACAGCTCGCCGTTCGGGTGCTCCTTCCAGGCGATCGGGTCGCGCTCGAAGAACGCCAGGCGCTTCGTGTTGCCCGCCTCCTGGCCGTTGTAGATCAGCGGGATGCCTTCGCCGACGACGGAGAGGACGATCGCGGCCTCGAGCCCGGGACCGAACTCCTCGAACTCGGTGCCGTCCCACGAGTTCTTGTCGTGGTTCGAGACGAACGTCATGCGCATCGCCTCGCGCGGGAACGAGTTGTCGTTCGTCGAGTAATAGCTGCGCAACGGGCCCACGCCCTTCCCGCCGATCGTCGCGTCGCGTGCCGCCGAGTACCAGTCCCAGGCGTAGGTCGCGTCGAACGCGTCGGCGTGCAGGTCGGTCGCCTGCCACTCCGCGAGCATGAACACCGGCTTGATCGCGTCGAGCTCGCGCCGGGCGTTCACCCAGAAGTCGAGGGGGACGAAGCCCGCGACGTCGCTGCGGTACCCGTCGATGCCGGCCTCGCGCACCCAGTACTTGAGCGCGTCGGTCATGTACTTGCGCAGGCCCGGCTGGTCGTAGTCGAACTCGATGATGTCCGACCAGTCGTTCCACGACGTCGGGTGAAACTCGCCCTTCCAGTTGCGCGCGTACCAGTCCGGGTGCTGCGTCACGAGCGGGTTGTCCCAGGAGCTGTGGTTCGCGACCCAGTCGAGGATCACGCGCAATCCGAGCTCGTGGGCCCGGGCGACGAAGCGCTTGAGGTCGTCGAGCGTGCCGTACTCTGGATTCACCGCCATGTAGTCCCGCACGGAGTACGGGCTGCCGAGGCTGCCCTTGCGGTTCTTCACGCCGATCGGGTGGATCGGCATCAGCCACACGATGTCCACCCCGAGCGCCTTGAGCCGCGGCAACTGCTTCTCCGCCGCGGCGAGCGTTCCCTCCGGCGTGAACTGGCGGAGATTGAGCTCGTAGAGCGCGGCGTTCTTCGACCACTCCGGGTGCTGCAGCCGGACGTACGGCGCGGGGCGATAACGATCGAGGTCATCGGCCGCCTTCGATGCGGGAGTGTCGGCGAGGGCACTGCCGGTGAGGACCGTAGCGAGAACGGAGAAGACCAGGGCGCGTCTCACGAATCCTCTGCTCAATGCATTCTCCTGAACCGGATGGCGGCGCCGCCGCTCGCCGCGAGGCGCAGCTCGAGCGTGTCCGCGGCAGTGACCGGCCTTTCCTCGACCACCATGTCGTAGGGTCGCGTCCGCCAGTCGGCTTTGGCGCCGTCCCGATAGATCTCGGCAACGTAGCGCGATTGCGGATCGAGGAAGTCGAGCCGCAGCGCCAGCTTGCGCGAGCGCTCGTCCGTCAGCGCGCCGACATACCAGTCGTCCGCACCTCGCTGCTTGCGCGCGATCGCGACGTAGTCGCCGACCTCGCCGGCGATGGCGCGGCTGTCGTCCCAGTCGGTCGGTACTTCCTTGATGAACCGGAACGCCTGCGGGTGCTTCGGGTAGTTCCCGGGCAGGTCCGCCGCCATCTGCACCGGGCTGTACAGCACGACGTAGAGCGAGAGTTCCTTGGCCAGCGTGTTCTTCACGCGGTGCTTGCCGTCCGGGCCCTCGAACGTGAGGTCCACGATGCCGGGCGTGTAGTCCATCGGCCCGGCGAGCATGCGCGTGAAAGGCAGGATGGCCGTGTGCTCGGGCGGGTTCACCGGGGAGCCCCAGGCGTTGTATTCCTGCCCGCGCGCGCCCTCCCGCGACAGCCAGTTCGGGTACGTGCGACGCAGGCCGGTGTCCTTCACGGGCTCGTGCGCAATGATGCTGATCTTGCGCCTTGCCGCTTCCTTCAACAGGCGGATGTGGTGCGCGACGGTGTACTGGCCGTCGTGCCACTCGTGCAGCTCGACGCCGTTCTCGTCGATGCGCCGGATGTCGCCCGCGTCCGCCACGTAGCCCGTCTTGACCTGCCGCACGCCGAGCGACTCGTAGAGGTCGAGCGCTGCCTGCATCTGCGGCTCGTAGTTGCCGAGGTCGGCCGCCGTCTCGTGGTGGCCGATGAGCCGCACGCCCTTGCCGAGCGCGTAATCCGCGACGGCCTTGAGGTCGAAGTCGGGATGCGGCTCGGTGAAGCGGAACTGCTTGCCGTTGTTGAACCAGTCGCCGTCCCAGCCGACGTTCCAGCCCTCGACCAGCACGCCCTTGAAGCCGTTCGCGCCGGCGAAGTCGATGTAGCGCTTCGTCTCGGCCGTCGTGGCACCGTGCTTCGGCCCGGACTCCCAGGTGGCCTGGCCGAGGTGCATCGCCCACCAGATGCCGACGTACTTGCCGGGCTCGACCCACGAGACGTCGCCGAGCACGTTCGGCTCGTTCAGGTTCAGGATCAGGCTGGAATTGAGCAGCGCCGCCGCCGTCGGTGCGACCTGTACCGTCCGCCACGGCGTCTTGAATGGCGTGTGCGTCTTGACGCGGATGCCGTCCGACCACGGCGTCAGGCTCGTGCGGAAGATTCCGGCACGGCGCTGGTCGAGCACGTAGGCCGCATAGTCCACGAGCGCCGCCTCGTGGAAGCTCAGGTGCACGCCGTTCGCGAGGCGCAGCGTCATCGGCGTGTGCGCCATCTGGATGTCGGCGAGCGGCGTGGTGTTGTAGAGATACTCGTAGCGGTTCCAGCGCCGGCCCGGGATCCACCAGGCGGTGGTCTTCGGGTCGTCGGCGACGCGGAACTCGGTCACCTCGTCCGTGATGTTGACGGCCCCGTAGCCCGGCTGTTCCGGGACTTCGTAACGGAAGCCGAAGCCGTCGTCGAAGACGCGCACCCGCAGCGAGAAATGCCGCGCCGGACCGGCGGCGGACTCGTAGTTCACCAGGAGCTCGTTGTGCTGGTCCCGCACGAAGCGACGCTCGCCCCAGGGCTGCTCCCAGGTCTCGTCGTGGCTGCTGCTCGACGTGCCGGAGATGCGGAAGTCGCCGTCGAACGCGGGCTGCGACTGGAACCTCAGTCCCAGCTTGCCCGCCGGCATGATCGTCTCCCCCCGGTAGCTCACCGAGTACTCGGGGATGCCGCGCTCGTCCACGTCCACGGCGACGACGATCCTCCCGTCGGGCGAGCGCACCTCGGCGGCGCGGGCTGACGGCACGACGCCGGCCAGCACGGCCAGCAGCGGCAGGACGCAACGCGGCACGAACCTCATGTATGGGTATCCCAGGGTTCCCCCGACGGATGGGCGAGTCTAGCAATGAACCGGCCCGTCCCGGCTCCATGGCCACGGCGGCTGCAAACGTATTCAAGGCCTTGTCCGCGGCTGGCCCGGATGCTTCACTGCCGCGCGGACCACGGAGGCTCCCGATGCTGAGAAGACTGCTGGCAGTGCTCGTCCTCGTCGTGTTCGCCGGGCAGGTCGTCGCAGCCGACCGTATCGAGCGCATCGAGCCTGCGTCATGGTGGATCGGCATGAAGGACGACCGGCTCCAGCTCCTGGTGCACGGCGACCGGATCGCGGAGCTCGAGCCGGCGCTGCAGTACGCCGGCGTCTCGATCACCGGGGTCGAGCGCGTCCAGAACCCGAACTACCTGTTCCTCGACCTCCGGATCGACCCCGCCACCCACCCGGGCAAGTTCCGCATCGACTTCCGGCGCGGCCGCTCGACCGTGGCGCATCGCGACTACGTGCTGAGTGCCCGCGAGCCGGGCTCGGCCGGGCGCAGGGGCTTCGGGCCGCAGGACGTGATCTACCTCGTCATGCCGGACCGGTTCGCGAACGGTGATCCCGGGAACGACACCGTGAAGGGGCTCGCGGACGGGCTGAATCGCTCGGCCACGCTCGGCCGTCACGGCGGCGACCTGCAGGGCATCGCCAATCACCTCGACTACATCAGCGGCATGGGATTCACCCAGCTCTGGCTCACCCCCGTGCTCGAGAACGCGCAGCCGCAGTACAGCTACCACGGCTACGCGATCACCGACTTCTACCGCGTGGACCCGCGCATCGGCACGAACGAGAAATATCGCCAACTGTCCGCCGACGCACGGCGGCACAACGTCGGCCTGATCATGGACATCGTGCTGAACCACTGCGGCTCCGGGCACTGGTGGATGAAGGACCTGCCGACGCCGGACTGGATCAACAACGGCGGCAAGTTCTCGGCCACGCATCACGTGCGCGAGGCGCTGCAGGATCCGCACGGGACGGAAGCGGACCGCCGGGACTTCACCGAAGGCTGGTTCGTCGAGTCCATGCCGGACATGAACCAGCGCAACCCGTACCTCGCGACCTACCTGGTCCAGAACACGCTCTGGTGGATCGAGTACGCGCAACTCTCCGGCCTGCGCATCGACACCTACCCCTACTCCGACCGCGCGTTCCTGACGGAGTGGTCACGCCGGGTAACGTACGAGTACCCGAACATCAACATCGTGGGCGAGGAGTGGAGCGGCAGCCCGGCCACGGTTTCGTACTGGCAGCGCGGTCGCAATCCGCCGGACGGCTACGTCTCGTACCTGCCGAGCCTGTTCGACTTCCCGCTGCAGGAAGCCGTCGAGAAGGGACTCCTCGAGAAGGAGGACTGGGGCACGGGCCTGCGCCGGATCTATCGCGTGCTCGCAGCCGACGCGCTGTACCCGGACCCGTACAACCTGGTCGTCTTTCCGGACAACCACGACGTGACCCGGATCTTCACCGCGCTCGGCGAGCGCATCGACCTCGACAAGATGGCGATCGCCTTCTACCTGACCACGCGCGGCATCCCGCAGATCTTTTATGGCACCGAGATCCTCATGGCGAGCCCGGGCCCGAAGAACGACGGCGTCATTCGCAGCCCGTTCCCGGGAGGCTGGCCCGGAGATGCGAGAAACGCGTTCACGGGCGCAGGCCTGAGTCCTGCCGAACGCGACATGCAGGAATACATGCGCAAGCTCCTGCTCTGGCGCCGCGGCGCTCCGGCCCTGCACGAGGGCAGGCTGACGCAGTTCGTGCCGTTCGACGGCGTGTACGTGTATTTCCGGCACACCGCGCAGCAGAAGGTCATGGTCGTGCTCAACAACAACGACCAGCCGGACACGCTCGACACGGCCCGCTTCCAGGAGGTGATCGGCAATTCGACGACGGGGACCGACGTGCTGTCGCAGCAGGTGCATCGGCTCGCCGACGGCATCGCGTTGCCCGCGCACAGCGCGACGGTCCTGGAGCTGAACTGAGGTGCAGCGATGCCGCGCACGGCTCGATTCCTCACCACGGCGATGCTCATCCTGAGCGGCGCCGGTGTTTCGTCGGCGGGCGTGCCGCAGACCATGCCCGTGGCCGGCCCGGGCGTCACCGGCACGCTGTTGCGCTATCCGTCCATGCCCTCGCAGCACGTCGCCGCGCGCAACGTGGACGTGTGGCTGCCGCCGGGCTACGGCAAGGATACGGGCAAGCGCTACCCCGTCCTCTACATGCACGACGGCCAGAACCTGTTCGACCCGGCGACCGCCTTCGGCGGCGTGGACTGGGGCGTGGACGAGGCGATGACGCGCATGATCGCCGCAGGCGAGGTGCGCGAGGCGATCGTCGTCGGCATCTGGAACACGCCCAAGCGCCGCGAGGAGTACATGCCGCAGCGGGCCGTAAAGGGAGTCGTCGACTTCAACGTGCCCGGCTCCGAACGCGTGCGTGCCGAGGAGATCATCTCCGACGAGTACCTCGCCTTCCTCGTCGACGAGTTGAAGCCCTTCATCGACGCGAACTACCGCACGCTGCCCGACCGCGCCAACACATACATCATGGGCTCGAGCATGGGCGGGCTGGTTTCGCAATATGCGATGAGCATGTACCCGGAAGTCTTCGGCGGCGCAGGCTGCGTTTCGACGCACTGGCCTGCGGGCGACGGCGTCGCCCTCGAGGATTTCGCCACGCACCTGCCCGACCCGGCGACGCACAGGTACTGGTTCGACTTCGGGACCGAGACGCTCGACTCTTCCTACGAGCCGTATCAAGGCCGCGCCGACGAGGCGCTGCGCAAGGCCGGCTACGTCGAGGGCAGCAACTGGATCACGCACAAGTACCCGTGCGCCGAGCACTCGGAGAAGTCCTGGCGGCTGCGCGTGCACGAGCCGCTCGAATTTCTCATCGGGCGCTGATCGGCGCTCGGGTCCGCCGGGCCGCGAGGAACGCGGCTCGACGCAGCGGCGCCGAGCCCATCGGCACGATCGCCAGCCCCGGGGCCCGGAGGCGGATCGGTGCGGTCGTCCACGGGTCGTCGTCGGCGCAGTCCCCGCGGCGCTCCACGGTGAATCCCAGGTCCGCGCGGTCGAGGTCGAGCAGCGGCAGGGCTGCCGCCACGTCGCGCGCGTCCGCAGGCAGCCACTCCTCGTCACACCACGTCGGATGCCCCGGGTTCCCCATGACTCGAGCCTCGTGCGGGATGGGCTCGACGAACTGCAGTGGGCCGCGCACGACGGCCACCTCTCCCTCCGGATAGGACTCCGCACCGACCGGGAAGTCGAACCGCAGCTCGAATTCGGTCCGACCCCGCCACTCCCGGTCCACGACGACCCAGCCGTCCCTCTCCTCGCTCGCCACTCCTGTCAGGCAAGCGGCGCGCGCCCACCTTGGCCTGCGCAGATGGAGACTCATGGAAAGCGGCGTCGCGACGTCGACGCTGAACCGTACGCGATCCTCGAACGGGTATCCCGTCTGCTGGCGCACGACCACGGTGCCGTCACCGAGCCGGGTGCACAACTCGCTCGGGCCGTAGGCGAGCGCCACGAGACCCGGCGCATCGGCGCGAGCGAGCCACATGGCCCCGAGGTAATGCGGCAACAGCCGCGTCGAGTTCGGGTTGCAGCAGCATGCGACGTCGTCGTGCGTCGGCGACAGCTTGTATCGACCGTGACGGCCCGTGAGCAGGGAGTAGCTGTCGGGCCGGCTTGCGAGGGCGTCGATCCGCGTGTCGCTGCAGAGGTACGACAGGGCCCGTCCGTCGGCCCTCCGCGCCCCCTGGGCGGCGTTGAACGCGAGGCGCTCCATCCAGTCGCCGAAGCAGGGATCGGCGGTCCGCTGTGCGAGCCGGCCGAGACTGAAGAGCAACTCGACCAGCGTGCAGTACTCGTACCCCGCGGCCGGTCCCGCCAGGCCGTGCAGGCTCTCGTCGCCGACGACCGCGCCGCTGGGCGTGGTGCTCAGTCGAATCTTGCGCAGGGCGGCACGGATGCGCTCGCTGGAAGCCGGCCCCTCGGCGAGGAGTGCCCTCAGGTGCTCGACCGTGTGCACGGCGTGGCCGCGCAGCGGACGCTCGGCGTGGGCCAGGTTCGCGGCTGCGAGGTCGTCGTTCGGGAAGGGCACCTCCCATGCGTCGAAGTCCCGGAGCAGCCAGCGGGCGAAATCCAGGTAACGACCGTCTCCGGTGTTCTCGTGCAGTGCCTCGAGCGCATCGACGTAGCAGAGCCCGTGGGTCAGTCCGGTGCGGTCTTCGAGCGTGCTCGACCGCCCGAAGTGCGGCCGCAACTCGCCGTATTGCTGCAGCGTCACGTCGGCCGCCCGTCGCGCCGCGCCCAGGCTTCGCGCGTCGCCGGTCAACTCGAAGTGGCCGATGAGCGTCATGAGCGCGCGCGACTGGGCCCAGAGTTCCCCGTTCTCCAGGCCGCCCGCCGGGTAGCGGGCCGCCGGTTCGTAGATCCCGATATAGCCGTCGCGGTCCTGCGTCGAACGCAGCGCTGCGACGAGTTCGTCGGCGCGCTCACGATGGGCGGCGACAGCCCCCAGGTGCCCCAGCATGGTGTAGCCCCAGAGCCAGTTGCCGCGGGACTCCGCGTCCCACCAACCCGCATGCGTCGCCGCATCCCCGAGTCGCCCGGCAAAGAGGTCGCGCGCCACGTGCGGACTCAGGTGATCGAGGCAGCCGGCGAAACCCTGCTCGAGGTCGCGCATCATCTGCGCCTGCAACCATCCACGCGGACGGACGGCGCCGAGCGGCAGGCGACGCAGTCGGGCAAGGCCTGCAGGCGGACTCGTCGCGGCAGCATCGGTCTCGTTCATCGACCCGATTGAATCACGCCGCCGCGGCGCTCGCCATGTCGGACGCAAGGTGTCGATTGACACGGCGTGTCGCGCGCGAAATGCTGCGCCGCCGCCGGACGAACCACAGACCAGGGAGATCCCAAATGCTCGGCATCCAGCGACGGCTGTCCACGCCGTTCCTCGTCCTGCTGACGCTGCCCGCCACGGCGATGGGGTTCGCCCTGTCGGTGCAGATCTCCGTGCTGAGCTGGATCCTCTCGACGAAGTACGGACTCGACATCCACGACATCGGGCTCGTGTGGGCCGCGGGCCCGCTTGCCGGCATCATCGGCCAGCTGCTGATCGGGGTGATCAGCGACCGCGTCTGGTTCTGGGGCGGCCGGCGCCGGCCGTTCATCATCATCGGCGGCATCCTCGCCGCGCTCATGATCCTTGCCCTGCCCTACATCGGCGTGATCTCGGGGAAGCTCGGTGTCGACGGCGTGATGGGAGTCGCGATCGCCGTCGCGCTCGCGCTGGATCTCTCGATCAACGTGAGCTTCAACCCGACCCGCTCGATCATTACCGACGTCACGGCCGAGGGCATCGCACGGACGCGCGGCTACACGTGGATGCAGACGGTCTCGGGCACCTTCGGGGTGCTCGCGTACGCGATCGGCGCGTTCTTCGGCAACTTCGCACTCATCTACTTCGCCGTCGGGCTCGTGCTGATCTTCTCGGTGATCCCCGCGCTCCTGATCGAGGAGCCGCGCGTCCTGCCAGGCGTTGCCGCGGCGACCGAAGGCAAGCCGCACGCGCACGGCACCTCGCTCGCGGGCCTGCTGAACCTGATTCGGCCGCTGTGGGGTTTTCTCGCCTACGACGTGATCGCGATGGCCCTCCGGCTCGCCGGCATCCGGCCGCCGGGCCTCTGGCTGGAGGCGGCCTGCGCCGTCGTCACGGCCGTGCTCTTCTGGCAGACGCTGACCGCGCAGAGCCGCGGCGCCGAGTTCGCGCGCGAGGACCTCGTGGACTTCCGCAAGGTGCTCGCGGCCAACTCGCTCAGCTGGATCGGCGTGCAGACGATGTTCGTGTACATGATCGCGTTCGTGCAGCAGCGCTTCCCAGGGCTGGACGGCGACGCCACCGGCAAGGTGCTCTCCAGCAGCTTCCTGGCACTGAACGCGGTCGCGGCGGTCCTGCCTGCGCTCGTGCTGCTGCCCCTGGCGCGGCGGTTCGACGTCGTGACCGTGCACTTCGCGAGCCTCGTCGTGATGGCCGCGGGCTTCGCCGGCGTGTACCTGTTCGGCTTCTCGCCCGGATTCCTCTACCTGCTGATGGCGGTCATGGGCATCGGCTGGGCGGCGATCGTCAGCCTGCCGTTCTCCATCATGTCGCAGCGCGTGGACCCGTCCCGCATCGGCCTCTACATGGGCGTCTTCAATCTCTCGATCGTGCTGCCGCAGCTCGTCGTGAGCCTCGGCGTCGGCTCGATCGTGAGCGCGATGGACGACAAGGGCGGCATTTTCCTGATCGGCGCGGTGAGTCTAGCGCTGGCGGCCGTCGCCTGGCGCAGCGTCGCAGGCAACAGCGAGATCGCGGAATGAAAAGAGCCCCCGGGGCATGCGTCCCGGGGGCTCGGAGGGGAAGGTCCGCGCCGGCGTCCCGCCGGCGCGGCGTGGCCGTTACTGGCCGCCGACCTTGTAGGTCGCGCCCAGCAGGTACACGGTGCCGTACTTCTGGTAGTCCTGGTACCGCACCGTATCCTCGTTGTAAGCGTAGTACGGCTCGTTCGTCAGGTTGTTGACCTGGAAGAGCAGCGTGAGGCCGTTCATGCTGCCTTCGCTGAACGCGTAGCTCACCTGCGCGTCCATCAAGGTTCCACCGTCCACGTAGCGCAGCGCCCGGTCGTTCGCGAAGTTCGTGACCTCGCCGATGAACTTCGAGCGGTAACGGGCCGCGAAGCGCGCCGCGAAGCCGTGCTTCTCGTAGTACAACGTTCCGTTGGCCACGTTCTCCGACAGGCCCGGCAGCGGGATCTTGCCGAGGCCGAAGCCCCCGCCGAGGACCCCCGGCGGATTGATCGTTTCGATCTCGATGCTGCTCTTCGTGTAGGCGTAGCTCGCCTCGAAGCCGAACCCGTCCAGCATGTCCGCGAACGCACTGAAGGGCAGTGCGAACGACGCTTCGAAGCCGTACAGGTTGCCACCCTGTCCGTTCTTCGGCGTCGTAAAGCTGCCGATGCAGAGCGGAGGAACCGGGAGGTTCGACGGCGGCGGGAGCCCGGCGTTGCAGAAGTCGTAGTTGCTGTCGGTCGTGTTGTAGATGTAGCTGGTGAGGTCCTTGTAGAAGAACGCGCCGGAAAAGTAGCCCTGGAAGTCCGACAGGTACTTGTCGTAGGACAGGTCCACCGCCCAGGCGCGCCAAGGATCGAGTTCGGGGTTTCCGCCGGAACCGCCCGGCTTGCCGGTGCTGTTGTCGAACCCGTACTCGGTCGAGGCCTTCAACTGGTCCATGCGTGCGCGGGCCATCTGCTGCGACACGGCGAAGCGCACCGCCTGGCGATCCGGCAGCTCGAACACGAGGTTCACCTGCGGGAGCACGTCGGTGTACGACTTGCCGCCCGAGATCGGCGCCGGCTTGCCGTTCACGATCGCGAACGAGTCCGAACTCTGGTCAGAGTAGATCACCTGCAGGCCGGCGTTGCCCTTGAGCGTCACGGAATCCGACAGCACATGGTCGAGCTCGGCGCGGCCGAAGCCGGTCCACACCTTCTCGTCCACCGTCCACCACTTGCCGGCAAGGTACGTCAGCGTCTCGGGGTTACCCCAGACGATCGGGTTGTAGTACGCCCTGAGTACCTGGTTCACGTTCCACGCCAGCGCGTCGCCGGCCTTGGCGTAGCTCAGGTCGGTCGGCCGCAGGCGCTGCGCCGCGCTGATCCAGTAGTAGTCATTGTTGATGGTGCTCAGGCCGGCTTCGGGCGACTTCTTGTCCTTCGAACGGTCCGAGTAGTTCAGGCCGAAGGACATGTTCGAGAACCACCAGGCCTCGCCTTCGCGGATGCCGACCAGGCTGCCCGCCCACAGCGTGTCCTCGACGTGCGGCTTCTTGGCGTAGCCCGCGCCGTAGATCGTCGGGCCGACCTGCACGAACGGGCTCGCGTAGTCGAGACCGAACGTCATCTGGCCCATCTTGCCATCTCTGAAGTTGACGTAGCCGTTGTCGTAGATGTTGCGCGGCAGGTTCGGGTTCGCGGTCTGGGGAACGTACTGGGCGTTCGTCTCGGGCTGGTACTGGTCGCGCTTGGCGCCCGAGTAGCTCAGGTCCGCGCGCACCTGCCACTGGTCGGTCACCCGGAACTCGTTCAGCCAGCCGCCCGCGAAGATCTTGTCGTCGGTCGTGAAGCGGAAGTTACGCGCCAGCGGGACCACGTTGTTCAGGTTTCCGGCAACGACCGTGTCCCGCTTGATGGTCGCGTTCGAGTACCCGAAGATCCAGTCCGAAGGGAACGGGCCGTCGCAGCACGGGCCCGGATAGCCGCCGAGGTTGACCTCGAGGCTGCGCGCGTTATCGACCTGGGTCGCGTCCGTGTAATAGAGGTCGAGGATCGAGCCCCAGTTGTCGTTCGGACGGTACTCGACCGTGGCGAGATAGCCGTCACGCTCGTTGGTGCCCATGTCGCTGCGCACCTTCATGCCCTTGGTGATGTAGGCATCCGGCGGGATGCCGGGGTTCAGCCTCGGGTCCCACTGATTGCCCTTCGCCGGCTCCCAGGGCTCGTACGTGCCGAAGGCCTGGGTCGCGATGGGGGAGATCAGGCGCGCGAAGCCGACCGCGACGCCGAGCTTGCCGTCCATGAACTGGTCGATGTACGAGATGCTCGCGCGGTAACCCTTTTCCGGCGCATTCGCGCCCATGTCACCCGACTGCGAATTGCGTTCGCCGCGCAGGTTGAGGACGACGGCCTGCTTGCCGTAGTCGAGCGGGCGGATCGTGCGCAGGTCGATCGTGCCCGAGAGGCCCTGCGCGACCAGCTGCGAGTCCGGAGTCTTGAAGACGACGACCTGGTTGATGAGCTCCGAGGGGTACTGGTCGTATTCGATGGCGCGGTTGTCACCCGTGCTCACCTGCTCGCGGCCGTTCATGAGGCCAACGGAGAAGCCGGGGTCGGTGCCGCGGATGCTGATGAGGGACGCGCGGCCTTCGGCGCGCTGCGTCGTCACGCCCGGCAGGCGGGCGATCGAGTCGGCGATGCTGGTGTCCGGCAGCTTGCCGATGTCCTCGGCCGAGACGACTTCCGAGATGCTCTGCAGGTCGGCCTTCACCTGGATCGAGGTCTGGATGCTCGCCCGGATACCGGTGACGACCACTTCCTCTAGTTCCTGGTCGGACGCGGGCGCATCAGCCGCGTAACCCACGACGGGTATTCCCAACGCGATGGCGACGGCCAGCGACAGGGCGCTGCGGCGGTTCGGGTACATCGGCGACATCAGACTTTCCTTGGCCCGGTCACTAGCGGGCGTGCGCGGCTTGCTCACTGCTGGGTCCCCCAATGGGCTTGGTGTTGCAACTCTCCAACGGGGGATCGTAGTCAAGGCGCGAAGTACTATGCAATGCGATGCAATCGTATGCATAGCAAGTACCTGGCGAATGTTGCACTTATGCCACGCCCCGGCCGGCGCCGGTGGCTTGGTCAGGCGCCTCGCGCTGCTGCCACGGCCTCGCGCAGGCCGGCGACGTGGTCGCTCGCGAACACGTCCTCCAGTCCGCAGCTCATCTTGCGCTGCCAGTTGGCGTGCTCCTCGCTCGTGCCCGGCACGTTGACCGGGTCCAGCATGCCGACGAGGTCCTCGATCTGGACCACGACGAGCGCCGCTGCGCTCCTCGCCAGGTAGACATGGATCGCGAGGGCGAGCGCCTCGCTGTAGGAAGCCGGGGACCCGTCACAACCGGACGGCATGAGGCCCGTCGACCGGAGGGCGGCGAGCAGCGCGTCACGGTCCCGGATCCGTTCCTCCAGCACCTGCAGGCGGACCTCGTCGCTCGGGTAGCGCGCGAGCCGCTGCCGAAGGTCCACGTCGTTGCCCGACCAGTAGCCGCCGAGCGTCGGCAGGTCGTGCGTCGTGACGGTCGCAATCGCGCGCCGCGGATATTCCTCGGGCCGCCGGAACCGTCCGTCGGGATGCTTCTCGAACAGCAGCACGCGATACGAGTACAGGTGCCGCTCGCCCATCGCGTGCGACATCTCGGGGGGCACGGTGCCCAGATCTTCCCCGACCACGAGGCACGCATGGCGCTCGCTCTCGAGCGCGAGCACCGACATAAGGTCGTCCAGCGGATAGTGCACGTAGCCGCCGTCGGTCGCGCCGAGGCCGACCGGGACCCACCACTGGCGGAACAGGGCCATCACGTGATCGAGCCGCAGCGCACCGAAGTGCCGCATGTTCGCCGCGATCAGGTTGCGGAACGGCTGGTACGCCTCCGCCGTGAGGACGTTCGGGTCCTGCGGCGGGATGCCCCAGTCCTGGCCCTTGAGCGCGAGCGCGTCCGGTGGCGCGCCGACGCCGGCGCCCTTGCGGTAGAGGGCCTGGTCGGACCAGGTCTCCGAACCGCTCGGGTTCACGCCGACCGCGTAGTCGCCGTAGAGGCCGACCTTCATGCCGAGGTCGCGCGCCACGCGCTGCACGGCGCCGAGCTGTTCCTCGGCGAGCCACTGCAGCCAGGCGTAGTACTCGACGATCTCGGCGTGCGCGCTCTCGAAGGCCCGCACGCCGGCGCCCACCGGATCACGCAGGTCCTCGGGCCACACGGGCCAGCCCCAGTAACGACCGCGATCCTGGCTGCTCAGGCACTCGTCGATGGCGTCGTGCAGGGCGTGCAGGCGAAGCGACTCGCCCCGCTCCGCAACGTACTCGCGGAACTGCGCCGCACGCGCGGTATTCCGCGCCAGGTGCTCGCGCCGGAAATGGCCGAACAACGACCGCAGCAGCGGCAGCTTGGCGCGCGCGACACCCGGATAGTCCACGTGGGACGTGTTACGCAGCCGCTCGAGCTCGGCCTGGAACTCCGGCTCGGCGACACGATCGCGTGCCACGGCGCACTCGGCGAACTCCGGGAGGCGCTCGACGGCGATGTAGAGCACGTTCAGGAAGTGGCGCGACGACGGGCTGTATGGGCTGAAGTGCCAGGGGTTGCCCGGGAACAATGCATGCAGCGGGTTCACGCCGATGAACGAGGCCCCGCGCGGCGCGAAATCGCGCACGACCGCCTCGAGGTCGTCGAAGTCCCCGATGCCCCAGTTGCGCTTCGAGCGCAGCGTGTAGAGCTGCACGGAGACGCCCCAGAGCCGGCGCCCGTCGTGCAGCACCTGCGGCTCGAAGCAACGGCGCGGCGCCGAGATCAGCGTGCACTGCGCGTCCGCACCGCGCTCCGTCGTCACGCGCAGCGTGTGGTAACCATGTGCGAGCGGCTCCGGCAACGGCAAGGCGCGGCGGGTGTGCCAGCGATCGTCGACGCTGCCGCGCTCGAGCTCGGGAAGATCGCCGACGCGCACGCGCCCTTCGAGCTGCCCGCCGCTTTCCAGCGTCACGACCCAATCGAGCGAGCGCTCGGTGTCCTCGGCGCCCACCGCGATCGCCACGCTGGAGCGGCCCGGATGCACGACCGCCACGGGCGGCAGCAGCGAGCGCCAGCGCGCCACGCTGCGCTCGTGCAGCACGCGCGCGACGGCATCCGGATCGTCGGTCGGGCAGTCCATCGCGGCGAGGATCGCCCTCTTCGTCCGCGCGCTGCCCGACATCAGTTCGCCGCGATAATTGTGGTAGGCGTCGCCGATACCGCACTGTCGCGCGAGCTGGTCGAGTAGGGTATCGAGCATCACGAAACCACCGCCGGGAGGGTGGCGACGATGCCTGACCGGGGCAAGGCTCGCAAGAGTCGCCGGATGACTACGTATTCACTGACTCGAGCAGCACGGAGCTGCGCCGCTCGACCCTGAGCGCTTGCCCCGGTGCGTACGACGACGACGCGGCATCGGACAGGCTGCCGCTCGTGTCGAACAGCACGCGCCACGCCGAATTCTCGGGGGGCGTCGGCAGGACCATGTCCACGTGCGTGTCGGCCGCGTTGAATTTAACGTGCAGGTCGCCGCTGTTCGCAGCGCGCGACGGCGCCCCGTCCATGTGCACCGCGATCGACTGCAATCCGGAGTCGTTCCAGTCGGCGTCCGTGAACTCGCGGCCGGACGGATGCAGCCAGGTCACGTCCTTCGCATGCGCGCCGCGGCGCGTGCCCTTGAGGAACGTGTCGCGACGCAGCCAGAGCCGCGATCGACGCAGGTCGATGAGGCTGCGCACGAAGTCGAGCAACTCCGCCTTCTCGTCGGCGTGGCTCCAGTCCAGCCACGCGATCTCGTTGTCCTGGCAGTAGGCGTTGTTGTTGCCGGCCTGCGTGTGGCCGAACTCGTCGCCCGCGAGCAGCATCGGCACGCCCTGCGACAGGAACAGCGTCGCGAGCAAGTTGCGGATCTGGCGGGCCCGCAGCTCGCACACGCCGGGATCGTCGGTCGGCCCTTCGACCCCGCAGTTCCAGCTCAGGTTGTGCGAGTGCCCGTCCGCGCCCTGCTCGAGGTTCGCCTCGTTGTGGCGGTCGTTGTAGGAAACGAGGTCGCGCAGCGTGAAACCGTCGTGCGCGGTGACGAAGTTGATGCTGGCCGTGGGCTTGCGCCCGTGCTGCCGGAAGAGATCGCTCGAGCCGGCGAAGCGCTCGGCGAAGGCGCCCACCAGCCCGCGATCGCCGCGCCAGAACGCCCGCACCGAGTCGCGGTACCGGTCGTTCCATTCCGACCAGCCGGCCGGGAAGTGACCGAGCTGGTAGCCGCCCGGTCCGACGTCCCACGGTTCGGCGATCAGCTTCACGTACGCGAGCGCGGGATCGGAGCGCAGCGCGGAGAAGAACGGCGAGTTGCGGTTGAAGCCGCTCGGGTCGCGGCCCACGACCGTCGCGAGGTCGAAGCGGAAGCCGTCCACCCGCATCTCCTCGGTCCAGTAGCGCAGGCAGTCGATCACGAGCGCCCGCACGGCCGGGTCGTCGAAGCTGACGGTGTTGCCGCAGCCGGTGAAGTTCTTGTACTGGGCACGGTTCTGGTGCGCCAGCCGGTAGTACGTGAGGTTGTCGAAGCCGCGCAGGCTGAGCGTCGGGCCCTGCTCGTTGCCTTCGGCCGTGTGGTAGAACACCACGTCGAGCACGACCTCCAGGCCCGCGTCGTGCAGCGCGCGCTCCATCGTCTAGAACTCGGCGACCGGGTCGCTCACCGCATAGCGCGCATCCGGTGCGAACCACGCGAGCGGGTTGTAGCCCCAGTAGTTCGTGAGTCCCCTGCCGACGAGGAACTGCTCGCTCACGAACGATTGCACGGGCATCAGCTCGACGGTAGTGACGCCCAGCTTGCGAAGGTGGTCGAGCACGGCGGGCTCGGCGAGACCGAGGTACTTGCCGCGCAGGGGCTCGGGCACGCCGGGATGCCGCTGCGTGAATCCCTTCACGTGCAGCTCGTAGATGATCGTGTCGCGCCAGGGGACGCTCGGTGAGCGCACGCTGCCCCAGTCGAACGCGGAATCGACCACACGGCATCGCGGCACGTAGTCCGCGCTGTCCGTCTCGTCGGGAATCCAGTCGTTGCCGGGTTCGGCGCCGCCCAGCGACGGATGCCAGGTGAGGTCGCCGACGAGCGCCGTGGCGCAAGGATCCACGAGCAGCTTGGCGGGATTGAAGCGGTGACCTTCCGCAGGCTGGTACGGCCCGTGGACGCGATAACCGTAGAGCGTGCCGGGGCCGCCGAAGCGGGCAGGCAGGAAACCGTGCCAGATGTCGCCGGTGCGCGCCGGTAGCTCGAGCCGCGCGGTCTCGCGCCGCCCCGTGGCGTCGAACAGGCACAGCTCGACGCGCGTTGCGTTCGCCGAGAACGCCGCGAAGTTGATGCCCCGGCCTGTCCAGCTCGCCCCGAGCGGCTGCGCGGAGCCCGCCTCGAGGAAGGGCGCTTCGTCGGCCGTCGTGGCCTGCGGGTCGGTCATCAGATCAATCCTCGCCAGTCGGTTCCAACCGCGGCAAAGGCCCTGCGAATCGCGGCTTCCTGCTCCGGCCCGAGGGGGCCCGACGAGACGGCCGCGGCGTTCTTTTCCAGGTGCCGCAGGCGGGTGCCGCCGACGATAACGCAGTCCACGCCGGGAGCGTAAGCGGCGAATCGGAGCGCCGCTGCGTCCCAGTCCGCAAAGTCGGGAGCAAGCCCGGCCTCACGCAAGGCCCTGAAGCGCCTGTGATATTCGCTCTCGGCCGCATCGAGCGATGGGCGCGATCCCGCCCATGGCCGCCCGGCCAGCGGCCGCTTCGCGATCGTGCCGAGCCGACGCCGCTGCGCATTCGGCAGGGCCTCGAGCGACTGCTGGTCACACAGGTTCACCGACGCCTGCACGCTGCCGAATGCGCCGCTCTCGATGGCGAACCCGAGCGCCGCATCGTCCCCCGAGTATGCCGCGACGCGCAGCTTGCCGAGCTCCCGGCAGCGCTCGAGCGCGCGCGACACCTCGCCTGCGCGCAGCAGCCCGATGTCGCAGGAGTGCAGGTGGACGACGTCGATCACGTCGGTGCGGAGGCGGTTCCGCGCCGCATCCACACCGGCCATCACGCACTCGTACGTCCAGTCCCGCACGCCGTCCACGCCGTAGCCGACCTTGGTCGACAGCACGAACTCGTCGCGACGCCGCGCCAGGTGCCGCCCGATTCGCTCCTCGGACAGCCCGTAGGAACGCGCGGTGTCGACGAGCGTCAGGCCGAGATCGAGCACGCCGTTCAGGACATCGGCCGCTTCGTCCTCATGCAGGCGCGGATCGCCGAGTTGCATGGCGCCGAAGCCCAGCGCGGGAACGGTCAGGCCCGTCCGGCCGAACGCACGCTGGTCCACGGCTCGGCGCTCAGCGCTCGGCGCGGAAGTAGAGCGCGGCCAGCGGCGGCAGGTTGAGCCGGAGCCGGAACGGATAACCGTGCGAAGGCTGCGCGTCCGCGGTCACCCGGTCCTGGCAGTTGTACGACGAGCCGCCGTAACGCCCGGCATCGCTGTCGAGCAGCTTCGCGTACGTGCCGGCTTCCGGGACGCCGATCCAGTAGTCGTCGCGCGGCACCGGCGTGCAGTTGAAGACGCACACGAGCGGCGGCGCTTCGGGGTGGGCGGTGTCGCGGCGCAGGAACGCGAAGACGCTCTGGTCGGAGTTGTGCAGGTCGATCCACGCGAAGGCCGCCGGGTCGGCGTCGCCCGCGTGCAGCACCGGGAGGTCGGCGTACATGCGGTTCAGGTCGCGGTTCAGGTCGAGCAGGCCGCGATGCTTCGCGTCCTCCAGCAGGTGCCAGTCGATCGAGTGCTCGTCGCGCCACTCGTGCCACTGGCCGAACTCGCTGCCCATGAAGAGCAGCTTCTTGCCGGGGTGCGCGGTCATGTAGGCACGGAACCAGCGGTAGTTCGCACGCTTCTGCCACTCGTCGCCCGGCATCTTGTCGAGCAGCGAGCCCTTGCCGTGCACGACTTCGTCGTGGGAGATCGGCAGCACGAATTTCTCGGACCACGCGTACACGAACGAGAACGTCACGAGGTCGTGGTGGAACCTGCGGTGCACGGGGTCGAGCTCCGCGTAGCGCAGCGTGTCGTTCATCCAGCCCATGTTCCACTTGAAGTGGAAGCC
>VEPJ01000095.1 GCA_012026925.1 Gammaproteobacteria bacterium | reverse complement strand
TGATCTCGGTGGTGTAGCGGTCGCGGCCTTCCTTGTCCTGCCACTTGCGCGTGCGGATGCGGCCCTCGACGTACACCTGCGAGCCCTTGCGCAGGTATTCCGCGGCGATCTCGGCGAGGCGGTCGTACATGACGATGTTGTGCCACTCGGTCTGCTCGCGCTGCTCGCCCGTCTGCTTGTCCTTCCAGCTCTCCGAGGTGGCGATGCTGAAATTGGTGACGGCCTTGCCGTTCGGCATGTAGCGCGTCTCGGGATCCTTGCCGAGATTGCCGACCAGGATGACTTTGTTGATACCGCGTGCCATGGCACCTACCCGCTTGGAATGGAGTCGAATCTTACGGTACCGGGCGGCCCCGGCGGAAACGATGAATCAGCTGCGTCCGTGCGAAATTGGCGCGCCCATGGTGCTGGCGGCCGCGATGGCCGCCCAGGTCGCGGCGACGGCCGCGCTCCCCCAGAAGACCCCGGTCAGCCCGAACCGCCCCAGGAGCAAGCCACCAACGGCGCCGCCCAGGAACGCGCCCAGGAACTGGGCGGTCGCGAAGATGCCCAGGGCCGCGCCCCGGTCCGTACCAGGCGCGGCCTGCGTGAGCAGCGCCGGCAACCGTGCCTCGAGGTAGTTGAAGACGGCGAAGAACAGCGTCAGTGCCGCCATGACCCGCCAGAGGTGCGCGTGGTCGAGACCGAGGAGCGACTGGGCGCAGGCGACCAGCGCCACGGCCGCGACGAACACGCGCTTGCCCTGCCCGCCGCGCTCGGTCGCGAGGATCAGCGGGACCGTGCCCGCGATCGAGACCACGAACACGCCGAGGTACACCTTCCAGTGGCCGGCGACCGGCATGCCGAGGTCGGTCACAAGCACCTGCGGCACCGAGAGGAACGTCGCCGTCATGATGAAGTGCAGCGCGAAGACGCCGGCGTAGAGCGGCCGCAACGCGGGGCGCGTCACGATGTCGGCCATCGCGGAGAACTCGCGGCCCTCGGCTCCGCCGCTGCGCTCCGGCTCGACCGGCACGGCCACGTACAGGAGCGCGAGCCCCGTCAGCGCCATGGCGAGCATGACCAGGAAGATGCCCGGTACGCCGATCACGGCGTCGAGCACCGGCGCGAGCACCAGCGCCACCACGAACGACAGGCCGATGCTGATCCCGACGAACGCCATCGCCCGGGTGCGCACCTCCGGGCGGGTCAGGTCGGCAAGCAGGGCGGTCACGGACGCCGAGACCGCGCCGGCGCCCTGGACCATTCGCGCGACGAAGAGCGCGAGCAGCGAATGCGCCATGGCACCGAGCAGCGAACCGGCGGCGTAGAGCAGCAGGCCGATCGTGATGAGCGGCTTGCGGCCGTAGCGGTCGGACCAGCGGCCGAACGGGATCTGCAGCACCGCCTGAGTGAGCCCGTAGGCACCCATGGCGAGGCCCAGGAGTTCCGGCGTGTAGTCCGGCATCTGCCGCGCATAGAGCGCCAGCACCGGCAGCAGCAGGAACAGGCCGAGCATGCGCGTCGCGTAGATCGCGGCGAGCGCACCGACGGATCGGCGCTCCTGCGGCGAGAGCGCCGGCTTGCTTGTCTTGTCCTGGGTACGGATTGGCGTTGCCTCTGAGGCTCGGCCTATATTAGCAGGCTGCCCGCCGACCGTCGGAATCCGGACGCTTGCCATGGACGTCATACGCATTCGCGGTGCCCGAACCCACAACCTGCAGGGGATCGACCTCGACCTGCCCCGCGACCGCCTGATCGTGATCACCGGGCTGTCCGGCTCCGGCAAGTCGTCGCTGGCCTTCGACACCATCTACGCGGAGGGCCAGCGGCGCTACGTCGAGTCGCTGTCGGCCTACGCGCGGCAGTTCCTGTCGGTGATGGAGAAGCCGGACGTCGACCACATCGAGGGGCTCTCCCCCGCCATCGCGATCGAGCAGAAGGCGACTTCGCACAACCCGCGCTCGACCGTCGGCACCGTCACGGAGATCTACGACTACCTGCGCCTGCTCTTCGCCCGGGCCGGCGTGCCGCGCTGCCCCGAGCACGGCCAGGAACTCGCCGCGCAGACCGTGAGCCAGATGGTGGACCAGGTGCTGGCGTTGCCGGAGGGAACGGCGGTGCTGCTGCTCGCGCCGGTGGTGCAGGACCGCAAGGGCGAACACGCCGACGCCCTCGAGCACCTGCGCACGCAGGGGTTCGTCCGCGCGTTCGTGGACGGACGGCTCGTCGAGCTCGATTCGACGCCCGCGCTGGACCCGCGGCGACGCCACGCGATCGACGCCGTCGTGGACCGGCTGCGGGTGCGCCCCGACGCCGGGCAGCGGCTCGCGGAGTCGTTCGAGACCGCCCTCTCCCTGTCGCAGGGCGTCGCGCGACTGGCGTTCCAGGACGAGACGGCGCGCGAGCCACTCGTGTTCTCGAACCGTTATGCCTGCACGACCTGCGGCTACAGCCTCGCCGAGCTCGAGCCGCGCATGTTCTCGTTCAACAACCCGAGCGGCGCGTGCGGCACGTGCGGCGGCCTCGGCGTGCAGGAGTTCTTCGATCCCGCGCGCGTCGTGGTGAACCCGTCGCTGTCGCTCGCCGGCGGCGCGGTGCGCGGCTGGGACCGCCGCAACGCGTATTACTTCCAGCTCATCCAGTCGCTCGCACGGCATTACCGCTTCGACATCGAGACCTCGTGGAACGACCTGCCCGAGGCCGTGCGCCACGTCCTGCTCTGGGGCAGCGGCGAGGAGCGCATCGAGTTCCGGTACTTCGACGCGCGCGGCGGCAGCGCGAAACGCAGCCATGCCTGGGAGGGGATCCTGCCGAACCTCGAGCGGCGCTACCGCGAGACCGAGTCGGCTACGGTGCGGGAGGAGCTGGCGAAGTACCGCGGCACTCGCGCGTGCGTGGACTGTGCCGGCAGCCGCCTCAGCCTCGCGGCGCGCAACGTGTTCGTCGCCGGGCGCACGCTGCCCGAGCTGGCCGCGCTGCCGATCGCGGACTCGCGCCGCTTCTTCGCGGAGCTCGAACTCGGCGGGTGGCGCGGCGAGATCGCGAACCGGCTGGTGCGCGAGGTGTCCGACCGGCTCACGTTCCTGAGCGACGTCGGGCTCGACTACCTCTCGCTCGACCGCAGCGCCGAGACGCTCTCGGGCGGCGAGGCGCAGCGGATACGGCTCGCGAGCCAGATCGGCTCCGGGCTCGTGGGCGTCATGTACATCCTCGACGAGCCCTCCATCGGCCTCCACCAGCGCGACAACCAGCGGCTGCTCGACACGCTCACGCGGCTGCGCGACCTCGGCAACACGGTGCTCGTCGTGGAGCACGACGAGGATGCGATCCGGCAGGCGGATCACGTCGTCGACCTCGGCCCGGGCGCGGGAGTGCACGGCGGGCGCGTCGTCGCGCAGGGCACGCCCGCCGACGTCGAGACGTCGCCCGATTCCCTGACCGGGCAGTACCTGAGCGGTCGCCGCAGCATCCCGGTGCCGCGCATCCGCACGCCGGCGCAGCCGGGCCGCGCGATCCGGATCGTGGGCGCGAGCGGCAACAACCTGCGCGACGTCTCGGTAGAGGTTCCGCTCGGGCTCCTCACCTGCGTCACGGGCGTCTCGGGCTCGGGCAAGTCCACGCTGGTCGTGGACACGCTCTACCGGCACGTCGCCGCGTCGCTCCAGGACTCCAACGAAGGCGGCGCGCCCTGCCGCGCGATCGAGGGGCTCGAGCAGGTCGACCGCGTCATCGACATCGACCAGAGCCCGATCGGCCGCACGCCGCGCTCGAACCCGGCCACCTACACGGGGCTGTTCGGGCCGATCCGCGAGCTGTTCGCCGAGGTGCCCGAGGCCCGCGCGCGCGGCTACGACCCGGGCCGCTTCAGCTTCAACGTGCGCGGCGGCCGCTGCGAGGCCTGCGAGGGCGACGGCGTCATCAAGGTCGAGATGCACTTCCTGCCCGACGCCTACGTCACCTGCGACGCGTGCCGCGGCATGCGCTACAACCGCGAGACGCTCGAGATCCGCTACAAGGGCCGCAACATCCACGAGGTCCTCGAGATGACGGTCGAGGACGCGGCCACGTTCTTCCGCAACGTGCCCGCGCTGCAGTCGCGGCTGCAGATGCTGCTCGAGACCGGCCTGTCCTACGTTCGGCTGGGACAGAACGCGACGACGCTCTCGGGCGGCGAGGCGCAGCGCGTCAAGCTCGCGCGGGAGCTCGCGAAGCGCGCGACGGGGCGCACCCTCTACATCCTCGACGAGCCCACCACGGGACTGCACTTCCACGACATCGAGCAGCTCCTTGCCGTGCTGCTCAGGCTGCGCGACGAGGGCAACACGATCGTCGTCATCGAGCACAACCTCGACGTGATCAAGACTGCGGACTGGGTGATCGACCTCGGGCCGGAGGGCGGGGACGGTGGCGGCCACCTCGTCGCGACCGGCACGCCCGAGGACGTCGCGCGCGCGCCGGGATCCCACACCGGTGAGTACCTGAAGCGCGTCCTCGCGGCGGCGGGCCGCTCGCCCGGGCCGGCGAAGCGCCGTTCGGCCTAGGATCGGGGGCGATTCACGCCGACGCCGTCGTCGGCCGCGCCAGAGTCCGGAACCGGTGGAATACCTCGCCCGCCGAGCGCGTCTCCGTGTAGCGGCCGCCCGTCTGCCGGGCGATCACCCGGCGCCAGAAGCCGAGCGCAGGACGGTTGTACTGGTCCTCCACCACTTCCCAGTCGCCTGCGAACCGGCTGAAAAGCAGTGCCGCGGCACCGGCACCGACGCCACGACGCCGCGCGGGCTCGACGATGAAGAATTCCGCCATGCGGTAATCGGCACTCGGGCGCGGAAACGCGGCCGGACGCGATACCAGCGCGAAACCGACGCGGAGTCCGTCATGGAGGATGACGAAGGGATGGGCGGTGGAATCGTGGAACCAGCCGGCGAGGAACTCGCCCTCGCGCACGGCCCACTCGCCGAGCGCCGGGAAGATGCCGGACTTGCTGGCGGAAAGTTCGGACAGATAGTCCCGGTAGACCGCTCGAATCCACTCGCGGTCGCCTTCGGAGTCGCGCGCGTCTCGTAACGTGACGGGCACTGCGCTCGAGCCAGCCTCCGCCTGGAGGTTGCCGGGCCGGGCGCCCGGGGCCGGTTTCTACCTGGAAGGTCGGGCGGGCCCCGGCCGGGACCCGCCCTTCCTGATCAGCTTGCGCTGAGCGACCGATTACTTCTTGGTCGTGTCCTGGGCGGCCTGGCCGGCCTCCTGGACAGCCGCGCCGGCGTCGGCAGCAGCCTGGCCAGCAGCAGCAGCGGCGTCGCCAGCGGCGGCAGCGGCGTCGGCGGCGGCCGGGGCAGCAGCCTGGCCAGCGGCGGCAGCGGCGTCGCCAGCGGCGGCAGCGGCGTCCTGAGCGGCCTGGCCGGCCTGGGCAGCGGCGTCAACCGCGGCGCCGGCAGCAGCACCCGCCTGGGCGGCGGCGTCCTGCGTGGCGGCCTCTTCCTTCTTCGCGCAGCCAGCGAGGGCCAGGGCGGCCAGGGCAGCGGCAAGGGCGATCTTCGTGTTCATGTGCAATACCCCATGGATCGGTGATAGGACGGAACGATGAATCAGCAGTCGCCCGGGGCGGACCGGTGCCCGAGGCCCGGCGAATGCACGAAGGGAATTCTAGGGTCGTCGCACCGGATTGGATGCGCCGGAACTGTCTCTGAATGGCGACAGCACGCCGTCTTGGGCAATATGGCGCCCTTCCTGCCCAAGACGGGACGCCCGACATGCCCATCGAAGTCGATTCGCTTTACCCGGCCCACCTTACCGAGGTCAGGCGCCGCACCGACCGGGCCCTTGCAGCGCACGGTTTCGACGGGCTCGTTATGTTCTCGGGTTGCGCGGGGTACTCCTTCCTGGACGACCGGACCTATCCCTTCCGCGCGAATCCTCACTTCGCGCAGTGGGTCCCGCTCGGCGATGCGCAGCAGTGCTTCGTCGGCTACGTGCCGGGGCAGGCGCCACTGCTCTGCTTCCACCAGCCAGCGGACTACTGGCACAAGCCGCCCGAGTTGCCGACCGGCGACTGGCTCCGTGAATTCCGCCTCGAGGTGCTGCGGGATCCGGGCAGCGCGCGGGAACTGCTCGGGCTCGCCGGCCGCCGCATCGCATTCATCGGCGAGTGGCAGGCGGGCTTCGACGCCTGGGGCTTTGCCGCGGTGAACCCTGCCGCGCTCCTGGACGAGCTGCATTACCACCGCGCCGTGAAGACCCCCTACGAGGTCGAGTGCATGCGCCGCGCATCCGTGCTCGCAGCCCGCGGCCACGTGGCGGCGCGGGACGCCTTCCGCGCCGGCGCTTCCGAATTCGAGACGCACCTCGCCTACTGTGCGGCGGTCGGCCAGCGCGACGAAGAGCTGCCGTACGGCAACATCATCGCCTTCAACGAGGGTGCGGCCGTGCTTCACTACCAGCACCTCCGACGGGAGCGCGGCGTTCCGCGGCGCTCGTTCCTGATCGACGCGGGCGCGCAGTTCCGCGGCTACGCCGCCGACATCACGCGAACCTATGCCGCGGACGACGGTGACTTCGCCGGGCTGGTCGCGGGCATGGATGCACTGCAGCTCGAGCTCTGCGCCGCGATCCGCAGCGGCACGGACTACCGCGACGTCCACCTGCTGGCGCACCGGCTGATCGCCGGCCTGCTGCGCTCCGCCGGCATCATCGACGGCGATCCGGACGAGGCGGTGGCGACCGGGCTCTCGAGCGTGTTCTTCCCGCACGGCATCGGGCACCTGCTCGGGCTGCAGGTGCACGACGTCGCGGGGCTCGCGCGCGACGCGAGCGGCGGCGAGATCCCGCGGCCGGCCGGCCACCCGTACCTGCGCCTGACCCGCGTGCTCGAGCCGGGCTTCGTCGTGACGGTCGAGCCGGGACTCTACTTCATCGACCTGCTGCTCGACGAGGCCCGCGGACGCGACCATGGGCGGCGGATCCGGTGGGATGCCGTCGAGCGCCTGCGGCCCTACGGCGGGATCCGCATCGAGGACAACGTGGTGTGCACCGCGGGCGCGCCGGAGAACCTCACTCGCGACGCGTTCGCCAACTAGGGGACGCTACCCTTTTTCCTGCCGTTAAAAAGGGGACGCTTCCCTATTCCTCCCTGCGGGAATAGGGAAGCGTCCCCTTCGCTTACTTCTTCAGCAGGTCGCGGATCTCGGTGAGCAGGACGACGTCCGGCGGCGGGGCCGCGGGCGCGGCTGCCGGAGGAGGCGTCTTCAACTTGTTGATCGCCTTGATTGCCATGAAGATCGCCGCGGCGATCACGACGAAGTCGAACACGCTCTGCAGGAACACCCCGTACTTCAGCAGTACTTCCTTGCCATCGGGCCCGGCGCCGAGGCTGATCGCGAGGTCCGTGAAGTTCATGCCGCCGACGATCTTGCCCAGCACGGGCATGACGACGTCGCCGACGAGCGACGAGACGATCTTGCCGAAGGCAGTGCCGATGACGACGCCGACCGCCATGTCGACGACGTTGCCCTTCATCGCAAATTCCTTGAACTCGGTCATCAGGCTCATGTGATTTCTCCCAGACGGGGCGCACGGCGCCCGGTGGCAGCGAAGACCAGCTCGAGACCACGATATTTCAAGGACGAAAAAAAAAGAAGCCGGGCTTTCACCCGGCTTCCTCATCCCGAAACGGCTCCTGGACTCAGGCCGCCGCGGTCTTCTTCTTGCGCGGCGCGCGCGGCTTCTTCGCGGGCTCCTCGCCCGCGCCAGCGTCGGCGGCGGCCGGCTCGGACGCCTTCTTCCTGCGCGCCCTGGGCTTCTTCTCGCCTTCCTCCGCGGGCTTGGCCGCCTCGGCCGGGGCCGCGCGGTCCACGAGCGCCATCAGCGCCATGTCGGCGTTGTCGCCGGCGCGCACGCCCATGTGCAGGATGCGCGTGTAGCCGCCCGGGCGCGCCTTGAAGCGCGGGCCGAGCTCGCCGA